>JBDTRY010000060.1:0-17185 GCA_039931435.1 Acidobacteriota bacterium | reverse complement strand
AGCATCACCTTCACACGGTGGGGGTCAACGGTTCGAGTCCGTTAGCGCCTACCAAGTCGATTCACTGCCACGAGTGCCCCGCGCTCGTGGCTTTTTTTTGGGACGAATTTCTTCACCCTGAGGGAGCGCATCCGCTGTGCCTCGCTTGTAAGATACTCACATGGGGCTCTTGTCATCCTGAGGGAGCGCAGCGACCGAAGGATCTCTTCAACGGGGAATGGGCTGGCAACCGGGAAGGTGGAAGAGATCCTTCGCTCGACGCTCAGGATGACAGCCCGCCATGGGGTCTCTCACCCTGCTTCAGCTCCCTCGCTGTGGGTTCGTTCGAGATAAACGCCCTCGGCGCTATGATTCGCCGTCATGGAGCGCCCGGGTTACCTCGATTTCGTCGCCGATTTCTCCACGCCCTCCATCGTCAGAGCCTACGACGAGGTCTCCCTCTGGTCCGCGATGTTCGGACTTCTGCTGCTCGAACAGGTGCCGCTTCGCGCTGAGACCCTGCTCGACGTCGGTTGCGGGACCGGATTCCCGCTGATCGAACTTGCCGAGCGGCTGGGACCTTCCGTGGAGGTCCATGGTATCGATCCCTGGACCGAAGGGCTGACCCGGGCCAGAGAGAAGATCGTCGATCGCGGTACTCCGAACATCACGCTGCACGAGGGCAGCGCAGCGGCCATGCCTTTTGACTATGGCAGTTTCGACCTCATCGTCTCCAATCTCGGGATCAACAATTTTTCGGACCGGCAGGCTGTCGTCGCCGAGTGCCGCCGTGTGGCGAAGACGGGCGCCACTTTGGCGCTGACCACCAACCTTCAGGGTCACATGAAAGAGTTCTACGACATCTTCCTCTCCACTCTTGAGGAGGCAGGCGACCAGGGGGCCACGCATCGTCTGGCGGACCACATCAGAGAACGTGCCACCGTTGCTGATGTGTCCCAGCTCCTGGAAGGCGCCGGTTTCGTGGTCCACCGAGTGGAGCAGCGCTCGGCGGTGATGCGCTTTGGCGATGGAACCGCGCTTCTGAACCATCACTTCATCAAGCTGGGGTTCCTCGAGGCGTGGAAGCGCGTGGCAGGGGAGAAACAGGTCCCCATCTTCACGGAACTGCAGCGGCGGCTCGACGATCGTGCCCGTCGGGAGGGGGAGCTTCGCCTGACCGTTCCGATGGCCTACCTGGAAGCGCGGGCTGAGTAGTGGGTGGAATGGCTGAAGTGCTCAATTTAGCCTTTTCTCCAGCGCAGCCGGCCAGCCGTCCTCGGGACGGAATCGCTCGCTGCGCTTTGATCGCCGGAATGGAGCGTCCGGGGTTACCGCGACGCAACCGGGATGGTGGAAGAGATCCTTCGCTCGACGCTCAGGATGACAGCTGTTTCCCCTTTGTTGGGGCCGTTGACCGGCCGTTTGTGATAGGTTCTGCTGACCGGGGGTGATGGGGGCGGTGCCACTGGTGTGCCCTGGCCCGGCCCGCTGATCGATTCCCTCTCTACAGCCTATGACGCACGCAGCAGGCCGCCAGAAGATCGCCGGCATTTCGATGGTTCGAAATAGCGCAGACACCGTTGCGCTGAACCTCCTTCACCACCTCCACGGCGGCATCGACGTCATGTACGTCGTCGACAACGGCTCCACCGATGGAACCACCGAAATCCTGCAGCGGTTCGCAGAGCGGTTTCCCGTTCACTGGCGAAGTGACGAGGGAGGCTTCCGTCAGGATGAGGTCATGACTGCTCTGGCTCGCCAGGCGGCCGCGGATGGCGCGGCCTGGATCGTACCCATCGATGCCGATGAGTTCTGGTGGTGCCGGGGCGATCTGCGCGAAGAACTCGAGAATACCTCGGCCGTCGCGCTGGAATGCAAGGTCGTACATTTCATCCAGCAGCGTACGGTGACCGGAATGCGCCCGGTCAACCTTCTGACCATGACCCGTCGCGTAGCGCAGTCCCGGGCCACGTGGCGGGAGGCCAGAGGTTCGGTGGAAGCCCGGGAAACGTCGTTCGTCGAAGCCGAGTTTCCCGACAAGTTGATTTTCCGTGCTTCCCCGGGCCTCTTCGTGCACCGCGGGTCGCATGGAGTGGACGGACTGGAAGGCAACCGTGTCCGCAGCACCAGCATCGAGTGTCTCCACGCACCGTTGCGAGCGCGCGGTGCGCTGGATTTGCGCGTCGAACATGGACAGCGTCTGGAGGCAATGGCGGTCGGTGGAGATCTGGGCTGGCAGTCACGACGCTGGAGTGCCATGGCCACGGAATCGAAACTGGATTCCGAGTGGGTCGCCAACAGTTACTCCGGAGACTCCATCAATGTTTACGGTTCGCTCAGGCCGGTCGTGGCCGATGAGCGTCTGGCCGAGGTCGTCCGGCCGTGGGTGGATCATGAACTGGTCCAGGGGCGCACCGTTCGCAGGAGCGATCACCCTCGCCGGCCGGATGAAGACAGCCCGCTGGCAGAGGCAGTGCGTGACCTCTCGGTGCAGGTCCGCCTGCTTTCCACGGAGCTGACATTCGCGCAGCAGAAATCGAGCGAGGACCGCAACACGCTTCTTGCTGAAGTGCGAAGGCTCGACACGCAGTTGGCCGGTCTTCGCGGAGCGCTCCAGGACACCGTCCACGTCCTTCAGCAGCAGGCTGAGGTTTCGAATCAGCTTCGGGTGGAGCTGGATGCGGCAGGAGCGTGGGCGCGCAGCGAGTCCGAGGCGGTCGCGCAGCGGGACAAAGTAATCTACGACCTCGAGCGCCGGCTGGACGGTATCCGGAAGAGTCCCGCGGGACGGATTTACAGGGTTCTCTCCGCTGCCGGACTGCGAGCCTGGCTGCGAAGGTTGAACGGACTCCGATAGCAGGTTGCCTTGTCCTGGCCCTCCCGCCGAACCGCGTGCCTCAGAGGGCGCGGGCTGTGATGTGACGTCGCGGAAGAGGTGTTCAAGTATGTTGACCCTGAGGAGCCGGTTGGAGTGAAGTGGAGGTTCATTCGTGGATGTTTGTGAGTGGCGGGTGCAACGGCTTCAGGCCGGTCCGACCAGGACTGGTGCTACGGGACGGGGTGTGAACCGCCGTTCCGCAGTGTATCGTCGTCATGCATGCCGCTTCATAATCTCCTCGAGCCCGTCGACCTCCCGCGGCTGTTCCGGGCACATCCGCCGGCGAACTTTCAAGCCATCGATTCAATCGCGCCCGCCTTCGCAGCGAAATTCGATCTGCTGACGACGCTCGAGCCGACGGTGAGGAATTTCCTCGGCCGGCTGCCGCTCGGCGGCCTGCGGCGGCCGTTGACCTGCTTCATCGGGACGACCGTCTCGGAGCACGCGCTGTTTCCGAGCGAGGTGGAACCGGAGGCGTTTGTCCGTACGATCCTCACCGACCACGCGCCTTGCTACGCATTCCTCATCATCAAAGACATACCGACCGAAGCGGTGCTCGTTGGCGAAGAGGCATTGACGTATTCGCGGGGAGTGGCCGCTGCGTGCGAACTGGCGGATTTCGTGCTGGTCGATGGCCAGGCGCTAGCCTATGTGCCGATCGATTTCGGCACGGTGGATGAGTACATGACCCGTTTTTCACATACTCGTCGCAAGAGTCTGCGCCGGAAGCTGCGAAATCGTCGCGCCGTCACGGTCGAGGCCATCGCCACGGGCGACGAGCGATTTCTGAAGGATGAGTTCGTGTCGTCAATCGTTCGCCTCTACCGCAATGTGTTCGCGCAGAGCGAGATTCATTTCGACCTGTTGACGGAGGATTTTTTTCGAGCGGTGTTGCAGAGTGTTACCGTAGGTGGAACCCTTTTCGTCTATCGAACCAACGGAGCGATGATCGGATGGAATCTCTGCGTCGCGAAAAGCGGAATTCTCGTCGATAAGTACATCGGATTCGATTATCCCGCCGCACGAGAATACGATCTCTATGCGCTGAGCTGGTTTCATAATCTCGAACATGCGGTCCAGCGTGGATTCCGCTACTACGTCGCCGGGTGGACCGATCCGGAGGTCAAGCGCCAGCTCGGTGCGCAGTTCACGCCGACGATGCATGCCGTTCGCGTACGAAGCCCGCTGTTGCGCAGCCTGCTGAAACGATCGAAGCGCTGGTTCGAGCCCGACCGCCGCTGGTACGCCACCGATGCCGCGAACACTCGTCCTTGACTTCGACGGCTCGGTCGGGCCGCTGCCAGGAGCGGAGACCTTTCCGCTCCGCGATCGTGAGGAGGAGATCCGCTTCTCCTGCCGCCGCGCCGCCCTGGAGAGCCTGCCGCAATTCGGCGATGCCGACGTGACCTTCCTCGGCAGCGGCGACTTTCACCACGTGAGCTACACGCTGCTCGCGCGACGGCAGAGTCCGATGCAGGTCGTCGTGTTCGACAACCATCCCGACAACATGCGCTATCCATTCGGAATCCATTGTGGATCGTGGGTCTGGCATGCGGCGCGGCTGCCGCACGTCGCGCGCATCCACGTGGTCGGAATCAACTCCGGGGACGTCGAAGGCGCACACGCCCTGGAGAACCATCTCGGGGCGCTCCGCTCCGGGAAAGTCGTCTACTGGTGCCTCGGACGCAACCTGCGCGCTCTCCGTCTCCTCGGTGTACGCGCTTCGCAGTCGTTCTCCTCCGCGGCCGATCTGCTCGACGCGCTCGGCCGCGAGTTGTCGCGCCATCCCGTCTATCTCTCGATCGACAAAGACGTTCTGGCCGATGACATCGTCCGGACGAACTGGGATCAAGGCGTGATCCGTTTTGAGGACCTCGAAGCGGCGATTGCCATGCTGCGCGGAACCATCGTCGCTGCAGACATCGTGGGCGACGTTTCCGCATATCGCTACCGCAGTCCGTTCAAGCGCCTTCTCAGTGCGCTCGACGGACAGCCGGAGATCGAGGCGCGGTCTCTGGCGTCGTGGCAGGAGGGGCACCGCCAGGTGAATCTCCGACTCCTCGAGCTTTTCGCTCCTCACTTCGACTGAGACAGAGAATGCCCGCGACGATGCAGGCCGCGCCGGCGATCTCCGTCGCCGTGAGGCGCTCGCCGAACAGCGGCACGGAAACGAGTAACACCGTCACCACGTCAATATGCGATACGGCGAACGCCGGGCCGACTGGGGCATGCTCCAGCAACGTCATCCAGATGACGAACGCGGCGAGATAGCCGGCGATCGCGACGTACGTCCAGGAGGAACGCGCTGCGGCCCCGATCCAGTGCGACGCGAATTCGACCGGCCCTGCCTGCAGCGAGGCAAACTTGAACGATACCTGCGTCGCCGTGTCGAGTATCGCCAGCGCGGTGAATCCCACTGCATAGAAGCATGTGCGGCTCAAGCGAAGCCTCCGGCCAATGCCACGCCGACCGCAATCAGGGTGATTCCGGCGACGCGCACGCCACTCAGCCGCTCGCGGAATGCGATTCGGCCCGCGATCGCGACGGCGACGACGTTGATCGAGGTCAGCAGAATCGCCAGCGACAGCGGGATGAGCGAGAGCAGCGCCAGCCAGAGCGCGAACTCGATTGCAAAACAGACAATGCCGCCCCACAACGGCGGCGATCCGAGCATCCGCCGCCAGCGCTGGCGTTGCGAATTTTGCTCGCCATTGTGTGCGGCGACTTTGAATGCCAGGCGGCCGGCCGTATCCGCGAGAACGTTGGCGATCCACAGAACGATAGCCAGCCTCGGCATCACGCCCTGCTTACGAGGAGCACGGCGTTTGTTCCGCCGAACGCGAACGAGTTGGATAGGACGCTTTGCAGGTCGATGCCCTCGCGCCCGTGAAGCGGGACGTAATCGAGGTCGCATGCCGGATCGGCGGAGTCGAGATTGGCCGTGGGTGGGATTGCGCGGTGCGTCAGGGCGAGCACGGAGATCACGAACTCGAGCGCACCGGCGCCACCGAGAAGGTGGCCGTGCATCGATTTGGTGGAACTGACCGGGATGCGGAAGGCGTCTGTGCCGAACACCTGCTTGAGTGCCAGGGTCTCGGTGGGGTCGTTCATAGGCGTTCCGGTGCCATGGGCGTTCACATAGCCAATTGCGCAATGTGGTGTTTTGCGGTCGGCGAGCGCCAGCTCCATTGCCCGTGCCTGGCCCTCGACGGACGGTCTCGTGATGTGCGTGTGATCGTTCGACGACCCGTAGCCCGCGAGCTCGGCGTGGATCGTTGCACCTCGGCGCAATGCGTGATCGCGCTCCTCGAGCACCACCATCGCCGCGCCCTCCCCGAGCACCAGACCTTTGCGATTTTTCGCGAACGGACGGCAGGTTGCGGACGGAGTCTCCGCGTCCATCGGCGCCAGCACGCGCATGGCGTCCCAGGATCGGAAGCAGCTGTAGGTGAGTGACGCTTCGCCCCCGCCGGCGAGCATCACGTCGGCGTAGCCGTGCCGGATCTGCCGATAGGCCTCGCCGATGGCGACGGCGGACGATGCGCACGCGCAGGAGTACGTCAGGTCCGGACCGGCCAGGCCGAACTGCATGGCGATATGGCCGGCCGACGAGTTATTCATCACTTTCAGCACGGTTAGTGGCCGCACGCGCTCCGGATCGCGCGCGAAGATCTGCTGATGTGTGTCTTCCAATGCTGCGGCGGACCCCATGCCTGTGCCGAAGGAGACGCCCATCCGATGTCTGGACTTGTCGTCCACGATCGCGCCGCTGCCGGCCATTGCCTGCCTGGCAGCCACAATCGCCATCTGTGTGATGCGATCGAGATTTTCCAGGCGCGCCGGAGTCCGCCCCTGCAAAGCCGTCTGGAGATCGTAGTCGACCGTAGCGGCGACATTGGAGTACGAGCCGTTCGCCTCGAAGGAGACCGCACGAACGGCGGACTCGGCATTCATGAGGCGCTGGAACAGCGTCGCCGGATCGCTACCGAGCGGCGACACGGCTCCGATGCCCGTGACGACCACGCGCCGGTCGGTCATCCCGCTTCCGCCTCGCGCCTCGCTGGTGCCGCGTCCACGAGTTGCGTAATCGTAGCAAGCAGTTCGTCGATCGTGGCCAGCTTGATAGCCGCACTGTCCTGTGGCACGCGGATGTGGAAGGTATCCTCCACTTCGAAGAGCACTTCGATGAGGTCCAGAGAGTCGAGGCCGAGGTCGGTGAGCTTCGCTTCGCGGCGGATGCGGTCCTCCGGAACAGAAAACTTCTCGGTCAGGATGGTTTGCAACATTTCAGACGTGTTGGGCATCGGCGACCTCCGGTTTGGGGACGGCGTCCGGCACGGTATGCCGGAGAAAGAACGCGGCGACGCGATCGGCGACTTCGTGCTTGCGGCGGTCGAGCGTCAGGACGTGGTAGGTGTCGTCGACGAAGAACGTCTCGACGTCAGTCGAACCGACATGTGCCGCCAGGTAGTGCGCGTTCTTCACGGTGGCCATGTCGTCCTCCGTCGCGTGGACGATCAGCAGCGGTGCGCTGACGCCGCTGAGACTACGCTTTGCTTCCTTGATGAGCCGGAATGTCTCGCGGATCGTGACGCCCGGGAATTCGGAATAGCCGTATTTTTCTGGCAGCTGCGCCGCGTCATTCGCATAAACCGCAGCAATGATGTTTCGAAGGCGCTCGTCCTTGATGCCGTAGGGCTCCGGCTCGTGCCAGGAGTAGATGTAGCGCAGCGGCGAATGCAGTGCCAGCGGGAGGAGATAGCGTTGCCGGAATTGCGGGACGTTCCAGCCGTCATAGAAAAACGTCGCCGACAGCGTGGCCACGCCGCGCACGATGTCCGGATGATCCGCGGCGAGCTTCAATGACAGCAGCGCGCCCATGGAAAGACCGCCGACGAAGATGGCACTGCA
This sequence comes from Acidobacteriota bacterium, assembly GCA_039931435.1. Lineage (GTDB taxonomy): Bacteria > Acidobacteriota > Thermoanaerobaculia > Gp7-AA8 > Gp7-AA8 > JBDTRY01. The sequence goes on along the minus strand of JBDTRY010000060.1, from coordinate 9,417 downwards.
GCGTTCCCGCAAGTCGAACATTGCGTCCTGGAGCGATGCATACCAGTCGCTCCAGTGCGTCTGCTTCAGTTCGTGCAACGTGGAGCAGTGTCCGGCCAGTGCCGGACAAGAGACGGTGAAGCCCGCATCGACCAGCTTGCGCACGAGCGGCTTCATCTCCCTCGGCGCGCCGGTGATGCCGTGCGAGAGCAGGATTCCCGTGCCGTTGCCGCTTTCGAAAATGTCGTGGCCACTCATTGACGTTCCGTCTCAACTCGCTCCGCAGCGCTGGAGCAAGCTCTCGAGCAGCTCTATGCCGAGGTCGATCTCGTCTTCCGTGATCTCCAGCGACGGCGCGAGCGTGAACACGTTTTTGTAGTAGCCGCCGACGTCGAGCACGAGGCCGTAATGCCTGCCTCGTCGCTCGATGTTGCCCTTCAACCCCTCTTCGAAGATGGCGTTCGTCAGATCGCGGTTCGGCGTGATGCCGTCTTCGCCACAGATTTCGATGCGCAGCGCGAGGCCGAGGCCGTCGACGTCGCCGATCATCCGCCACCGTTTGCGGAGGTCCTGAAGGCGACCTAGGAAATACGCGCCTTTCGCGCCGACGGTCGATTCGTAGTCGGATTCCGAAAGCATGCGCACCACTTCCAGGGCCGTGGCGGTGCCGAGCGTATTCGAGGAAAACGTCGAATGGGTTGAGCCGGGTGGAAATTGTTGTGGCGAGATCAGTTCTTCGCGCGCCCAGATACCCGAGAGCGGATTGAGTCCGTTGGTCAGTGCTTTGCCGAAGACGACGACGTCGGGCTGCAGGCCGAAATGTTCGAACGACCAGAATTTGCCCGTACGGTAGAGGCCCATTTGAATCTCATCGACGACGATAAGGATGCCGCGGTCGTGGAGAATCTGTGTCAGTCTCTCGAAATAACCGTCGGGCGGGATGATATAGCCGCCCGTCCCCTGGATCGGCTCGATGTAGAACGCCGCGAATTCGGATTTAGAAGCCTTGGCGTCCCATACGGAGTGGTATTCGGTATCGAAGAGTTTTTCGAATTGCCGGACGCAGTACAGGTCGCACGTCTCGCGCTTCATCTCGTACGGACAGCGGAAGCAGTACGGGAACGGAATGAACTGCGCGCGATCGGAGAAGTGTCCGAAGCGACGGCGGTAGCGATAGCTCGACGTGATCGCCGAGGCGGCCAGGGTGCGGCCGTGATAGCCGCCCATGAATGCGAAGTTCAGGTTGATGCCGGTTGCGTTGCGCACGAGCTTGAGCGAATCTTCCACGGCCTGAGCACCGCCAACGTTGAAATGCACTCGGCCCTTCACGCCGAGCCGTTGTTCCATGACGTTGCAGAGCGCCTCGGCGAGCTCGATCTTTTCGGCGTGCAGATATTGACAGGCCAGCTGCGGCAAGGTGTCGATCTGTCGTTTGAGCGCGTCGTTCAGCCGGCGGTTCGCATAGCCGAAATTCACGGCCGAGTACCACATCTGCAGGTCGAGGTAGGCGATGCCGCGACTGTCGAATAGGTAGCTCCCCTCACAGCGGGAAAAGACCTTCGGTGGGTCGGCGTAATGGACGGTATCGCCGAACGAGCAGTAATCGTTGTCCTTGCGCAGCAGCTCGGCGACGGCGTCGCTTTCGGCCACGGTGGGTAACGTCGTATCTAACCTGGTGACAGAGGACATTCACTCTCCTGAGGAGCTGCCTGGAATCGTTGAGCCTTCCATCCGCGAACGACGGTCAGCACGTCATCGAACGTGTCGAATGGTGAATGATTGATGCTCTCGGCCTCGCAGAAGGTGCGGAGCGTGCCTTTGGCGAAGACGTAGTCGGCGCAGCGGGCGATGCAGAAATCGGAACGCCCGTCGCCGATCAGGACTGTGGGCAGGCCGCGGCCCGCGTTCATGGTCCGAACAGCCGCGCATTTGCAGACGCCACTGCCGATGAGGCATGCCGCATCGGCGTACGGAAACGTGATCCCGAGGCCGCGGGTGCGGAAGGTGAGCCGGTTTGCAAAGAGCGGAATGGATAGGCCGGCGCCGTGCAGCGCGTAGATGATCGGGTAGTCGAGACCATCGCTGATCACGACCACCTCCGCGAACTGCTTCACGTAGTGAACGAACCTGGCGAACGATTCGTCGATCGGCACGGTGCGCAGGAAGGCCTCCAGCACGTCTTCGCCCGCGTCGACCAGCGCGATCTCCGCAGCCATGCACTGGCGGGAGTCGATCTCGCCGCGCACCCACTGTTCTTCGATGCGCTGCCAGTCGGGATGGGCAAAACGCTCCAGGAGAGCGTCGACGGTGTCGGTTGGCGCAATGGTTCCGTCGAAATCGATTGCGAACAGCATAGTGGGCGCAGCTGGTCTCCTTTCCGTGAGTGTCCGATTCTCGAAAAATCCTTCGCGAAGGATTTCTCGTAGGCCCGGCACTTACCGTCCAATGGAATACAGCGCTGCGACCGCGCGATCGTTTGATGAGCAGGATTTTCTACGAACCTCCCTCCGGTGCGCGTCATGTCCGCAGACCGATGCTGCTTCCCATCGCCGCCCGGCGGGAATGGTGGCGGTACTGCACGGCCAGCTCGGTGCGCACGCCACTCCTGGTGGCAAACCGCGCTCCTCCCAGGCCTCCTGTACGATCGTCGCGTTGCAGCCGTCACGGAGGCGGATACGCCCTCTTTGGCCAACCCACCGGTCATTCGAAAACACGGAAGACAGGAGGGAAAGCCGCGCGGGAACCGGTAGTTCGTTGCCCGGAGGAGAACGAAGCGGCGGCTTCGCTTCAGCACCGCGGGAGCTCGAGGTATCGTCCCCTGACGAACGCCGCGCCAGTGAAGGCGGACACCGTTCGTTCTCCCCTCCACATTCGCGGTAGCAGGGGTCGTATCCGGCATGAGAATTCCGCATATCCTGGCGCTGCATCTTCTGGCCGTCACGCTGGCCGTGCCGTCACTTCCCGCGGAAGAGAAACCCCTGCGCGTCGGCCGCATCACCATCGACGCGATGCCTTTGTTCGATTCCGAGGAGGCGGCGAGGGGGAGTTTCTATCGCGCGGCGAACATTCTGCATGTGCAGACGAAGGCCACGTTGCTGCGACGCTTTCTGCTGTTCCACGAAGGCGATCCATATGACGCCGCGCAGCTGGAGGAGACCGAGCGCAATCTCCGGCTGTTCGATTTTTTGAAGCGCGTCTCGGTCACGCCGTCTGCACCGCACGACGGAGTTGTCGACGTCAACGTGACGACCCAGGACGAGTGGACGAGTAGCGTGACCGGCGACTACTCGAATGACGGCGGCATCGCCACCTACGACATCGATTTTGCGCAGAAGGACCTTGCCGGCACCGGGAGCGAGTTTCAGGTGCACCTCGATCATGGGGTCGAACGCAGCGTCCGCGCCTTCGAGTTTCTGCACCCGGCGCTGTTCGGACCCTATTGGAATCTGGACGCGGTCTACTCGAAGAATTCGGACGGAGATGAAGAGAGGCTCGTGCTCGATCGCCCGCTGTATTCCTACGCCACACCGTGGGCGGCCAGTTTCCGCTACGAGCACTCGCTTCGCAACGATCGGATTTTCAGTGAGGGAGAGGTCGCCGCCCGCTTCCGCCGTCGGCATCGGGAGCTGGAATTGTCGCGATCCCACGTCCTTCGGAACGATTCGAAAGGATCGTCGCAGATCGTCGCCGGAGTCGATCTGCTCGACGATACGTTCTCTCCCTTGCCGGACCGTACGCTGGACGTGATCCCCCTCAGCCGCCGCTTCCGATTCATCGACTTCGGCTACGAATCGACTCATTTCAAGTTCGTGAAAATCGACTATGTCGACCGCGATCTGCTCGAGCAGGACTTCAACCTCGGCCGCTACACGACTGTTCATGGCGCGGTCTCTCCGGCGGGGTCAGGCATGCCGGTCACCTGGCGTTTCAGCGCGAGCGAGGGACTCGGTCACGCCTTCGGCAAAAGGTCATTCGCTATAGGCCAGTTCTCCGCCACGACGCGCGCGCCGCGGAATCGCAATACGGTCATCTCTTTCGATGGCCGCGTTATCGCACGCTTCTCCACGGCACACCCGCAGGCGTTCGTGGCCCGCATCCGGATGGATCGCGGCTGGCAGCTCGACCGTGACGTTCAGTTTCTGGCGGACGGTCAGAACGGGCTTCGGGCCTATCCGGACTTCTCTTTCGAGGGGGACCGTCGAATCATTATCAACGCCGAGCATCGGCTCTTTCTGGGCCGCGAGCTTCTGCAGTTGTTCGCGCCGGGCGTTGCGGTGTTTGCGGACTCCGGCATCGCTTCCCACAGCCCGATCTCTCCCGGGAAGATGAAGACGGACGTCGGGATCGGCGTGCGGATCGCGATCGCCCGGTACGCGTCCGCGCTCATCCGCATCGACTATGCCTATGCTCTCGACGCCGGCCCGCTGAACCGGCGCGGAGGTACGTTCTCGATTGCCACGATGCACGCGTTCTGAGGTTCTCTGCCAGTCGTTCGAAGGTCCGTACATCTGGCATGCTGTGAACCGGGGAGGGGCCTTCGGCATCGCCCGATGGCACGACGCGTCGAGCACGGAGTTGGCCGGAGGTCTTGTAGATGTGACCGCCCGCGCCGTCACGGGCGCGCCGGTCCTTCCCGGGCAACTCCGACGAAAGCAGCGGCCGGAATGAACGTCGATCGTGGCATGCGCTCGGCCCGGAAGTGTTGACGAACCTCTTCGACGTAGATCGGAGCGCCCTGCGCGGGCGGCGATCCCACAGCGTATCGCCAGGTGATTGCAGCCCGTTACGAGGTTCTGCGGGCAACCGGTCCGTGGTGCCGATGAAGCTCAGGCGTTTGGTTGCGGACTGAACGGGAGCCGGGGCGCCAGGAGTTATGCGCGGCGTATAGTAGGGGCGTGATCGCCCCGCGAGCCCTGATCGCTCTCGCTTTGGCACTGCAGTCGCTCGTCGGAATCAGGCTGGATGAGGCGATTTCGCTCCTGCAGCGCGAGGGACTGACCATTATCTACAGCACGGCCCTGGTCAAGCCGGAGATGCGCGTGCGGGCGGAGCCGCGAGCGTCCACTCCGCGTGGCAAGCTCGAGGAGATTCTGGAGCCGTACGGACTGCGCGTCGCGGACGGACCGCACCACGAACTGCTCGTTGTCGCAGGAACCAGGCCGGCTCCGCCGCCGCCGCGCCTGGAGCCGATTCCGCAGTTCCGCGACGAGATCGTGGTGATGCCCAGCCACACGCGCATCCTCAACGAATCGCCGTCGTCGCAGGATTCCCTTCCGGGCGAAGAGATCAACCGCATCCCGAATCCTTCGGACGACGCCGGCCGCGCGGTGCAGCATCTCCCCGGCGTCGCCAGCTCTGAAGCGTCCGCGGCGGTCAACATTCGAGGAGGTTCTCCGGAGGAAACGATCATCGCTATCGATGGTCTGGAGTTGAGCGAGCCATTTCATCTGAAAGACTTCTTCAACGTCTTCTCCTCGCTCGACGCCACGGCCATCGGCCGCGTGGATCTGATGACCGGCGCGTTCCCCGTGGAGTGGGGCGACCGGATGGGCGGGGTGGTCGCCATGAACCTTCTGTCGCCCGCCGCGCCCGAACTGACCAGGATCTCTCTCGGCACGCTGAATGGCAGCTTTACGTCCAGCGGGACGACGCGCGATCACGGCACGAGCTGGCTTCTCAGCGCGCGCGGTTTGTATCCCGACGTCGTGATGAACGCCGACCGCGAGCCTTCCCAGCAGATCAGTACCGATTTATACGACCTGCTTGGAAAGTTCGAGCATCGGGTCGGCGCGCGCACCACCGCCTCACTGACCTTTCTGGGTGCGTACGACAATCTCGGATACCGCAACGACAAGCCCGCCGAATCCGCTAAAAGTGTGGCCGAGGAGACGAGTGCGCATGTGTGGTTGACGATGCGTACGGCGTGGAGCGATTCGACCTCCGTACGCAGCATCCTGGCGGTGGGACGACTCTGGCGCGAGCGTACCGGAAGCATCGCTGGCAGCGACGCGCTTGGTATCAGTGACAGCCGCGGATTCAATTTCGTGGAGCTGAAACAGGATTGGCGCGCGGCGTTGCAGGATAGTCAGCAGTTCCGCTTCGGCTTCGATGCGAAGAGCTCTGATGCGAGATATGACTACACGCGATCGGGCGGGGCGACGCCTCCCGTCGATACGCACATCCGCCCGCACGAGCAATCGGTGGCGCTCTACGCCTCCGACCGAATTCGCCTCGGGAGCGCGACGGTGGCCGAGCTCGGAATACGCTGGGATCGCCAGTCGATGGCCGCCGACTCGCAACTGAGTCCGCGCCTGAACGTGCTCTGGCAGCTCCGTCCCGATTCTGATCTGCGGCTGGGATGGGGAAGGTACTACCAGTCGCAGCGGCTCAACGAGCTGCAGGTCGAGGACGGCCTGACCCGGTTGGCGGAGCCCGAGCTCGCCGAGCATCGGACGGTGAGCTTCGAGCACCGCTTCACCCCCGGCCTCGCCTTGCGCGTGGAGGCTTTCGACAAACCGATGCGCCACGTGCGGCCGCGATTCGAGAACATGCTGAATCCGATCGATATCTTTCCCGAAGCGCAGGAGGATCGCGTGGAGGTGGCGCCGTCGCGGAGCCGCGCCCGCGGTCTTGAGTTGCGGCTGGTCGGAAACGGCGGCGGGCGCGTGGCGTGGTGGGTCAGCTACGCTCGTTCCCGCGCCACCGACACGATCAACGGACTGGACGTTTCGCGGAGCTGGGATCAGCCGAATGCCGCGAACGGTGCGCTGAGCTTCGAGGTCTCGCACGGCCTGAGCGCCAGCATGGCCGGCTCGTATCACACGGGCTGGCCGACGACGCCGATGATCGCTGTGCGCACTACGAATGGCGTGGAGCTGGTCCTGGGACCGCGCAACAGCGAGCGGCTGCCTCCCTGGTTCCGAGTCGATGCACGCCTGTCGAAGGAGATCGGCACGCCGCGCGGGGAGCTCGCGATTATCCTCGACGTCGTCAACCTCACGAATCACAAAAACGTCTGCTGCGTCAGCGACTTCTCCGCCATCGAGCAGACCGACGGGACCCTCGGCGTGGCGCGCGACAACCGGGCGCTCGTTCCCATCTTTCCGTCGCTCACGGCGCGCTGGAAATTCTGACTGTCCAGCGAAGGATTTTCGGCCTGCCACGCACCTACTCTATGAGATGAACGAAGACCGGGAGCTCGTGACACGGTTGCTGCGCGGCGACGAAGCCGCGTTCGACCGCTTCGTCAGCGAGTACTACCCGCGCCTCTATCGTTTCGCCCATCGCCGTCTCGGCGGCAAAGCCGAAAGCGCCCTGGACGTCGTGCAGACCACGTTTCAGAAGGTCGTTCCGAGGCTCGATTCGTGGCGTGGCGAGGCGTCGCTCTTTTCATGGATGTGCGGGTTCTGCCGCTTCGAGATCGCCGCCGTCTGGAAGGGCGAGGGCCCCGAGATAGCGGACGATGATCCGGCCGTGCGTGCCGCGCTCGATTCGCTCCCCGCGCTCGATGGAAACCCTGCTACCGACTACGAACACAAAGAGCTCGGCCGCGCAGTGCGCACGGCTCTCGATCATCTGCCGCGGCACTATGTCAACGCGCTCGAATGGAAGTATCTCTGCGGCTTGTCGGTGCAGGAGATCGCCACGCGGCTGGCCATGACTTCGAAGGCAGTCGAGTCGCTGTTGACCCGTGCGCGCCAGGCGTTTCGTGACGCGTTCACTGAGCTGGAGGGAAGGAAGTCGTGACGTCAGACGAAGAAAGAATCGAGCGCCTCCTGCGACGCGCCGATCCCGGCCCCGCGCTTCCGCCGGGTGGTGAAGCGCGCATCAAGGCGGCCGTGCATCCCGTCTGGCGGCAGCTGGTGCGCCGGCGAATTGCGCGCCGCATGACGATCGTCGCCCTCGCCGCCGCGGCCATACTGCTTCTCGTACTCCTGCCACTCGCGTCGCGGACGCCGCCGGCGCCCGTGTTGCCCGTACCGGTGGGACGCGTGGAGATCGTTCGCGGACCGGTCGACGACTCGTTCCGGCAGCCGGGCCTCGTCGCCGGTGTGCGTCTTCATACCGCTCCGGCAAGCCGCGCGGCACTGCGAATGATCCAGGGCACGTCGCTGCGCCTCGACAGCGACACGACGATCCGCCTGGTCTCGTCGCGTCTCGTGGAGCTCGAGCGGGGAGCGATCTACATCGATTCGAACGGCGCGCACTCAGCGCCGATGGAAGTGCGCACCCCGATGGGGAACGTGCGGGACATCGGCACGCGCTTCGAAATTCGCCTCGACGACCATCTGCTGGTGCGCGTTCGCGAGGGAAACGTGCACATCGCGACGCAGGCGCATCAGTTCCGTCTGTCTGCGGGGCAGGAATCGACGATCGCGCCGGACGGATCACTGGAGACAGTAGCCCTCGCACCGGACCACGCCAGCTGGACCGCGGCCGTCGCGCCGCCATTTTCGATCGAAGGGCGCTCCGTCGCCGCGTTGCTCAACTGGTGCGCACGCGAAAGCGGCCTCGCGGTGCGCTACCACGACGCAGTTGCCGAGCGCACGGCGCACACGACGCTGCTCCATGGCGCGGCGAACGATTTCCAGCCGCTCGAGGCGGTGGAAACGATTCTTCCGACTGCCGGACTGGAGGCCGTGCCCGGCCGCGGAGAGCTGGTCATCCGCGTTCGCTCACCACTGCGCTGAACGAACCATCGAAGGAGAATCCGATGCGGCTTAACATCCATGTCCTCGGTCGCCGTCGGTCTCGCTGCGCCTCCGCGCCTGTCGCTTCGTCCACGCCGCGAATGGTGAGCCTTTCTTCCCGCGCGACGTCAACCGCCCTCGCCACGCTGATCGCAGTCCGGCTCACCGCCGCGTACATGCCGCTGCGCATCGGCCAGCCGGATCTCTACGCGAGTTCATGTTCGCCTCTGCTTCTGCCTGCTGCTCCATCTTCACTTGGCGGCGATGGTGAACGTCGAGCGAGCCGTTCAGCTGGCGAACCTGGATCCCAGGGACCGTCACGGTCGGCGAGCCCCTGGAACTGGATGTTGTCCCGAATATGGCTGGATCACGAACTGGTTGCAGGGGAGTACCATTCGGGGAAGCGCGGGGCGGGGGACGCAGGCGGTCCGAGGCGGTGATGCAGCGGGACAAGGGATTCAACGATCTCGAGCGCCGGCTGGACAGGATCGGGGAAGTTCCGCAGGTCGGATTTGCCGGTTCTCCCGGGTTCTGCCGGATTGCGAGCCTGGCTGCGAGGCTTCAAGGGTCTCTGATAGCCTCTGCCTTGACCGGCGGTGCCCGGCGGCCGCGTGCATGTCCCTTTGCGGGAATACAATGCGCGGGAAGGCTGATTCAGAAGAGTCACGACCGACGAGGCACGTTCCCCAGGGTTTGCAGGCCCTTAGCTCAGCTGGTTAGAGCGCCACCTTGACACGGTGGAGGTCAG
>JBDTRY010000059.1:0-17844 GCA_039931435.1 Acidobacteriota bacterium | reverse complement strand
TCATCCTGAAGCGTCGAGCGAAGGATCTCTTCTACCTTCCCGGTTGGCCATCCGCAATGAGGGGCACGATTCTCGTTGACGAGATCCTTCGGTCGCTACGCTCCCTCAAGGATGACAAGCTCCCCAAACCCCGCAAAAACGAGGGGCGTGTCATTAGAAGCGTCGAGCAGCGCTGTCATCCTGAAGCGTCGAGCGAAGGATCTCCTCTACCTTCCCGGTTGCTACGAGAGGATGGCACGATTCTCGTTGACGAGATCCGCAGGCCGCCCAAAGCTCCGTCAGGCGCCCTCGATCGAACATATTTCCGCCGCTCACGTACAATCAATCGATAAATGAACCCGATTCTCCGGAGGTGGAAACCATGATGGTACTCATAGTGCTGATCGTCATTGCTGTTGTTGTGGGCCTGATTGTGATCTCGCTCTACAACAGCCTGGTCACAGCTCGCAACGAAGTGAAGAATTCGTGGAGCCAGATCGACGTACAGCTCAATCGTCGGCACGATCTCATCCCCAACCTCGTGGAAACGGTGAAGGGCTACATGAATCACGAGCGGCAGACGCTCGAGGCAGTGACCGCGGCACGTCAGCAGGCCGTGAACCTCACCGGGGCCAGCGTCGAAGATAAAGCGCGCGTGGAGAACGCTCTCTCGCAGACGCTGAAGTCCCTGTTCGCCGTAACCGAGAGTTATCCGGACCTCAAGGCCAACCAGAACTTTCTGGCTCTGCAGGAAGAGCTGACCTCGACGGAAAACAAGATCAGCTTCGCCCGTCAGTACTACAACGATTCGGTGATGCGTCTGAACAACCGCATCCAGGTGTTCCCTACGAACATCCTCGCCGGCATGTTCAACTTCACGGAATCCCAGTTCTTTGCAGCGGAATCAGCTGAAGCCCGTCAGCCCGTCGCCGTGAAGTTCTGAGCAAACGGGCAGTAAGCGGAATTTCGGTCCGAAGCCATGTTCGAACAGATTCGCGCCAATCAGCGGCGCACGATCATTCTGGTTGTGGCCATGGCCTGTCTGCTGCTTCTCATGGGGTACGTACTCGGAGAAGCGCTCGCTCCGGGCTCAGGTAGCTTCGGCCTGCTCATGGCTTTTATCTTCTGGGTGTTCCTTTCCCTGATCAGCTATTTCAGCGGCGACCAGATCTTCCTCACCCTGAGCAGCGCCCGAAAGATCGAGAAGCAGGATCACCCCGTCCTCTTCAACGTCGTTGAAGAGATGTGCATCGCCTCCGGCGTGAGCCGCGTTCCGGATATCTACATCATCGACGACGCTGCTCCGAACGCCTTCGCCACGGGACGGGACCCGCAGCACGCTTCGGTAGCGGTCACGTCAGGCCTTCTGCAGTTGATGAGCCGCGACGAGCTTCAGGGCGTGATAGCGCACGAGCTGGGACACGTACGCAACCGGGACATTCTCTACATCATGATGGTGGGAGTGATGCTCGGCAGCATCGTCATGATCGCGGATATGGGCGGGAGAATGTTCCGATTCGGTTCGTACACGCGGACCAGCCCCCGGCGTTCGTCGAAAGGGTCCGGTCAGGCTCAATTGATTTTTCTGGTTCTGGCCATCGCGCTGATCATTCTGGCGCCGATCATCGCCCAGCTTCTCTACTTCGCGGTCTCCCGCAGGCGTGAGTATCTTGCGGACGCCACCTCGGCCGAGTTCACCCGCTATCCGGAAGGACTGGCCAACGCTCTGGAGAAGCTTGCGCAGACGACGACGAAACTGCGTACGGCATCAGACGTCACCGCGGCCATGTACATCGTCAACCCTCTGAAAGTCACTTCACGCGGTCTCGCCGATCTGACCAGTACGCATCCTCCGATCTCCGAGCGTATCCGCATTCTGCGGTCCATGGGCACAAACGGAACGCTGGCGCAGTATGACAACGCTTTCCGCCGGGTAACCGGGCGGGCCGTCGGACTGGTGCCACTGGGCAGAGAAGCATCCACCGGATCCAGCGTTGCTCCTCCACGAAGCACTCCGGCGATCGCTCTTCCCGGACTGGGAGGAGGAGCCAGATCCACCAGCCCGGCCAGTGAGGCTCTATCAACCGTGGCCAGCATTGCCGCAGCCGCAACCGCCGCCGCGGCGGATACCCCGATCGAGCGCACACGCCAGACTACGGACATGCTCTGGAAACTGAACGATTACGTTTTTATCGCCTGTCCGTGCCAGACCAACCTGAAGGTTCCGCCGTCCTTCCGTGGCCGTTCCATTGTCTGTCCGCATTGCCAGCGTGTGCACCAGGTTCAGAGTTGACCGCGCCGGAGTAGAACGTGGCCGCGAAACTAGTGGCGCGTATTGGATGAATTGGTACCAGATGACGCGCAACAACGCTCACGGTGTCGAGACCAAGTCAGGTGGTACCAATTTGTCCAATACACGCCACTAGGAGTCTGCGCGGCAGAAAGGCGCCCTGCTGCGAGAGCGGATCGGCGGCCCACATTCGACCCGATTCTCGTCACATAGAACCACTATGCTCGCTCGAATCGGATCGAATCTGGACTCGCCGCTCCACTCTCTCGCGGTCGGGCGTTTCTGCCGCGCAGACTCCTAGGACTCGACGAGATAGCGGACCTGCCGCGTGAATACAGAGAGCATCGGCAGCTCGATTCCAGCGGCTCCGTGAATGTCGGCCAGTAACTGATCCAGCCTGGCAACGATGTTGGGCCGCGCGGTGAGCCATCGGGCCACGGCATCCGCGGAAGCCTTATGGTCGGAGTCCCTCAAGACTCTCGAAGCCAGGGTGCTCTGATAGGCGAAGAGATCGTCAACCACCACGGAGATCGCCGCCTTCTGCCACGGGGATTCGGCGGCGATATTCTCGGCAGCAGCGCGCAGCGTATCGAGGTCGAAGCGCGAGCCCAACTCGAAGTAGACGCAGGCCACATCCTCCACGTTCTCTTTCGAGCTCCGGGAAATCTCGACCAGATCACACGCTGATGCAAGGATATCCAGCGTGGCCATTCTTCTGGCCAGAGCGGGCGGCATTCCGCGCTCGATATTCTCCTGCTGGGCCTGCTGGACGACGATGAGCGCGGGCGCAGGGAGAATTCGATCCAGATTTTTCTCCACTGCTTCGATCCGCGGCCGAAGTTCGCCGATGTAGTCCTTGATGTCGAGCTTCTCGTAAGCAGTGCGCAGGAGCCAGAGGGTGGTTCGCTCGATGAGATGTCCGGCCTCGATGAATAATTCGTATTGCAGCTCGGCTGGCAAGACGCCATCCAATGATTCGATTGCCGCCCAGGTCTCCCTCATGGCGAACGACTCGCGCATGATCGTGTAAGCACGGGCGACATCGCTGGCGGGCTTCGAGGTCTCCTCCTCCAGTCGCGAAACGAATGCAGGCCCGACGCGGTTGACCATGGTGTTGGTGATGAAGTTGGCGATGATTTCCCTGCGAAGGCGATGTCGCTCGATCCCGGCGCGGTAAGAATCGCGTAGGGGAACGGGAAAATAGAGTAGAAGATCCTCGACGAGTTCCGGGTCGTCGGGCAGGTCCGATTGCAGCAGTTCCTGATAGACGGCGATCTTGCTGTAGGCCAGAAGGACGGCGATCTCGGGTCGCGTCAGCCCGAGGTGCTCCGATTGTCGCTCGGCCAGCGTCTCGTCGTCTGGAAGAAATTCCAGAGCGCGGTCCAGTTTTCCGGCACGCTCAAGGGTGCGCATCAGGCGCTGCTGCTGATCGAGCAGCGCGTTTCCCTGCGCCGCTGCAATGCTGATGGCCAGAGTCTGCACGTAGTTGTCACGGAGAACGAGATGGGCTACCTCGTCGGTCATCTCGGCCAGAAGGGTCAGGCGCCGCTCGGGTGACAACTCTCCGCGCGAGACGAGCGCGTCAAGAAGAATCTTGATATTCACTTCGTGATCGGAAGTGTCCACCCCGGCGGAGTTGTCGATGGCATCGGTGTTGATTTTTCCTCCAATGGCACCATGCAGGAGGGCGAACTCCACCCTCCCTTTCTGGGTGACGCCGAGATTGGCGCCCTCGCCGACAACACTGACGCGTAACTCGTCAGCATTCACGCGCAGCGTGTCGTTGGCGCGATCCTGAGCGTCCGCCTGAGTCTCCTCGCTGGATTTCACGTAGGTACCGATTCCGCCCAGCCACAACAGATCGACCTGCGCTTTGAGAATGGCCCGGATCAGCTCGTTCGGAGTGACAGTGCTCTGGGACAGGTCGAACAGCGCGCGAACCCGTTCTGAAACTTCCAGGTGCTTCGCGCGCCGGTCAAAGACTGCTCCGCCAGCCGAGAGCACCGCCGGATCGTAGTCAATCCAGCTCGAGCGCGGAAGATCGAACAGCCTTTCGCGCTCGACGAAGCTCGCTTCCGGATCCGGATCGGGATCCACGAAAATGTGCAAATGGTTGAAGGCCCCGAGCAACTTGATGTGCCGGGAGAGAAGCATGCCGTTCCCGAATACGTCGCCGGACATGTCTCCCACACCGACCACCGTGAAGTCCTCAGTCTGGATATCAGTCCCCAGCTCGCGGAAATGGCGCTGTACCGCCTCCCACGCTCCGCGAGCGGTGATGCCCATTTTCTTGTGGTCGTATCCGGCGGAACCGCCGGATGCGAAGGCATCTCCCAGCCAGAATCCGTATTCGGCGGAAACAGCATTGGCGATGTCGGAAAAGGAAGCCGTACCTTTGTCAGCGGCAACAACAAGATAGGTATCGTCAGGGTCACGGCGGACCACATCCGGAGGGGGAACGACGGCGTCGCCGGAAAGGTTGTCGGTCAGATCCAGCAAGCCTCGCAGGAACGTCTGGTAACAGGCGATCCCTTCCTTGAGAATCTCGTCCCGGGATCCGCCGGCCGGCGGATGTTTGACGACGAATCCTCCCTTGGATCCAACGGGGATGATCACCGTGTTCTTAACAGTCTGGGCCTTCATCAGCCCGAGAACCTCGATACGGAAATCCTCGCGCCGATCCGACCAGCGTATTCCTCCGCGAGCTACCTTTCCGCCTCGAAGATGAACTCCTTCCACACGCGGCGAGTAGACCCAGATCTCGAACATCGGCCGCGGTAACGGAAGACCTTCCAGAGCACGCGAATCGAACTTGAATGACAGATAGGTTTTGCGCTCGCCCGAGTCCGTCCGCTGGAAGTAGTTCGTGCGAAGGGTAGAGTCGATGAGGTTTAGAAAGCGGCGAAGGATCCGGTCTTCATCCGGGTTGGAGACATCCTCCAGCAACTCGTCGATTTCCTTGCGGATCGCCGGGGCTCCGGCCCTCTCCGGTTCCGTCAGGGCAGGATCGAACACTGTCGTGAACAGACGCACCAGCAGCGCAGCGATCCCCGGATTGCCGGCCAGCGTCTGCTGCATGTAAGCCTCGCTGAAGGTGATGCCGGTCTGACGCAGGTACTTGCAGTAGGCGCGAAGGACGACCGTTTCCTGCCAGTACAGACCAGCGCCGAGGACCAGCCTGTTGAATCCGTCACTCTCGAGCTGACCATGCCAGACGCGAGAGAAGGCCTCCTGGAATCGCTGCTCGGCGGCATCCAGATCGATGGCCAGCAGGGACGATCCCACCAGGGAGAAGTCGCGGATGCGAATCGGTTCAGCCGAACCGGTCGTGCGAATATCGAACGGCACTGACAACTCGACAAGCAGACCCATGTTCTCCAGCAGCGGAATGATGTCGGACAGGGCCAGAGGCGTTCCGGCGTGGATGATCTTGCAATGGACCTTTTCGCCATGTTCTCCCGAACGCCGGTAGAGATCGACGCTCAATCCTCCCGTTTCGATTACCTTTTCGATGCGCAGAATGTCACCGAGAGCTTCGCCCGCTGAGAACACCTCCCGGTAGGCGACCGGAAAGGAGTCCTTGAATCGCTTCTGGATGTCCAGTCCCGCTTCCTCGCCCAAATGGCGGATCGATTCTTCCCGGAGATGGTCGTTCCAGGTGCGAGCGGCCTCGGCAATGTAGGCTTCGAGCCGCCGGGTGTCGTACTCCGGAACCTCCCCGGGTGTGGTCTTGATGATGAAATGGCCCCGTGCCAGAGGTGAGTCCGAAACCTGGGTGTAGAGCGCCGTTACTTTTCCGTTGAAGGCCTCCTCGAGGATCTTCTTCAGCTTTTCACGAAGCTCGGTGGTGTAACGGTCTCGCGGCACGTAAACCATGGCCGAGACGAAGCGCTCGAAGACGTCCTTGCGCACGAACAGGGCGATGCGATGACGCTCCTGCAGTTGCAGGATGCCCATGGCCATTTCGAAGAGATCTTCGTCAGGAATCTGGAACAGTTCGTCCCGGGGAAGCGTCTCCAGAATCTGCAGCAGGGCCTTGCCGTCGTGACTGGCCGGAGCGAAGCCTGCTCGCTCGATCGTCTGTCGCGTCTTTCGCCTGAGGAGCGGAATCTCCCGAACGCTTCGCCCGTAGGCAGCCGAGGTGAATAGTCCGAGAAAGCGGTCTTCGCCGTAAACAACGCCGTTCTCGTCGTACAGTTTCACGCTGATGCGGTCCATGTGAGCGTCGCGATGAACCGTGCTGGAATTGTTGGCCTTGGCGATGATCAACAGTTCCTTCTTACGGGCGTAGGCACCGAAATCCTGGCTGAAGGGAGTGCGGCTGCGCTCCGAGGATTCTTTGCGAACATGTCGAAGAATCCCCAGTCCGGAATCGGGCACGATTCGCAGAACGTCGTGACCGTCTTCGGTACCGAGCACGTACCGGCGGTAGCCGAGGAAAAGAAAATGATCGTCGACGAGCCAGCGCAGAAAACTCAGGCCCTCTTCGATTTCCTCGGAAGCAAGGGGAAGCTTGCTCGACTCGATCTCTTCGATGTCATCGTTCAACTTGCGCCGCATACCATGCCAGTCCGTGACCGAGGCGCGTACGTCGCCCAGGACGATCTGCAGCCTCTCCGTCAGTGCCACCAGCTCCTGTGGCTCCGTCTCCTGGTCGATCTCGATGTGCATGTAGGATTCGGTGACCAGAAAGGCGTCGCTGCTTTCCTCCGAACCCGGTGCCGTGTCAATACGCCTTCCGCTCGAGTCGCGGTGCACGCCGACGATGGGGTGGATGAGAAGATGAATGTTCCGCTCACCTCTGTTGATCTCTGCGGCGATGGAATCCACAAGAAAGGGCATGTCGTCGTTGACGATCTCCACAACCGTGTGATCGAGCGTCCAACCGTCTTTAGTCATTGAGGGGTTGAAGATTCTGACCTTGGCCGTTCCAGGGCTTCGCTGATTCCCGAACTGCCAAAGTGACAGAGCCTGTCCTAGCAGAGTCTCCTGCGCCGTGTAGAGAATGTCGTCAGGAGACACCAGCGCGAAGTAGTTCTGAACAAACTGGCGCGAGGCCTCCGCGAGCGGCGGCGGTACCCTGGCCGAAGCTTCCTCGGCCAGACGTTCCACCAGCGCGTCTTTACGCTCCTCGATCGTCGTCACATCCATGCCCTCCTGGCGGTGTCATTCTATCCGCAGGCGGACCGCGGAAGGCATGGGGAACGACGGGAGCGCCGAAATCTTCTGACTGGAAGCTCTTTACGCCCGGAACGAGGGATCTCTCATCCGGAGCGGGGAATGGCGCGAGCGCTGAACCAGAGTGAACTTTCTTACAAGCGAGGGCACAGCGGGGGGGGCGCGGAACCAGGGTGAAGAAACACAATGGCCAGCTGTCATCCTGAGCGTCGAGCGAAGGATCTCTTCCACCTTCCCGGTTGCCAGCCCACTGCCTCGTTGAGGAGATCCTTCGCTCGCTGCGCTCCCTCAGGATGACAAGCGCCCCACGGTGAGTTTCTTACAAGCGTGGGCACAGCGCTGGCGCTGAACCAGGGCGAAGAAACTCTATGGCCAGCTGTCATCCTGAAGCGTCGAGCGAAGGATCTCTTCCACCTTCCCGGGTTGCCATGAAGGCACGATTCTCGTTGACGAGATCCTTCGGGGGCCTTGCTCCCTGGAGGATGAGAAGCCCTGCCACAAACCCACAACAACTGATCCGCGAACGGCGGTCAATGACGATTGTCGAACGAGATGCCCGCCTCGACCTCAGAGATCGCCGAGTTCACGAGGTTCAGCGCTTTGCCGCGATGGCCGCCCTTGTCATTGTCGGCTACAGCAAGTTCTCTCTTCGCCGTTCTCAGTGATTCGAGAGCGCCGCGCATATGCGGCTGTCGCTCACCGGCCGTGACACAACCAGCGAAAAATCCGGCAGTGAGGGTAAGTACGAAAACCGCAGCGACAACCAGGTTACGAATTCTGATCTTCATTGGACGTCTCTCCTTCCGACTCGGACGATGAATAGACGAGAGGTCCGGAGACAATGTTTACCACCAGATTCAGTTCGATCCACTCTCCATACTTCCCCCGATCAGAAAAGCGGGGACCTCATCACCAAAAACCTCGATGGCGTCAGGCTGGCCATGGAGGTAGAACTGCGCCGAGCCGCCCCCGTCGAAGAGCATGGCGTCCCTGCAACCCATCCCCTCGCTTGTCTCGCTCCTCTGCCCCAGTGCCGCGATTTCCTCCACGGTCAGGAAGTGGTTGCCCGGCGTGACGAAGAAAACTACCTGCTTCGGGCTCTGAATACAGACACCGCTCCGCCGCGACGGTCCGGTAGGCTTGATGTGCGTGAGTTCTCCATCGACAACGATTCGCGGTCCAGCCTGGACGGCCATCCGGGCACCGCTGCGAGCGTGGTTCCACCGGCTGCTGAGAAGGATCTCCGGCCTGCCATCTTCGTAAATGGCGAAGATCGACATCCACACCACCGGGTGCGGCCGGTTCAGCGGCTTCCCATTCTCGAGCGCCACGCCAAGAGGACGCCGCTTGTCATCGAAAAAGTTCGCGTTGAGGCCGAACAGCGCATTCTGGCTTCGCACGACGTCTTCGACGTGCGCGGGCTCGGTCACCACCGCTTTCAATGGCACCCGCCTTGGATCGACGCGCAAAAGGTGCAGAGCGAATGTGTGCGTTTTATCGTCACAACCCAGAGTTCGATATTCGATCCCCGGACCGAGCGCCTTCCAACTCGGCACACAGTTCGACCACTCCAGGGAAGGAGCGGTAGCCTGTGTGCCCTCGCCTGCAGTTCGAGGCGAAGTGACCTCACTCATTTCGTGACGCGGCTGCCGGTCCCGGCAACCGATCACGCAGACGAGGACCAGAAGAGCAATCAGCCTCGATGATGTCAATGCCGCAACGAATGTCCGATGGCAGCGGGGCATGATCGAGGTCTGCGCTGCCGCCTCCGCGTGCTAACGAAGGGCCCGGAAGAGGCGGCCACCGCGAGGGATGAAGTAGTGTTCGCGGTCCAGCGAAAAAGCCACAGCCACCGCTTCGCCGACGATGCGTTTGCGATCGATGAACCCGAGCCACCGGCTGTCGTAGCTCTCATCCCGGTTGTCTCCCATGACGAAGTACTGTTTCGCAGGGACCACGACGGGACCGAACGAACGGATTGTCTCCACTCCGGGCTTGCCCATGACCGCATGAGCAACGGTTCCCAGCTCTTCGGTGGCGAAGACCGATTGGGCACGTTCGCTGGCGGTGACCTGGTCGATGACTTCCCTGGAGAGCGGCTCGTACTTTGCAGCTTTTCCATCGACGAAAAGAACGTCGTCGCGCATCTCGATGGTGTCGCCGGGCAGTCCGATCACGCGCTTGACCAGCCTGACGTCGTCGGCAGGAGAATAGAGGACGACGATGTCGCCCCGTCGTGGGTCGCCCCATTGCGCGAGATGAATCGTTGTGAAGGGCACCTTCAGGTCGTAGGCGAGTTTGTTCACCACCACTCTGTCCCCCTCGATGATCGTGGGTTTCATCGACCCGGTGGGCACATCATTCCAGTCAGCGAATGAAGAGCGGAATGGAGCCATGACCAGAATTACGAGAAGCAGGGGCTTGAGCCATTCACGCCAGAAGCGGGTGGCGAAGGTCCCCTCCGGCGCCTCGGGCACTTTCGTTTCTCTGGAGTTCATAAGTAAAGATACGAACCGGCGAGGCCTGGGTTCTTATTGCCTAGGGAAGCGAGAGGCTCGAGGTTCGTGGCTCCGGGCTCGGGGCTCGCCGACAGGGCGCGAGGGATACGAACAGTCCCTCGCCCCGCTTGCGGGGAGAGGGTGAACCGGCGCCGATTCGCAGCGCGATGGTTGGCGCCGAATGTCTGAAGATGCGAATCGGTGACGGGCCGGGTGAGGGGTGTAACACTGAGTCGCAGCGGCAACGTTCACGACGGTCGGGCACGCCCCTCACCCGGCTCGCTTCGCTCGTCACCCTCTCCCCGCTTTCGCGGGGCGAGGGACTGAGTCGGTCGTGGCCCCCGCCAGTGCCCCCGCGCTTCCTCCGCCTCCAGCCACGAGGCGCCCCTCTGATATACCATCCCCTCACCGTGCTCGACCAGACGCGGATCAGGCTCGACGCCATCAACTACGTGCTCGCTCTGCGCGAACGGTGGGCGGCTGTTCCCGCTTCGGAACTGGCCTCATTTCCATCCCGCCAGCGCCGGATTTTTCTTAAGGGCGCCCAGGGGATCTTCAAGCCACGGGAGTTGAGCGAGCCCCTGTCGCTGCTCTCCACCATCGACTCGCCGTATACGGACGCCCTCTTCGAAGGCCGGCGCATCCTCTACGACTTTCTCCCGCCCGTGCGCGAACACGACAACGAGGGTCTGCGGCGTTGTGGAGAGTCGGGCCTTCCGCTGATTTACCTGCTTCAGGTCAAGGGGAATCCCCGTGCCGAATACGAGATCTTCGCCCCGGTCTTCGTGGCCGGTTGGGATGAGTCGTCACGGCAGTTCCTCATCGACCTTTCGGGACAGCCGGGCGAGATGCAGTTTTCCGGATCCACGCGCCGCTCGCAGATGCAGCTCGACCTCCCGAAGTTGCGAACTCCGCAAAGCGCCGCGGAGGTCCGGGAGATCGCCAGCGGATACCTGATGACGGCAGTCCAGCGGCGGCTGGATGACGCCCGCTTCCGCCAGATTGTTCTTCGCGCCTACCGGGACCGGTGTGCTGTATGCCTGCTGCGAACCAGAGCGCTACTCGAGGCGGCGCGCCTTGCTCTGGCGGACGCGCCTCACATGCGTCCCTCGGCGCGCGACGGAATCTGCATGTGCGCCATTCACCACCGGGCCTTCGCCACGGGCATCCTCACGATTGACGAATCGGGCATCATCCACATCGACCTCCCGGGCCGGGCCGGAGCGGGCGGGCAGCGGCTTCTTCAGGACTATGCAGGTCGCGCTTTGACACTGCCGGCGGACGAGAGCGACTGGCCCCGGTTGCTTGAGCACTTTGCAGAAGACGCTGATGGTGTGGAGTCCTAACCGGTTCCGGCCGCAACATCCTCGAAAGCGCCGAGCTCGCTGGCGATATGGAGCGTCGTCACCGCCACCAGACCAAGAATGGCACTGATGATCGCGAAGGGGCCCATCCAGAAGACGCCGGCGACGCCCACGATCTGCAGCGCTCCATAGATATAGGCGATCCCTCGGGCCCTGATCTGTCGTTTTCCCAGAGCGCGACCGATCGCCAGGCAAAGGAGCGTCGATGCTCCGTACCAGACCACGGCCACGAGAGCCCAGGAGCCCGTGAAGGGACCGGCGCCCGCCGCGGACGGGTCGAGAAGAAACCGCACCAACCAGGCCAGCAGCATAAGTTTCGCCACAGCCAGCAGATAGAACATGCGGGACGACGAGCGCAGGCGCGCCCGGGCCGTAGCACGATCCTCATCTGTGTTTTCGGTCATTGATGAAACAAGCCTGGGCGAAATGAGCTTGCGGGCCTCTTTGTTGCACCCATCGCACAACGATATTCCGGCCACTGAGCGCAAGACGCTCGATCAGGCATCCCTCCGTCGCGTCGACGGGAACAATGGAGGCCGTTCCCGGTCTATTTCGTGAAATCATCTAGGAGAATTCGAGTCGCCCCGTCACAATACAGCGATTCGAACAGCCGCGGCACACGCGGCGGAGGAACACCAATGATAGATGTCCAGGCGAAGCCGGCACCCTTGAAGAAGGACTGGGTCAACATCATTTTTCTGACGTTCACCCCGATCATCGGTATTGCCGGGACTGCCTGGTACACCTGGCGGACAGGGTTCGAGTGGTGGATGCTCGGCTTGTTCGTGGTCATGTACCTGCTGGTGGGCCTCTCGATCTGCGGCGGATACCACCGCTATTTTTCACACAAGAGCTACGAATGCTCGAAGGCCGTTCAGTACTTCTACGCTTTCTTCGGAGCGCTGGCGGCGCAGAACTCCATCCTCTGGTGGTCGTCGAGCCATCGCACCCATCACAGCCACGTGGATGAAGACTGGGATCCGTACAACATCAAGCGCGGATTTCTCTGGGCCCACGTACTCTGGATCTTCTACAGGAACCCTGCAAACGAGAATCTTGCGAACGCGCCCGATCTGGTCAAGAGCGACGTCGTGCAATGGCAGAATCGTTGGAACAAAGTCATCCTCATCGTAGGCGGCTTCGGAATCCCCACGCTGATCGGAGCGATGTTTGGCAACGCCTGGGCTGGCCTGCTCTGGGGCGGATTCCTGCGGGTGGTAGTCATTCACCACACCACTTTCTTCGTAAACTCGCTGGCCCACTTTCTCGGCGAGCAGCGCTACAGCGCAGACGTTTCGGCACGCGACAACTGGATCGTTGCCCTGGCCACACTTGGTGAGGGGTACCACAGTTTTCATCACCGCTTTCCCGCCGACTTCAGGAACGGAATTCTCTGGTTCCACTGGGATCCGGCGAAGTGGTTCATCCGCGCTTTGAAAGCGACGGGTCTGGCCTGGGATCTGAAGACGACTCCCGCTCCGATCATCGAACAGGCTCGCATGCACGCCGCGGTGAAAAGCGTCGAGCAGGCCATTGCCGAAGCTCCGGCCAATCGCGGCGATGAAATCCGGCAGCGCATCGCCAACGCCAAAGCCAGCCTCGATCACGCCTTCACGCTCTGGCGGCAGCACACCGAGGAGCGAGCCCGCGGTATGTCCGCATCATGGAAAGAAAAGCGGCGCCAATCCCGGCGGCTCGTGCGTCAGGCCCGGCGCGAGTGGCGCATGGCCCTGCGCATGGTCACAAGACTGCCTGAGTCGGCCTGAGTCCGGAACCAGAATGCAAATCAAGGCGCGTCCGTCAGGGCGCGCCTTTTTGTTAGTACGGTTCGTACTGAATGGGGAACGGCGCAGGCGCCGGTGTGGCTGGAGATGACACGATTACCATGGCGTGTCATCCTGAAGCGTCGAGCGAAGGATCTCTTCTACCTTCCCGTCGCTAGGCGAGGAAGGGCACGATTCTCGTTGACGAGATCCTTCGGTCGCTACGCTCCCTCAAGGATGACAAGTTCTCCACGCCCCGGATAAGCCCGACGGCAGGCAGTCCGCGTATCTCTGAACAAGGAGGATCATTGTGACGCTCTCCGAAAAACTCGACCTTCGTTGCGCGGCGGTGGAGTGCGAGGTCATTGGCTGGCGACGCGACCTCCATCAGTTCCCGGAACTGAGCAATCGGGAGTTTCGCACTGCCGGGATTGTGACGCAGCACCTTCAGTCACTGGGGCTGGAAGTGCGAACAGGTCTGGCGCATACCGGTGTAGTGGCCGTTCTGCGCGGCTCGAGGCCCGGCCCCGTCGTCGCACTTCGCGCGGACATGGACGCCCTGCCCGTGGTCGAAACTGTAGACCTGCCATTCGCTTCCAGAGAACGCGTTACTTACAACGGCCAGGAGGTGGGCGTGATGCACGCCTGCGGGCACGACGCCCACACGGCCATCCTCATGGGCGTGGCCCAGGTCCTGTCGGAACTCAGAGAAGAGATCCGCGGAACGGTGCTCTTCGTTTTTCAGCCTGCCGAGGAAGGAGCGCCCGAAGGGGAAGAGGGAGGTGCAGAGCTGATGATTCGCCAGGGCGCACTTCATGATCCGAAGCCGGAGGCGATTTTCGGCCTGCACGTGACGTCTCAGTTTCCCGTCGGAACCATCGGCACCAGACCGGCGGCGCTCATGGCCGCCGTGGATACACTCAAAATCAAGGTGACCGGCCGTCAAACTCACGGAGCCTATCCATGGCGCGGCGTCGACCCCATCGTCGCCGCCGCGCAGATCGTTCTCGGATTGCAGACCGTGGTCAGCCGCCGCGCAAACCTCACTGTCGGTCCGGCCATCGTCACCATCGGAGCCATTCACGGAGGCGTGCGGAACAACATCATCCCCGGAGAAGTGACCATGATCGGAACACTCCGCTCGCTCGATGTCGAAATGCGCGATGAACTTCACCGCGGAGTTAAACAGACAGCGGAAAAAATCGCCGAGAGTTCCGGAGCGACAGCGGAAGTGACCATCATCCCCGGCTATCCGATCACGTTCAACGATCCGGCCCTGACGGCGTCGATGGTACCGGTTCTCGGTGACGTCGCAGGCTCGGCGAATGTTCTGGATATTCCGGCTGTGCTCGGCGCCGAGGACTTCGCGTTCTATCAGCAGAAGCTGCCCGGAATGTTCTTTTTCCTCGGAACTCGCCCGGTCGATGTATCTCTCACCGACGCCGCGCCGAACCACGCACCCGATTTCTACGTCGACGAAAGCGGGCTTCTCCTCGGGCTGCGGGCAATGACGCATCTGGCCACAAATTTTCTTGAATCGCGAGACGGTCAACACTCAGGTTCCGGCTGAGCGCGGCTCAACGCCGGCGAGACTGGAAAACTCCTGACCTTTTTCCGCGTAGGATAAAGAGTCACAGGAGACAGACCATGGAAAAACATGTAACGATTCTCGGGATCATCTATATCGCTTTCGGTGTGCTCTTTCTTCTGGCAGCGGCCATCGTCTTCGTCGCTGTTGCCGGCGGCGGACTCATTTCCGGAGATCGCGAAGCCATCGCCATCACCAGTGCAGTGGCCACGGTCGTTTCGGCATTCCTGGTGCTCTTCGCGCTGCCGACCATGGCGGCCGGAATCGGTGTCATGAGACATCGTCCCTGGGCTCGCGTTCTGGCGCTCATCATCGGCGTTCTCAATCTGCTGAACATTCCATTCGGAACGATCCTCGGGATCTACACCATCTGGGTGCTGATGAATGACGACACGGCGCGAATCTTCGGCGCCGCCATCCCGCAAACGTCGGTGGTGACCGCGACCGTTTGACCGCTCCGATTCGACACTTCCGCGGCATTACTGCCACAAAACGCCCCATGAACGGGCGACGTGGCTTCCGAATGTGGCGTTCGATATTTGCCAGGCGGGACCCCACGTTGCTGTGAGCGCGGCACTTATGGTTAAACGAAGCGGTCTGGACTGGATTTTGCGACCTGAGGCCGGCGTGCAAGGATCAACTTCGCGAACCCGACACCCCACCGCCAACCGGAAACCCCGGCGAACTATGGACGAGTGGCGAACGATCTGTTCCTGCCAGCAGCATCGGCCCCGCAACGCGGTCCTGGCACTGGTTTCGAGCGGAGCTTCCAGCACACTGCGGCGCATCCGAACCTTGCGCAGTCCCTACGCTGCTCTCGTTCTGAGTGTACCCATCGTCTTCGGGGCCGCAGCCATGCCGGGACGTGAAGTGGCTCACTTCGGAACTACGTCAGCTGCGGTCGTGCCGGCAGCACTCGTTCCACTTCAGGCGCGGACCACCGTTCAGGATGTTTCATTCGCCACGGTGCCCCATCAACAACTGCATCTGGTCACTGCGCAGGTGCGCAGCCGTTTTCTCAGCGAGCGCCGGGAGCCCGACGAATACACGCTTTCTCTGGTGAAGGCGGAGTTCTTTCGCAAACGCGTACCTTACGGCTCGCTGATCTACCGGGAGGCGCTGAGCAACGGCTTGCCTCCGGAGCTGGTGGCGGCCGTGGTGGAAACCGAATCCGATTTCCGCAGGCATCTGGTCTCGAATCGGAATGCAGTGGGACTGATGCAGGTCATTCCCGAGACCGGAGCGCTGATGGGCGGCGGCGATCTTCATGATCCTGCCGACAATGTCCGCGTCGGTACGAGGTACCTCAGTTACCTGTATCGCCAGTTCGGCGGTGACACGAAGATGGTTCTGGCCGCCTACAACGCCGGAGAGACGGCAGTGCGTCGTTACGGCGGCGTACCTCCCTACACGGAAACCCGCAACTACGTCCGGCGAGTGGCAAGCCGCAGCGCCTGGTATCAGCGCGCTTTCGAGCGCAGAGTCGGCCACCTGTTCGCCGTACCTCGCGTGGACGTGCCTGTCGCCCAGCTCCGTTAGCCGCCAGCGCAGCCTCACCGGCTCTCGACAATTCGCTCCTGCCCGCAGTAGACGTTGAACCTCCCGTCACGCACGAATCCAATGAGAGTCATGCCATAGGTGCGCGCCAGCTCGATGGCCAGGCTCGATGGCGCTCCCACTGCGGCCAGAGCCGGAATTCCTGCCATCAGCGCTTTCTGCACCAGCTCGAAACTCACCCGCCCACTGACCAGCAGTATGTGACCGTCGAGCGGCAGCCGGTTCTCCAGAAGAAGGGAGCCGATAACTTTGTCGAGGGCATTGTGCCGGCCGACATCCTCGCGGAGTAGAACAAGTTGTCCATCGGCAGAGAAGAGCGCCGAGGCATGCAGACCACCGGTACTCTCGAAAATCTGCTGCGACTGGCGGGCAGCGCCCGGCAGCGTGTGGATGACCGAAGAATGCAATGGACCCGATGCCGGTCTGGCAATCGTTCGTGCCGCGTGAACCGCTTCGATGGAACTTTTTCCGCACACGCCGCAACTCGAGTTCGTGTAGAAATGGCGTTCGAGCAGCGCCGGGTCGAAGCGGACGGGCGGGCGCAATTCTACCCGCACCGTATTTCCGAATCCGGGCCTGGAAGGATCGCCACAATAGGCGATGCTCTGAATATCGTTGGGCGAGCCGATCACCGATTCCGTGAAAAGAAACCCGGCAGCCAGATCGAAGTCGTCTCCGGGGGTGCGCATCGTCACGGAAATGCTTCGATGCTGCCGCGCCCCGTCTGCCCCGAACCCCAGTTGAATCTCGAGAGGCTCCTCGACCGCGACGCGATCGAGCCCTTCGGCGGCGGAACGATTCTGAAATCGCGCTACGGAGATCGTGCGAACTCCGGGCAGCGCTTTCTCGTCGCCGGTGACGTTCACGCTCATGGCCTTCATTCTATGTCGCCATCGAAAGGAGGAACATCCACTCCTGCCCCGGGTTCAAGGATGCGGAAACTCGATCGGAGATCTACGTCGGAATCGATCAGCCGCTGCATGCGGTCCCGTGCTTCAAACTGCGAATCGTCGCCGAGGTTGAACGTGCCGAAGTGAATGGCCACACTGGTCTGCGCCCCGAGGATGCGGTGGGCGCTGGCTGCCTCCTCCGGCGACAGATGGTTGTCCTGCATAAACCATCTCGGGAGAAACGATCCGATTGGAAGAAGAGCCAGCCGGAACGCTCCCATTCGATTACGCACCAGCTGAAAGTGATCGCCGAAACCCGTGTCTCCGGGAAAATAAATCCTCCCTGAAGACGTCGTCAGCACGAAGCCTACCCAGAGCGTCTTCCGAAGGTCGAGACGGGTGCGCGTCGACCAGTGACGGACGGGAACAGCCGTCAGCGTGACGCCGGGGGCCAGATCGGAGCTGCTCCACCAATCGAGATCGACGGCGCCGGTGACGCCGTTCCGTTCCAGAAATTCGCGATTGCCTAGTCCGGCAAAGATCCGCGGACTGTCGCGGTAAGCGAGCTTTTGCAGGGTGGCTACATCCATATGATCGAAATGGTTGTGACTGATCAGCACGACGTCGATGTGAGGAAGATCGCTCATGGCCACGCCTGGAGCGTGAAAGCGTGCCGGGCCAACCCAGGTGAAGGGGCTGGTGCGGCGCGACCAGACCGGATCGGTGAGCACGTTCAG
>JBDTRY010000058.1:0-17885 GCA_039931435.1 Acidobacteriota bacterium | reverse complement strand
CTCTGAGATTCCTCGCTCACGCTCGGAATGACGCGTTTGCGAAGCATCGCTTGTTGAATCTCCAGAGCCGACCTCACAGGACGCCATGTGAGTTTCTTACAAGCTGGGAGCGGAGCAGGCGCCGGTGTTCCGGAAACTATCGCCGGGCACGCCGGCGCAACGGCGCAGGATCGAGCGGGATGCGCCAGGCTCCCCGGCCATGCGTGAAGGCGTAAAGCGCCTGGCCGGATGGGCTGGCCCCGGTCGTAAGCCATTCCGTAACGACATTGGGAAGGCCATCACCTTCCACGTACCAGTGCCCTCCACTGTCCGCGGAGACGAAAACGCCGAGGTCCGTTCCGATGAAGAGGCGGTCGGGGCGAAAGGGGTCAACGACGAGCGAATGCACCGGAAGATCAGGCAGCAGCCCTTCTCCCGTCCCGTCGATTGAAGCCCAGGCCCGTCCACCATCAAGGGATCGCCAGACGTGAGCGCCACCAAATCCCGCGTACGTGGCGTAGACGATATCCGGAGAGGTCGGCTGAAATGAGATGGACGAAATCCAGCCTGATCGTGGCATTACGCTTTCCCATGCCGTCGCCTCACCGGCGCTCAACGCGGAATCGCTCCGGAGAATGGTTCCCTGGCTCGTACCGGCGAGAACGCGATTCGATTGGCCTGGTGCGACGGTGATGGCGCTGATGCTCCCTGCCGGCTGAGGAATCAGAGCGCTTGCCGCCGTCCACTCTGCCGCTCCATCAGTGGTTCGCCAGAGACGTTGTCCTCCGATCCAGAGCCGCTTCGGTTCGACCGGGTCCATGGCCAGGGGCGTAACGAACAGGAATCCGCGATCGGACAAGCCGCGCGTTGCCTGATCGAACGTCTTCCCGCCATCCTGCGACTTCATCAGCGCCCCCCATTGGTATTGGACATAAATCGTTTTCGGGTCTGTCGTGTCGATGGCACTGTAGGTCCCGTCGCCTCCGAAGAGTTGAATCCAGTTGTCGGGACTGCCATCGTTGCCGGCGATCGTGCCGTTGTCCTGCGCTCCTCCGAAATACGATCGGCCATCGGGGAAAACGACGCCATGGTAGAACTGGGTCACGCCGTATCCGTGATCCAGTGAACGCCATGAAACGGAGGTCGAATCGGGATTGCAGATTCCTGCCAGCCCCTCGCCTGTGGCAGCCAGGGCCACATCGGTTCTGAAGATTCCGCCGTCATTGGCCACGTACAGGGTGGTATTCGAGCCTCCGTTGAACCCTGGATCGAAGACGATGGCGTGAAGGTCGGCATGAGCGAAGGCGGGATCATTTTTTCCTCCCCACCAGTAGGATGAAACGGTCCAGCGACGACCGCCGTCATCCGAACGAAAGACGTCGACGCCGCCGGCCCAGAGACGATCGGGATTGGTAGGATCGACAGCGATGACATTGGAATACCAGCCCATATTCACCGTCTCGTTCCGGGCCTCATCGTCCTCGGGGAAACAGTCATGCTCGTGCGCGGCAATGGCATTGGTAAGCAGCGTTGAATTCACCGGGTCAGCATCCGAACCACGCGCCGTGGCAATCCAGGTCCCGGCGTCGCCGCTGCTGTCAGATCGGAAAATTGCCAGCAGCGCCTGGCCGTTCGCATTGCTGGCACTGAGCGCATACACCACGTTCTGGCTGGAGGCAGCCACGGCCAGCGAAGTTCGTCCCATCCCCGCTGCCGAAAGTACGGGCTGCCAGACTGAGTCGCCCTCTGCGTGTGGCTGTCTATAGATCGTGGCCTGATCGAGAGTCCCGCACGATGCGAAGAGGTAGTCGCCCTCGATGTCGGTGCGCGCCGCGAGATCGAGGCATCCTCCCTTGACGCCCGGATCGAGAAGGCGCTGCCACGTATTGCCACCATCGGGTGATCTCCAGACCCCGGACCGCGTCGCTGCATAGAGGCGCATGCTGTCGGACCCGCTGACGAAGAGATCGTTGACGAAGAAAAAATCGGGTGTGGCTGTGCTTTCCAGCCTGGACCAGCTCACGCCTTCGTCACGGCTGACGAAGATGCCGCCACCGCGAAGGGGAAGTCCTGTTCCGCGGACATCCTCGCGGAAGTACCCCTCGCCCGTTCCTGCGTAGATGGTCCTGGCGTCTTGCGGGTCGAAGGCCAGAACGTTCACCGCGATATTCGTCAGTTCATCGCCGATAGGGTTCCAGTGATCTCCCCGATCGATTGATTTCCAGACCCCGCCCGATACTCCAGCAGCGTAGAGGATCGAACTGTTCGTTGGATCGATGAGCAGAGTGCGCGTCCGGCCTCCGATGTTTCCCGGCCCCAGCGACTGCCATGAGTTTTTGCCACTTGCCGCCGGGGCTTCTCCATCGAATGACTGGGAACGTACAGCATCGTTCCCGGAAGTGATGGAGTAGCGCGGCATCGCTGCGGCCCGAAGACGGGCGCGTTCATAGGCGGCACGAGGATCAATGCCTTCCGCACCGCGCAGCCGCTTCGCTCGTTCGTACTCCTCTGCTGCATCCGGCTGATCCTCCCGCTCCGTGATTTCGAGCCGGCCATGGTGCGGAGGTTCGATCGTTGTCCGGCATCCCGGAACGGCAGCCAGCGATGCCAGGAGAATCGCGCTCGAAAGTTTCCGCGACAGGGATGATTGGCTGTTCATGCGAAAGGAAAGTCCTGCTCTTATGTTCCAGGACAATGAGCCTCGGGCTTGTGACATTCCGGTTGCGAGGTTTCGTAACGGATATTTTCTCGGCCATGATTGTCCGGGCAGGCAGAACTGCCCACCGGGGCGCAAGAGAAGGAGAGGCGATGACCAGTGTGTTTTCAAATCGGGCTACGTCCGCAGCGGCGGGCGCGGAGGAATATCGCCGGGTCATGCTCGGGCAGTTGGACGGAAGACCTCCTCTGGAAATTCTGGGAGAGCTCCCCTCTGCCATCGAAGAGTTGACACGAGAGGCGCCGGGCGAACTTCTGAGCCGGCCAGAGGCTGAGGGCAAATGGTCGGTCGCGCAGGTGGTGCAGCATCTCGCAGATTCGGAGCTGATTTATGGCTGCCGCCTGCGCATGGTCATCGCCCAGGACCGGCCGCGGATCGTCGGATTCGACCAGGACCTGTTCGCCACCAGGCTGCATTATGAAAATACCGTGCTGAAGGATGCGCTCCAGGTACTGACGACAGTGCGCGTGGCGAACCTCAGACTATTGACGAGTCTGTCTCCGGAGGCATTCCAGCGCGTGGGCGAACACGAAGAGCGCGGTGAGGAATCGCTGGATCTGATGTGCAGGTTATGCGCGGCCCATGACCTCATGCACCGGCGCCAGATCGCCAGGATTCTGCTTGCCGTGGGAGCGAGCTGACCGTCCCAGCCGGGATCACGGTGGATCGATCGTCTCGTCGTCGCCCTCTGGTGGCGAGGCAGGCGAATTGGCAAAAAAAAGGGACAGGGCGTAAGCCCTGTCCCGGTTCATCGTCAGCTCTTTCGAGTTAAACGGTGGTGACGTTTGCCGCCTGGAGGCCTTTCGGTCCCTGGACGACATCGAACTCTACCGCAGCTCCTTCGGGGAGCGAGCGGAAACCGCCGCCCTGGATTGCTGAGTAGTGAACAAACACGTCCTCACCATCCGAGCTCGAGATAAAGCCGAAGCCTTTGGCGTCGTTAAACCACTTTACGTTGCCGGTCTTTCTCATGATGAATCTCCTTTCTGTGATGCCCTGATCGGAGATTCGGAAAGCCTCTTCTCTTTTCCACGGCAAAACACGTATGTATGAGCTTCGGAACCGGGGGGGTGGTGAATGAATTCCCGGGTATTCCGCCTCCTGTCCGAGAGGGGCGCCACAGTCCGTTCGCTCAACCAGGGTCACAGTTTGTTGGCCCGCAGCGCGGCAAGGGGGTAAAAGGTCTCCCGCCAGCGTATGCCCCCGTGGCGTAGCGTCAGAAATGCCGCTCGCCAGAGAATGAAGAGCAGCAGAAGGGTACAAAATGGAAAGGCCAT
Organism: Acidobacteriota bacterium; assembly: GCA_039931435.1. GTDB lineage: Bacteria > Acidobacteriota > Thermoanaerobaculia > Gp7-AA8 > Gp7-AA8 > JBDTRY01. The sequence continues at coordinate 13,913 of JBDTRY010000058.1, read as the reverse complement.
GGCGTAGACGGCCCTTCCTCCGTTGTGACGCGCGGCGACCGCTACCATCGCCAGTGTGAGGGCCACCACGGCCAGGTTTTCCCACCGCAGCAGTCCATCAGTGACGAAGATGGCCAGGAACGGCCAGACCGAGAGCAGAAGCTGACCCACGGACGCTGCGATCAGTATGGGGACGCTGTACTCGACCCCGGAAAAAGCGTTCTTCATCAGCCCCTCGATCAACTCCGGGAGGGACGAGTACCACTCCACCTGCAACAGACCCCCGGCATCCGCCAGACGCTGGCGCGCTCCACTGCGCTTCAGAATTTTGCCCAGCTTCATGTCGTCGTCCGGCCGCATTGCGATCGGTCGATGGCTCCCCGCCTTCCGGTAAACGGCGGCGCGAACCAGATTGAACCCGCCGATTCCGACGTGGCTGGAGCTCTTCGAGTTCGCGATTCCCCAGGGGCGCACATAAAGAATGAAGAAGTATGAAAAGGTGGCCACGAAGAGATTGACGAGTAGTGATGGGGTGCGAATGAAAAACCCCGAGGCCATGTGGTCGATCTGTTCTCTCTGCATGGCCGTGATGGCCCGGCGAAGGGTGGACGGTTCGAAGACGACGTCCGCATCTGTGAAGAGAAGAAACTCACCCCGGGCCGCATCCGATCCCAACTGCAGCGCGTGGTTCTTTCCAAGCCAGCCTTCCGGAAGATTCCCGATGTGCTTCACCTCGATCCGCGTGTCACCGGCGGCGATGCGGTCGGCGATAGCAGCCGTTCCGTCCGTTGAGCGGTCCTCGAGAATGATGATCTCCAGTTCGGGATAATCGAGATTGCGGACCGATTGCAGGGCCTCTTCGATCTTCCGTTCCTCGTTGCGCGCTGGAATGAGAATGGATACGAGCGGCCATTTCTCGAGATCGGGGGAAATGCGGCGCAGGTAGATTGCTGTCCGGCTGAAAAGGGCAAGCCGCAGCATGAGAATCAGGACGAACAGCAGGCTGGCGGATGCCACGGCGAGTAGGACACTGCTCACCATCGATCCCGATTATCCTGCATGGCCTGCCGGCATCAGTTCCGGCTTCATGACACTGCAGGAAATTCCGCAGCTCCCCGCAGGGATTGACAGGACCCTGCTCGGGGAGATGATGCTGGAATGCGGCTGCGAATGTACGCCATCGTCACCGGCCTGCTGGGTGTCACTCAGGTAGTGTTCAACGGGTTCTGGATTCATCGCCTGGAGATTCCTTTCCTCGTACCGCAGTGGCTCGTCTACTTCGAGCTGGCCTGGGCGTTCGTTTCTTTTGCAGTTCTGCTGACCGCGCGCCATTCCGGCCGTGCCACGCTGCTGGCCGGTTCGTATGTGATTTACACGGGATTCGCCGTCGTGTACACGGTTCATATGGGAGTGACTCACGGGGCGGTCACGGATGGAATGATTCCGGACTGGTGGAAGATCCTGGCCGTGACCGTCGGACTGGGCTGGATCGCCGGTTCGGCATCGCTGATTTCTGCTCCTCCGAGGCCCCAGCGCCAAAGTTGAGGTTCGATAGGGGCATCTTCTCCGCTACAGTAGCAGCGGCACTCGTCACCGATCCTTCCCATGAATCTCCTCCTCGCTCTCATCTTCCCTCTTCTTTTCGCAGCCTCGGTCGAATCTGGCGGAGGACCTGCGCCGGTCCGATCGTTCGACGTTCTTCATTACGATGTTGCGCTGAGAGTGGATCCCCCGGCTGGCTCGATATCCGGAGTGGCCAGGCTCAGGATTGTCGCTCGCGAGCGGATTCAGGATCTCGATCTCGACGCCGATTCTCTCTCGATCGACGAAATCATGGACGTCGCAAGGCCGCCTGGCGCCGGAAGGAAACTGGAGTTCCAGTGTGACTCCGGACACCTGCATATTCATCTTCAGCAGCCGCTCGAACCGAAAGGCAATCTCGAAATCAGCATCCGCTACACAGCGAAGCCCGAACACGGCATTCGATTCACGCCCGACCAGGTTTTCACGGCATTCCACACGGAAGCCTGGCTGCCGTCGATCATGGATCCGGACGACCGCGCCACGTTTCGTCTGTCCCTGAACCTGCCGGCAGGAATGACGGTCGTCTCCAATGGCGCGCCGGACAAAGTCCGCAGAAACGGGAAGGGCCGGGAGACCCACCTCTGGAATGAGCCGCGCGCCTACCCGGCATATCTCTTCGGGTTTGCTGCCGGCCGGCTGCATTGCATCGAGCCCCGACGCGCGCACCCAGGGCTGACGTTTTGTGCCGCGGCCACTCCTGCCGCCGATCTGCAGACGATCTTCAAAGACGTTCCCCGGATGATCAGTTTTTTCGCTGAGAAGGCTGGCGTTTCCTATCCGGAACCGCGATTCGCGGAGTTTCTCATGGAGAAAGGAGTTCCTCAGGAGGCCGCGGGATACGCCGTGCTTCCGGAGTCCTATGCTGCCGATGTCCTCGTGGAGCCGCGCGAGGACTGGCTGGTTGCACACGAGCTGGCGCACTCCTGGTGGGGCAACCTTGTTACCTGCAGGACCTGGTCTGATTTCTGGTTGAACGAGGGAGGCGTAACGTTCCTGACCTCAGTGTGGAAAGAGCATGCCTACGGAGACGAGGAGTACGCGCGAGAGCGCTACCTCGCCCGCCGTCGCTATCGGCGGGCTGTCGATTCCGGCAAAGCGCACGCGCTCGTTTTTCAAGGCTGGAAAACCCCTGACGAAGCGGGCGGCCCGATCCCGTACTACAAAGGCGCCCTGGTATTGCACTTCCTCCGGCACCTGCTGGGAGAGGAAGCATTCTGGGATGGCTTCAGGCTTTACACCTCCCGCGCAGCCAGCGGCGATGGTCTGGTTACGAGCGACGATCTTCAGCAGGCTCTGATGGAAAAGAGCGGCAAGGATCTCTCGAAGATTTTCGACCAGTGGGTTTACAGCGCCGAGGTTCCCAGGATCGTGGCCTCCCACGAAGTCACTCCTGCTGAGGTGATCGTCCACCTTCTGCAGAAGCAGAGCGTTCCCTGGACCATCCCTCTGCAGGTCGCTGTAGAGACTACCACGGGCCGTTGTGTTGTCGACGTCGCCCTCACCCGTTCCGACGAGACGTTGCACATTCCGGTAACCGGTACGGTTCTCAGCGTCCGCGTAGACGATGGCGCGAATCTGCCCGAGATGGTCGAGCATGAACGATCCGCGGAGATGCTCGCCTGGCAGGCATGGCATGAACCGGACGCCATCGGGCGGGCGGAGGCGGTTGTGGCACTCGACCAGGTCTGTGGCAAGACTCCGGAAGAACCGATCTGCACGGGACGAGCGAGCTTCCTTTCCCGGAGGGAATCGGTCGAGACGAGCAGGCTGGTACGGTCGGTCATCGATCAGGTCCTGGGTCGGTGAGTCCGTGGCACAAATCACGAGGGGGCCGGAACGCTTCAATGAGATCTTCGTAAAGTTCCGTTTCCTGGAGGGAAAGGCCCGGAATTGGTTGAAATCTTGCTATGTTGACTGGAGAAGACTAACAATAAGTATTTGCAGGGATTCACCGCCAGGAAGGAACTTCCACACTCATGCACCTCCGACAGGCTAATCGAACTACGGCTTCGTTCCTTGCGGCTCTGGTCGTCGTCGTTGGAGGCGCGTCGAGCGGGTTCGCCAGCGTCGCGCGCTCGGTTCCCTTCGACGATAAGGTCGATCAGGCGGATTCCATCATTCTCGGCCGGTGCGTCGCCACACGGTCCGGGTACGATCCCACCCACCGCTGGATTCTCACCACGGCAACGTTCCAGGTAGAAAAGTCGATCAAGGGGTCTGTCGGGCAGACAACGGAGGTCGTTGTTCCAGGCGGGACCGTAGACGGAATCCACCAGGAGACAGTTGGCGTCCCTTCGTTCAACGCCGGTGACGAGCGGGTGCTCTTCGTCAAGAGAGGAAAGCTTGGCCCCTCGGTCCTTTACTACGGTCAGGGTGATTACACCGTGGAGAAGGATGCCCAGGGACGTCGGAGCGTCCGCCCCAATGTCGACGATCTGATTCTTCTGGACTCGCAGACGGGGAAGATTTCCGCCAACGAAACTTTGCGCTCACTGGATAATTTTGAGCGCGAGGTGTCCCTCGCTTCCCAGCGCGTACAAGCCAGGAGACTGAATCAGTCTGCGGTTTCGAGTGCGCGCTCGACCCCGCGAAGCTGGCAGCACGACCTGGGAGATTTCTTCCATGAGAATCGGCTCGTACTCATCATTCTTCTGGCGGGTGCATTGATTGCTCTCATTCCGCTTTTGAAGCGTAGCTAGGTGATCGAACGATGCGTTGTCCGGAATGCCAACTTCTTCATGAGCCGGCTGAAACGGCCTGCCGGCAGTGTGGACTGATCTTCACCGCCCTCCCGCTGCCGCACCGCCGTGAGGAAGATCGCAGCCACCAGAAGCGTCGCGCCGCGGACGCCAACACTGCCGAATGCCCCGTATGCGGGGGATCAGTGCCGAAGAGCGCCATTCGTTGCCGGCATTGCTCCGAGATTCTCGACCCCGGGTACCTTGCGCGAAAGGCCAGACGCCGGCGCGCGCAGGTAAACACCGCCAGCTGGATTTCGTATCTCCTGGGCCTGGTCACCCTTTTCATCTTCCGGCCTGTGGGGATGATCGCCATCGGAGTCGGGCTGGCCCTGTCCATTCTCTATTACCTGATCCCGGTCGAAGAGGAGCTGCCGTACGAGGAGCCCAGAGGAGATGCTGACGACGATGATCAGAACGGCCAGTCTTCGTCCAGAGCGATCGGAAAGCTCAGAGAATCGTTACGACGGCAGTTCACCGCCGAGCGATTCACCCTCAGGATGCCTCGGTTGCCACGGTTGAAACTCGTTTTCATTGGCACTCCGCTGATCGCGGCGCTGCTCGGGTTTTTTGCAAACTATTTTCTTCTTCAGCTGCCATTGACGCGTGCAGTGGGCACCAACGATGTTTTCAAGGGCGTCGGTATCTCTGCCCACTACCGCTACTGGATCGTCCCCGGTGTTGTCGTCTATGACGTGAAAGCAACTCGCGATGCGAACATCAGCCGCGCCCTGGTGGAACTGGCGCGCAAGTCCGGAGATCCGGACTTGGCCGAAGTCCGCGTGGCGATCGACGGTCGGGAGCGGGGAAAAATCACCGGCCAGACTTTCCGCAGCATCGGCGCCCGGTCGGGGGATGAAAACAGGCTTCTGGCAAGACTCGGACGAGTTTTCGATTCCAGTGGCGCTGGCGGGGACACCGAAACGTTTCGTGACCGCGAGCTCGCGGCGGTCAATACCGGTCCTGCGACCACCGTGACCATCCCCATTCGAAAGTAAAGCATCGCCTATTCCTGCAATGGAACGAGACGCCAGCGTGGCCGGGACGTGGCCCAGGCGATCGCTCCGGCCAGATGCTCACGGAACGACGGCGATTCCCACACGTCCTCGCGGTGCCCGAGGGCGGTGTAGAAGACCCGGCCCTGACCATAATCCTTGCACCAGGCAATGGGAAAGAAGCCAGGAGTGCCGCTGTTCGGCTCTTTGCCCAGCGAGAGGACCACGTTCACAGCAGAACGGTCGAATCGTTTGAAGAGATAAATTTCGTCGAAGACCGAAAAGGCAGGATCCAGCGATCGGGCAGCAGGATGGTCAGGGTCGAGAACATCGACGATCACAGCCGCCTGATCGCCGTGGCTGTCGAATTCTCCACCGAGCATGTCCAGATAGGGAGCGAATTCGTGAAAGGTGTCGGCGGCGCTGTGAATGCCGATGAACGCGTGACCCTGCGCGATCCAATCGAGAAAGGCCTCGCGATCAGGCAGGGGAAGCTCTCCCGTGGTGTTTGCGAAGATCACTCCGTCGAGATTCCGGAGCGCGTCTACTGTCATATGCGTGGCCAGATCCTCGGGCGTCCGTACGAACTCCACGGTGAATGAGGCGGCAACGGCAATCTCCAGGAGGACGCGTTCGGCCGTCTCGATGGACGAATGGCGAAAGCCTTCGGTCACTGTGACGACAAGGAGTCTCCGGGATCGGGCTTGCACAGGAATGGCCGTCATGAGGAGAATGCACAATATCAAACCAACCCGCACGCCCCTTCGTTACGTGTCATCCCGAACGCGCGAAGCGAGGAGGGATCTCACGTTCGTGCAGGGCGGCAGTCGTCATCCGCGCCTCGCGCCACCGATCAGATGGCGATGGCCAGCAGAGTGAGGTCGTCTTCTATCGCTCCGTGGGCGCGATGTTCCCGGAGATTCCGAATGACTGTGTGCACGGTGTCGCTCGCTGGTCCGCGGCTGCGGCGAAGCGATTCAGCGATCCGATTCACGCCGTACTCCTCACCCGCACTACTGCGCGCCTCGAGCAGCCCGTCTGTGTAGAGCAGAAGCGATTCGCCCGGCTCCAGCTGGTAGCGAGCCGTCGCCCAGCGCGATTTTTCGAGAAGCCCCGCCACTGGACCGTGCGAGCCAATCCGTTCGATCGAACCGCCATTGCGTTTTATCAGGGGTGGACAGTGCCCGGCATTGATGATCTCCACGCCGCCGCAGCAGTCCAGATCGCCAATGACCATGGAGACGAAGCGGCGTCCGTCGGACTGCCCGAAGAATGAGCGGTGAATTCGGTCAATGGTCCTTCCGAGCGGCATCCGCGACGACGCGGAACGGTCCAGCTCTTCCTGAATCATGGACATGAGCACAGCCGCCCGCAGCCCCTTACCGGTGACATCACCAAGGGCGAAGCGCAACCGATCGCCGACCTGCGCTGTGAAGTAGAAGTCTCCGGTGAAATCTCCGGCTGGAATGGCCAGTCCGAAAACATCGGGCTCGAGCCGCTCATGAACCACTGGTTGATAATCGATGGCGCAGTCCATCGCGCAGTCGCTCATCTCAGGCGCTCATCGCCACGGGGCGGCAGCGCGGACAGGGTTCGAAACCACGCTGCGCTGCCTGACGATCATCGCGTAGATCCACTCGCTGGGCGGGATCGCTTTGGACCACGTTCGCGCAGGTCGGGTAACAGAAGTAGCCGCGGTCACCCAGGCCGATCAGACGCACGCCGAGCTGGCCGAGCCGTTCCAGGTATTCCACGTTCACCCCCTCCCGTCGTAGCAAGGCCATCTTCTTTGGCGAACCCAGAGCATAGTTGCCGATTCCTCCGCCCGTCGGAACGACGCGATGGCAGGGCAGTACCGGCGCGAGCGGATTCTTGTTCAAGGCGTTTCCGACTGCGCGCACGGCGCGCGGTCGCCCGATTTCCCGGGCCACCCAGGCGTAGGGACGGACCTCGCCTCTGGGAATCGCTACGATCGTAGTCAACACCTGCCGCTCGAACTCGCCAAGTCCGCTGAGATCGACTTCGGGACTGGGACATCCATCTCCCTGCAGGGAATCGATCACCTGTCTGCGAAGGCCATCCGGAAGGGGAGAGCGTTCGAGAGCGATCCCTCGCTCGACGCAGTATTGATCGCGAAGCTCCGCCTCGGAAATCTCCGAGCGGTCGATCATCCTGATTCCCCGCTCCCCGAAGATGACCCAGGCCTCGCCCCCTGAGGTGCTGACCCGGTCCAGTTTTTCGCGCTCGCACGAACCCGGCGACGACGAACCGAGCAGCTGTACGAGCTCGGCGAATCGATCCAGTTCATGAAGCGAATCATTGCAACTCCCGCAGGTCTCGACGTGCCGGTTGAGCTCTGTGCTCTCCGTATTCTCGAGCTCTCCGGTACGGTGCTGATCGAGCCGGAGAAGTACGTTACGACATCGCATGCGCCACCCCCTTGCTTCCGAGTGCTTCCCTGAGGAGCTTCAGCGAACGGAAGACTTTTCCCCGAAGGGATGCTTCGTTGGAACCGGTGGTACGCGAAATTTCGGCGTAGGACATCTCTTCCAGAAAGCGCAGGACGATCAATTCCCGATACTCCGAGGGCAGGCCGGAGATGGCTCGGTCGAGCTCTCGCATTTCCTCACGCTTCTCGAAATCGTTTGGGACCTCCCCGCGGGTCAACCCTCGAAGATCGTCGTCCTCGAGGATAGGCAACGGGATCTGCAGCCGGTTCATCTTGCCCCGCTTCTTGTTGAAGGCCAGATTGCGGGCGATGCGGAACAGCCATGGCTTCAGGTTCAGTTCACGACATCGGGCCTCGTCATACTGGCGGGTCAGGGCGCGGTGCGCTCGCAGGAAGGCGTCCTGAACGACCTCCTGGGCATCGTGGGCGTTCTCGACGAGCCGCTCCGTGTAACGGAAGAGAGAACCTTCGTAGAGCTCCACCAGCCGTTCAAAGGCTCCTTCCTCGCGGAGATGGACCGCCGTGGCGAGCCTGTCAGCCTGATCCCAGTCCGTACACAAAACTTCGCCTCCGGTCCACGAGCTTCTCACACCCTTATTAACACGGCCTCGGGCAGTTTCGTTCGTGCCAGCTGGAACGTTGGGAGATCCCTGTCTTCCGGATGACACGCGTGGCAGTCGTCTGGTTTCCCGGACACTGCGCTCCTGCCAGAAAGCTGATCGGTTTCATTCGAATCGAAGGCTCTCTGTTAACGCCCGCAGGACATTCGCCGAAGGCATCACTCTCGTCGTACCAGGCCACTTCTCCTATACTCCGGCAGATCAAGATCGCGGAGAGAACAGATGGCCCTCGAAGAACTGCTGACAAACGTCCCTCTTTTCAGATCACTCGATGATGACGACCTGCAGGTGCTGGCAGGACAACTCGAGTTACGCAATGTCGACCGCGGAACGGCCGTTTTCCGGGAAGGAGAAACCGGTCCGAACTCGCTCTTCATCATCGAGGACGGCTCGGTCGAGATCAGCCGGTCGACCGCCCGGGGAACGGTCGAACTGGCCACGCTCTATGCGGGTCAATACTTCGGTGAACTCTCGCTCATCGACGGCTCACCACGATCAGCTACGGCCACGGCTGCCAAGGACTCCCGTCTGATGGTGCTCCACCGGGACGACTTCGTTGATTTCCTTCACAAAGATCCGGCCGCGGCGCTGCTCATCATGGGGGAGCTTGCTGCACGTCTGCGGAACACGAACGAGCTCATGGCTCAGCAGGTCAGCCGGAACGTGAACGAGGAAATGGACGAAAAACTCACTTTCGGGCAGCGGGTTGCGGACCGCGTGGCCGCTTTCGGCGGATCGTGGCCGTTCATCTTCGTCTTCGGCGGCATCATGGTGGTCTGGATCGGAATCAACGCCACGAACCTGTTCCGCTTCGACCCGTTTCCTTTCATTCTTCTCAATCTCGTGCTTTCCACCATTGCGGCACTGCAGGCGCCGGTGATCATGATGAGTCAGAACCGCCAGTCCACGAAAGACAAGCTTCTGGCCGAGAACGATTTTCGTGTGAATCTGAAAAGCGAGATGGAAATCTCGCAGGTCCTTCGTCTGCAGACCGAAGCTCTGGCCCGGCTTCAGGAAATCGAGACGCGCATGGGACGAGCCGGGGGCGGTACTGCTCCGGCACACTGAGGGAACGCGCCCGGACCATCCCAATCCTCGGCAATGCTCTTACCTCGGAACGATGCGCAGCACTTCCCAGCCACCACGTTCCGCCGGCTGCAGGGTGACGGTAGCCTGGTAGGTTCCTGTCAGGCGATCCCGGATCGCTCCGCTGCGGAAGGCCTGACCCACATCGTTGGGGATCCACTGCCACTGCACATCCACGAGTAACTGGTGTTCCGGTCCGGGCCGGATTGTGTCTGCAGTGGTGATTTCCTTCTTTGCCAGCGGGACGATGTCGATCGATCCATTCGGCCGCTCCAGAAAGCGACGATCGCCGCGAGCCTTCTCCGTGAGTACTGCGTCGCCGGACCTCAGTGAGATCCATCCGGCCTTTTCCAGATCGCGCGCGCCCTGGAGAGCGGCCCCGCCCAGCATCGATTTGCTCGTGGGAAGACTCCAGGCGCTGTACGGCGATTGGAAGTCGGACCATTCCGCGGAGTCTGCGATGATGGTCCTCGCCTGGTCGCTGGAGGGAGGCGACGGAGCGGGGGCGGGGCTGGCGGTAACAGTCGCTGTGCTCTCCGTGACCGCTTCCGGCGCGTTGCACGCGAAGGGGAACATGGTAAACAGCAGTAGGACGGCGGCTGTGTGCCCCGGGAGTCTCTTCATGCCCCCAACGATAATCTTCGACCCTGCTCATGGCAACGGTGGCTCGTTGCTGAATGAGGCGCAGTGGAATGGCACCGGAGGAATTGAATGACGAGAAGTCTGAAAGAATCACGCGAGGATTTTCCTGCCCTGACGAGGACGGTCAACGGAACGTTGCTGGCGTACTTCGACGGACCGGCCGGCACCCAGGTCCCACGTTCCGTGATCGAAGCAATTTCGCATTACTACGAAACCTCGAACGCCAACACGCACGGAGCGTTCATCACATCGGCTGAGACGGATGATCTCATCCACAACGTCCGGGAGACCGTAGCTGCATTTCTCAACGCCTCGTCACCGGCCACGATCTCATTCGGCCAGAACATGACCACTCTGAACTTCGCACTCAGCCGCGCACTGCTGGGCATGCTCGATGACGGCGATGAGATCGTCGTCACCGAACTCGATCATGAAGCGAACCGCGGACCATGGCTGAATCTTCGCCAGCACGGAATCGTCGTTCGCGAAGTAGCCATGAAGGAGGACGGCCGTCTGGATTACGATGACTTTCGGGATAAGGTCACCGCGAAGACCCGTCTCGTGGCCATGGGCATGGCCTCCAATGCCCTGGGCACAGTGAATCGCATCGAGGAAGTCAGGGAATGGACCCGTGCTGCGGGAGCGTGGCTGCTCCTCGATGCCGTTCACTACGCGCCGCACTTCAGCATCGACGTGCAGGCGCTGGATGTCGATTTCCTTCTCTGTTCGGCGTACAAGTTCTACGCTCCGCACGTGGGAATTCTCTACGCGCGTCCAGGACTCCTCGACCGCATTCCGACCGAGCGGCTGATCACCCAGTCCGAGGCCGCACCGGAGCGGATGGAGACCGGAACGCTGAACCATGCTGCGCTGGCCGGCGTGAAGGCGGGCATCGAGTACATGGCCGGCTGGGGGGAAGGGCCGTCACTGCGAACGCGGCTGGTGAGCGCCATGAGGCGCATCGGAGAGCATGAGAATCTACTCGCCCGCCGCTACTACGACGCTCTCATGCGCATGCCCGGTGTAGAGATAGCCGGCCCGGACTTCTCGGACGAGCAGCGTGCACCCACCGTCTCCGTGAGCGTGAAGGGCGTGGACGCAGCGGAGGTGGCGCGGCGGCTATCGGAGATGAGCATCGCCGTCTGGAACGGGGACTTTTACGCCCGGCGAGCGGTCGAAAAGCTGGGCCTGGTCGACCGCGGAGGTCTCGTGCGAAGCGGATTTTTCCTCTACAACACGACGGACGAGGTGGACCGGCTCATCGAAGGCATGAAGGCCGTGTAATCACGGAGGATGATGCGTACGAGCCCTGAAGGTCGGCGGAAGCGGGCGCCCCGGCCGGGGTTGCAGGCGGGAGCGATCTCGCCGATCCGATGCATCGCCACCGCCCTATTGCCGCCGCCTCGCGGCGAAACTATAGTGGAGCGTTTTAAGAGGAGGCGTCATGCCCCGATATGTAATCGAACGCGAAATTCCGAACATCGGCAGCTCGTCCGCAGCGGATCTGCAGGCTATCTCGCAGAAATCATGTGAAGTCCTCACCGAGCTCGGTCCCTCCGTTCAGTGGGTGGAGAGTTTCGTCACCGACAACAAGATCTACTGCATCTACATCGCTCCCAGCGAAGAGATGGTTCGAGAACACGCAAAGCGCGGGGGCTTTCCGGCGAACAGTGTCGCCGAAGTTCGAAGCAGGATCGATCCCACCAGCTCCGAAGCACGCACCTGAGCGGAGTTGCCTTCGCGACGGAGTTCGGTTCCCCGTCGCCCCCGAAAAACGCGGCGGCTGGAAGCCGCCGGTCCAGACGGCAGGGATGCCGTCGCTCCGTCAGTAGATTCGCGCGTTCTGCCAGCTGCCAGCTCTGAGCTGTCAGGGTACGGATTTCAGAACGGGCGGCGCTATCTTCAGCTGCTCGAGCATGACCTGCGGGTCGTTTGTGGGAAGCCGGCAATTGAAATTCGTGCAGACGTAGGCCGTGGCCTGACCCTTTTGCGGACGCTGCTCTTCGGTGAATGGCGCCAGTCGCGTGATGGGCGGATTGTCGCCCGGCGGTCTGAGCATGAGCACCTTGTTCGGGATGTACTGCGAGCGCAGCGCGCGGAGCATGGATGCAGTGTCTTTCCCGGCGGGATCGCCGGCGATGACCACTTCGAACGACGGACCGAGCGCCAGGGAGAGTGCGCTGAGGAAGTACGCCGCGGAAGCGGGAGACCTTTTGATGTCGCCGGCGAACGCCCTGGACATTTCACCGGCTCGTTCCTCCAGGGCCTGATCGCCGGTCATGCGTGCCAATCGCACGAGATTCATCATCTGCACTGAGTTCCCCGACGGCTTGTCGTCATCGAAGATCAGCCGCGGTCTCAGAAGCAATCGTTCGCCACCGGAAGCGGTGAGGAAGAATCCTCCGCTTTCTGAATCCCAGAACTTCTCGATGGAGATTTTCTCCATCGCCAGAGCCGCCTGCAGGTACTGGACCTCGAACGAGGCTTCATACAGATTGAGAAGACCCCATACGGTGTAGGCGTAGTCTTCGAGTGTGGCCGGAATGGCCGCCTTCCCGTCAGGATTGCTGTGGAGCAGCGAGCCATCCTTGCTCCTCATTGCGGAGAGCAGATAGTCCGCCGCGGATTGGGCCGCCGCGGCATAGCGCGGTTGGTCGAGAATCTGTGCGGCCTCAGCCAGCGCGGCGATCATCAGTCCGTTCCAGTCGGCAAGCACCTTGGTGTCCACAGCCGGGTGCGGCCGGTGGGAGCGGACCGAAAGCAACTTGTTCCGGCTGGCCGCGAGCTGCTTGTGGACTGCTGCGGCACTGATCCCTCGAGCCCGGGCCAGTTCGTCGTCCGAGAGTACGCGGTGCAGGACATTGACGCCGGCCATCATTCCATCTTCAAAATTGCCCGCGGGGGTCACACCGTATGCCTGGATGAAGAGTGGGGCTGCGTTGCCGAGCGCCGATTTCAACTCCGCCGCGGTCCAGAGATAAAACGCGCCCTCCGTTCCTCCGCTGTCGGCGTCTTCGCTGGCATGGAAGGCGCCCCCCGGCGCGCGCAGGTTCTTCACGACGTAGTCGAGAGTCTCAACTGCGGTCCGCCGGAAGCTCTCGTTACCCGTAGCCTGCCAGGCCTCGGCGTACAGCATCGAGAGCATGGCCTGGTCGTAGAGCATTTTCTCGAAGTGCGGAACGTTCCACGCGGCGTCCGTGGAGTAGCGATGGAAGCCCGATCCGAGCTGATCGTTTATGGCGCCGTTCCGCATCGCCTCCAGGCTCGTCGTCACCATGGCCAGAGCGGACCCGTCGCCGGTACGCTTCCAGTATCGAAGGAGGAAGAGATAGCGATGAGCCGACGGAAATTTAGGAGCGGGAAGGAAGCCGCCGTTTCCGGCATCAGACCGTGAACGCATCTCCTCGAAGGCAGTTTTCAGCACGCCTTCATCGAGAGATCCGCCGCCGTTTCCTTTGGCCAACGTGGTCATGGCTGTCGTGACCTGCTCGGCCCCGCGGCGTATTTCGGCGGAGCGTTCGCGCCAGGCGCTGGACACTTGCGGGAGTAGGCGGAGCATGCCCGGCCTTTCGTTGAGGTCCTTCAGTGGAATGTACGTAGCTGCGAAAAAGGGCTTGCCCTCCGGAGTGAGGATCAGATTGAGCGGCCAGCCGGCGCTGCCGTTCAGGACTTCGGCCGCGGCCAGGTAGACGCTGTCCAGATCCGGACGTTCCTCCCGATCGACGAGGATCGGAACGAACGATTCATTGAGCAGCGCTGCCACGTCTTTGTTGGAAAACGACTCCTCGCGCATGACGTGACACCAGTGGCAGCTCGAGTA
>JBDTRY010000057.1:0-17975 GCA_039931435.1 Acidobacteriota bacterium | reverse complement strand
CCGTGCGCTTGATGGCATCGGCCGGACAGACCTCGGCGCAGGTAGGCGAATCGCAATGCATACAGACCACCGGTACGGTCTGAACCGAGATCGGGCGATCGACGTACTGCAGGTGGATCATCGAGTGACCCCGGTGGGTATCGCACTCCGAACAGGCTGCAACGCAGGACTGGCAGCCGATGCAGCGGTTCGGGTCGACGAAGAACTCCATTCCATCAATCATCGCCGTTCTCAGCTCCTTTCCGGGGGGTGACGGCCTCTTTTGAGTTCGCTACGTCTTCCACACTGGCTTTTCGGATGCGCACCGCGCAAACCTTGTACTCCGGAATCTTCGAGATCGGATCCTGCGCGGCGATTGTGAGCTGGTTGATCGACCGTCTGCCTGGCCAGTGATAGGGAACGAAGATCGTGTCCGGACGGATGGTGGTCACAACCTGCGCCCTCAACGTGATCGTTCCCCGTCTTGATTCGACCGTTGTCCACTCACCATCGCCGATGCCATACGAGGCGGCAAGCTTCGGATGGAGTTCGATGCGAGGTTCGGGATACTGGTCCACGAGAGGACCGATGCGCCGCGTCTGTGTCCCTGAAAGGAACTGGCTGATCACCCTTCCGGTCGTGAGAATGATCGGATATTCGTCATCGACATCCTCCATCGGCGGCGCGTATTCGGCGACGTTGAAGCGGGCCTTCCCGTCCGGGAAGTAGAAGGGCCCGGCCCCGGCGGCCACCGGGTTCCATGAGCCGGGCTCGAAAAGCCGGGGAGTGCCTGGATGATCCTCGGACGGGCAGGGCCAGGCCACTCCATCCATAGCCTCGATCTTTTCGTAAGTGATGCCGTAGTAGTCAGCGACGCCACCCTTCGACGCCACGCGCAGCTCGTCGAAAATTTCGCGCGGGCTGTTGAAAGTCATTCCGTGGGGCCGACCGAGGGCCCTGGCGATGTCCTGGATGATTCGCCAGTCCTGGCGGGCATCCCCGGGAGGATCGACCGCCTTGTTGATCTTGATCACCAGCCCTTCCACCTGGGCAACGACGCCTTCGTCTTCCTCATGCAGCGAACCCGGCAGGACGACATCGGCGTACTGCGCCGTCTCGCTCAAGAAAAAATCGATGACAGTAAAGAACTCCAGCTTCGACAACGCCTTCTTGACGAAGGCGTTGTCCGGAAGAGAGACTACTGGGTTGAAGCAGATCAAAAGCAGGCCGCGGATCTCGCCGGCATCGATCTTCCTCACCATCTCGTAGCAGTCCACCCCGGCCTGAGGAATATCGGCGGCGTTGACGCCCCATACTCCGGCAATGTACTGGCGATGTTCCGGATTGGTTATATCCCGCCAGCCTGGAAGCTGTTCGGCCTTCTGTCCGTGCTCACGCCCTCCCTGCCCGTTGCCCTGGCCGACGACGGTGCCATAGGCGCAAAAGGGCCTTCCGATACGTCCCGAGGCCAGCACGATGTTGATTGTGCTGAGACAGTTCTGTACGCCATGAGAGTGGTGCTCGATTCCGCGGGCGTGCATCAGGAAGCTCGTCCTGGCCTGCCCCCATATTTCCGCGGCCTGTCTGATCAGCTTCTCGGCCACGCCCGTAACCTCGGCGGTGCGCCGCGGCGTCCATTGAGCGACATGTTCGGCAACGGCCTCGAACCCTACCGTCTGGTTGGCGATGAACTCATGGTCGAGCCAGTCGTTCTCGATCATAAGATGAAGAATGCCGTTGAAGAGAGCCACGTCGCGTCCCGGTTTGACCGGGAGAAAAACGTCAGCGGTCCTGGCGATGGGAGTGATGCGCGGATCGATGACAATGACTTTCCCGCCGTTCTCCCGGGCCTGCCAGACGTAGTTCGTCGTGATTGGGGAGCATTCGGCCGTGTTCGATCCGGCGATCACGATCACCTCGGCCTCGAGGATGTCCGACCAGGGACTGGCGCTGCGGTCGATACCGAAGGCTTTCTTGTTCGCCGCGCCGGCGCTGACCATGCACAAGCGGCCGTTGTAGTCGATGTAGCGGGTCTTCAGGCAGACCCGCGCGAACTTGCCCATCAGGTAGGACTTTTCGGTGGTGAGGCTGGCTCCGGACAACACTCCGAAAGCATCGGGGCCATAAGTCGATTGAATGCGCTCGATTTCGCTGGCCACGCGTGCAATTGCTTCCTCATAGGGCATGGCCCGAAAACCACCCTGGGCAGACGGATCACGCTGCACCGCTGAGACGAGCCGGTCGGGATGGTTCCCCTGAAGGTAGCGCTTCACTCCTTTCGGGCAGAGCATCCCCTTGTTGAACGGGAAGTCGTATCGCGGCTCGAATCCAATGACCTCGTTGTCTTTTACCTTCAGATTGATTCCGCACTGCTGCCCGCAGAAGCAACAGTGGGTGGAGACCACTCGGTCCGGCTCGACACCAGTGTCGAGGCGCAACCCCTCCATCCTGTTCAAGTGAGGACCGTAGACCTCGGCAATCAGATTCTGGTCTTGCGGCAGATCAGCCATGCATTCCATCCGTTCCAAAGTTCTTCTGCCAGAGAGAGCCCTGGGCGATTGCCAGCATCGAACGACGGCAGGCAGGACAAATGCGCTGGTAGTGGTCGACAGAGCCCTTCATCTCGTACCGATATCCGAGCTGCCGTTCCACGGCAATGAGATCATCGACGTGCATCTGCGATGCGTACGGCTCGCGGCAACGGGCACAGAAGGCCATCCCCTCGAGAGGCCCGATGTCTTTATAGAAAGCCACACCAAGTTGCGCAGGACGCTGAAAGATGTGAAAGAACTTTCCGAACGGCAGATACAGCAGTGTGAAGATCACGGTGATGGCGTGCAGCAGAGAGAGGAATTCGTAGCCATAACCCTTCATCCAGGTGTAGCTGGCCGTGAGCATCAACCCCGTTACACTGATGGCAAAAAGAAGGACGAGCGGCAGGATGTCTTCGCCGAATCGCTGCACTGCTGCAGCGCCGTGATCTCGCATGCGCCGTCTCATGGCCAGCATCACCCCGGCAATCACCGCGAATGAGGCCCAGACCAGTCCGTGGAATGTGAGAAAGCCGACCAGAGAGTGCACAGGGAAAGCGAAGGTGGGAACGCCGAAGACATAGGTCCGGTACCAGTCCAGCCGTTGCGGTTCAGTCTCGAAGTGAATCCATCCGAAAACCAGCGGAAAGGTGATGGCGAAGGCCAGTATGCAGCCCCACATGATCAGCGCGTGAGTCAGGCCGCGCACCCTGCCTCGGTGAACGATGAACCGGTTCAGGGCGAAGTCGAGCGTTAGGCGTCTGACCCACTGCACTGAGTTCCGTCCGAACCACTCTCGTCGAAAAAACACCTGCCATCCGCGTCGCCAGTACAGCTTCGTCGGCGGTCGCTGCAACCACATCGAGTAGCGATAGGTGATGGCGAACGTCGAGAACAGAACGGCAAACGTGTAACCGACGAGCGCCGCATCAAAGTGCTGCAGGTTCCGGGAACCGAAAACGATCAGGACCGCCAGCAGAGCGGTGAAGACCAGGCCCCAGGCCGCCGCGACGATTCTCTCGCTACCGATCAGGCCGAAAGTCATGACCGGCATCCTACGGAACCTTCAACCGTTTGTGCCATGACATCCGTCATCATCGATCTCGCTTGTTTCGCGGTCAAGCACGTCCGTGGCTCTGTTGAAGAGAAACTCCGATTCGGCGCGGTCATTGCCGATGGCTGTCATGCCGAACTTTCCAAACTGCGAGACAGCGCCGATCATATGGAACAGAACTCCCGTGCCGGTCCGGTGGTTGAACCCAAGGCGGTTGCCGGTGATGATCTCGATCAGGTCTTCGGGAAGAAGGCCGCGGTACCGTTCGGAGCGGACGTTGTCAGAGGCGTGGTAGTACTTCGCCCTTCCGTCCAGTCCGTAAAGGAGTCCGGACAAGGGATGGAGTTCACCGCCGGTGAGGAATCGCAGAGCGAGCATGGGATGGGTCGTTCCGCCCATGCGTAGATTGATCTCGATTGCCGTCAGCCTCCACGGTTCGTACGAACTGCGAGTGGCCAGAAAGTCCACAGAAAACCTGCCGATTACTCCTTTCCGGGCCAGCGCCTCGCCGACGCGGATGCCCAGTTGCTGCAGCTCCAGCCGGTATTCGTCATCGGCAGGGAAACGGCAACCCAGAAACAACTGACCACGAGGGCCTCCGAGAATCTGCTCGTGCGTGGAGGCCAGGATGACTTCGCCTCGAGGGTTGATCCGAAGTTGAACGCTGGGCGACCGGAGCTCGTCTGCCTCGATAAACTCTTCCACGATGCCACCACCCCGCTCGAATTTTTCAAGGTAGGTGTGTACTTTCTCCGTGGCAACGGAGAACCGCAGCTTGCGCAGTGCGTCCTGCAGCGATGAGGGAACGACGTCCTCCGGATATTCGAAAATCGCGTTTCCCTCGCCCGAGAATCCCTCATTCAGTTTCAGCAGAGCCCTGCGAAGACCCGGGCGCCGCGAGCGCATAGCCCAGAGTGATTCGACGATTTCGTCGACCGAATGAAGATCCTCGAAGCCCTCAGGCTCAACAATGCCGGCTTCACGAAAGAGTCGGCGGCTACCCGACTTCGATCCCCAGATGGTGAGAGTGGGGTCGGGAGCGTTGAGGGGGATTTGCAAACGTACAGCCAGGCTGCGCTCCAGCGGCGTGGAATTGAACACGGTCAGGTAGGCACGCTGGGGATCAGGGATGCTGGCGCGGAGGCGCTGCAGTAATCGAGGCCGCTCCAGAATCTTCTCGGTGAGAGGCCGAGCCGAACTGTCGTAGACGCAAAGCAGCGTCAGGCGGGCGCGCGCGTGGCTGGCCGGAATTCCGATGAGGAGTTGCAGATAATAGTCGAGCACCATAGGGTGAATAGGTTGCGAGGTCACATAAACCACCCGAGCACGTGGATTGCGAAGCCGCATCAGAAGAAAAAGCAACCGCTCCTCATAGAACGGGACACCGTCGATTTTGCACAGCTCCGACTGATCGAGCGTGAGCGACGGCACGATCACCGAGGTGTAGGCTTCCTCGTCGCCGGGAAAGATGGTGCTCCACAAACTCGCCAGGCGCGGCTTCAGCAGCTCGAATTGCGCGAGCTCGGCGGCGTTTTCATAGGGCGGTAGCGTCATGAGCAGGTCCATCGAATCATGTGAGCTGCCCAGGTTCGATGCCAGAGATCACAACTGAACAGTTCTCACAGCCCGGTGTGTCTACGGTGGTCATCGTGGATACAGACCCAAGCCCCTCCAAGTGGCCGCTGGCAGCCCGGAAGGATCAGTCAGCACGAGGCACCGGAGAGAGATACTCTACCCCGGGGCGGGCATCCCGCGGGGATATACGTTCTTCACTCCGGCGAAGTCGACCTGCTCTTCGCAGCCCGTGGCGGCAATGCCGGGCCGCTGCCGCGGCGGGCGATGTGAAGGCCTGTACCGCGACCGTCACGCTTGAAGGCGCGCTGCACTGCGGTTTCTCCATTTCGACTGACCGACCTCGTGACTGGATGCCACCAGATCGCCGAGATGGCGAATATCCGGGCACCCCGCCCACGCCGGTTCATTGACGTTCTCAATTCCGATGTTCGTGTGCTTCCGCCGGCGTCCCCTCCTTTTTCATCATGGGGCAGCTCGACATCGAGTCCGTCATTCCCTTCATCATCCCGGCCTGCATGTGCTGCATCATGTGTTGCATCATCATCGGCATCATCGACTGCATCTGCTCCCGCATCTGTTTGCGCTGCGCAACGAGCTCGCCGATGACCGCAGCCATGCGGTCAACCTTTTTCGATCCGCTTGCGGCGTTCATATCGGCCACAAGCTGGTCGACCTTCGCGTCCATGCCCTGCATCTTCTTCTGCATGTCCTCGTGCATCTGCATCATGGCCTTGCAGTCCATCCCCCCCATGGCATCCGGCTTCATTTCTTCCTTCATCCGCTCCATCTTCATCTGGTCCTGGGGCATGGATTTCGTCTCCTGGGCAGAGACCAGGGAAGTCAATGATCCAATCGTCAGAGCCAGCAGAATCACTCGTAAGGTACGCATACGCTCTCTCCTCTTTTGTTCAATGTCCACGCGCCATGCATGGGCAGACTTCTGTGTAAATCCGAACAGGGCGAGACCGATCCGCGCGGCGGATCCGTGACGGCACAAGCAAAGACCGTCCTCATGGAACATCGCTCATCAAAAGCAGGGCGGCCAGCGGCGCCGCGATCGACCGCGCCATCGAAGCACTGTACAGAAGGCTGGACACTTCACGCCACTCGAAGAGCCATGGCATCCAACAGACCCATCCCGGTTGCCAGGGAGGCTCACGCTCGCCACGCAGCGTATCGCATAATCATCTTTCGACCTCGCGGTCGGATCAATTGCAAGCTTTCTCAAAACAGGAATCTATGCCCGAGGGCGTCCTTGTGGGCGGCGTTTCCAGGCCACCCAGGGAGCTGCCAGGGTACGGAGCGTCCGGTTCCGCAACGCATACCACTCACTGGCCAGGTTCGCTGCCACCAGGCCGGCCGTTTCCTCCGGCTGAACGACGAGCGAAACTTCGATCGGCAGGATTCCCACGGGAAGTCCGGCCCGCCGGCAACTCTCGTGCAGATAGGCGAAGACTTCCTTCATCGCTTCCGGATCGGGCGGAGGTACGTCCTCCATCTCGCTGCCGGTCGTGGGACGGAAAATGCAGACCGTGGGAAAGGCGCCGGCATTGACGATCCGGTCGATCCCACGCTTGGTTGCTGCGATGGGCTCGACACCGGCGATGATTTCGCCAGATACCCGGCCGCGCCCGAGAAGCCTGGCTGTGTGCTCCATGGCCTCGAAGAAGGCATGCTGCCCGACTGTGCTCGCTTTTCCCGGACAGAGCCGGGCAAACACATCCGGATCTTCGAATTCATAGCAGAAGGAGAAATGGTCGGTGCCCGCTTCAATGAGGTCGTCGTACTCGTGCCAGGAAGCACGTGGAACAGGGACAGCCTGCACCCCGATGAACCCTCCTACCTGGTCCCGCACCGCGCGCACAAACGGCTCACACTGCCTGAGTCCGTGCATGGCTTCTTTTTCTGCTACATCCTCGAAGTGATATCCCGTATTGAAATGTGTGAAGATGCAGCCGGACTCTTCCCTCGCGGCCAGTGCCACTTCGACCACGTCGCTGACATGCTTTCGCCCTTCCTCGGCGAAGCCTACATTCTTCCCGGTCGTGCAGAATTTGCAGGCAATTGACGGCGACCAGTTCCAGTAAAGGCAGCGGTTGGAAACATAGATCCCGAGGTAGTTCCCCTGCAGAACTCCTACACGGCTCATTGGTGCTCCGCTGCTGGTCATCCGCGAGTACCAGAGGGGCTCGGGAGGAATACGAACCAGGTACTCAGACCCCGTACGTTCATCGACGACGTAATAGCAGTCATCCCGCTTGTGCAGCATGTAGACGGAATTCCCGGCGAAAGCCTCGGTGACCGGAACATTGACCCATATCGGCTTCGGAGAGGCAGGAATCACCACCTCGAACCCTGAACCAAGCCCCGCGCGGGTACGGCTGATGCGGCGGCCGTCGCTGTCGGTATGGCAGGACGCATCGATGCGCATGCCGCGGCAGAACAATTCGATCTCCAGTTCGACGGGTTTGAGCATGCCCCTATTTCTACGTTTCTCCTGAACATGTCCGATGACCAACGTCACAGATGAATGTGATCATCGACACAGATGGCCTGTTCATATTGTGAGAACTCGACATGGAAAGATCAGCTGTCGGCGCATCTCCGGGCAGACCAGGAATCGACGCCGTTATTCCACTTTTTTTAAGTTTCTGAAGGGCGGTCCTCCTTCGCGAACGGACTTCCAATGTACGTACCGCGTCAGCACTTGCTCTGCCGGCGGTCCCGAAGAGTTGATCCCGTCCGCGGCGCACGTGACATGATGAACGGCGCATGAAGACTCGTTCTGAAAGCCCGGAAGGAAGCGACGGAGGATGTCCCCTCTCCGGCGCCGAGCTTGACCGCATGCACGGATGGTGGAGAGCGGCCAATTACCTGTCTGTCGGACAGATCTATCTTCTCGATAATCCCCTGCTCCGTGAACCGCTGCGGCTCGAACATACGAAGCCACGCCTGCTCGGCCACTGGGGAACCACGCCCGGTCTGAACTTCATTTATGTGCATCTGAACCGTGTCATCAAAGCACGGGACCTGAATATGCTCTACGTGGCCGGACCGGGCCACGGCGGACCGGGGATGATCGCCAACACCTATCTGGAAGGAACGTACAGCGAGGTCTATCCCGGCATTTCCCGAGACCTTCAGGGCCTGAAGAAGTTGTTTAAGCAGTTCTCCTTTCCGGGCGGAGTTCCAAGCCACGTAGCCCCCGAGACTCCCGGGTCCATTCACGAGGGAGGAGAGCTTGGCTATTCCCTGCTCCACGCATACGGCGCGGTATTCGACAACCCCGGGCTCATTGCCGCCTGCGTAATCGGAGACGGCGAGGCCGAGACCGGCGCTCTGGCAGCAAGCTGGCACTCGAACAAGTTTCTGAATCCCGCGCGCGATGGCGCTGTGCTTCCCATTCTTCATCTAAACGGTTACAAGATCGCAGGACCTACGGTGCTCGCCCGCATCGGGCACGATGAATTGCGTCAGCTCCTGGTCGGTTACGGATACCAACCCTGGTTTGTCGAGGGAGATGATCCCGCGACCATGCATCAGTTGATGGCTTCGGCGTTGAACGCAGTGTTCGCCGAAATTGGTTCGATGCAGATGGCGGCACGGCGCGCCGGCGTCTCCGACAGGCCCCTGTGGCCGATGATCGTTCTGCGCAGTCCAAAAGGGTGGACCGGACCGAAAATGGTCGACGGAAAGCCAATGGAGGGCTCATGGCGATCGCACCAGGTACCGCTTTCCAACCTGGCCGGAAATCCTGCGCACCTGGAGCAACTGGAAGCCTGGATGAAGAGCTACAGGCCGGAGGAGCTTTTCGACGAGGCGGGGACGTTTCTCGATGAGTTTGCCGAACTGGCGCCCGAAGGAACTCGCCGCATGGGGGCCAACGTTCACGCCAACGGCGGGCTGCTGCTGCGCGATCTGCAGTTGCCCGACTTTCGCGGCTATGGCGTCGCAGTGGAGCATCCCGGCGCCGGAGTCGCCGAGGCTACCCGCGTTGCCGGCGTGTTTCTGCGCGACGTCGTGCAGCAGAATCCCGACAATTTCCGGATCGTAGGTCCCGACGAGACCGCCTCGAACCGGCTGGATGCCGTGTTTGAGGTTACGGATCGTATTTCCATGGGCTCGATCCTTCCCACGGACGAACACGTCTCCATCGACGGGAGGGTGATGGAGGTTTTGAGCGAGCATCTGTGCCAGGGATGGCTCGAGGGATATCTGCTCACCGGCCGTCATGGTTTCTTCTCCTGCTACGAGGCCTTCATCCACATCATCGACTCCATGTTCAACCAGCACGCAAAATGGCTCAAGACCACGAGGGGGATCCCCTGGCGCGTCCCCATAGCATCGCTGAACTACCTGCTGACGTCACATGTATGGAGACAGGACCACAACGGGTTCAGCCACCAGGATCCGGGATTCATCGACCATGTGGTGAACAAGAAGGCCGAAGTCGTTCGCGTCTACCTGCCTCCCGACGCGAACACCCTGCTCTCAGTGGTCGATCATTGCCTCCGCAGCCGGAATTATGTCAACGTGATCATCGCCGGGAAACAGCCGTCGCTCCAGTACCTGACCATGGAGGCAGCGATCAGACACTGCCGCGTGGGGGCGGGCATCTGGGAATGGGCGAGCAACGAGGACAGCACCGGGCCCGATGTAGTAATGGCTTGTGCTGGCGATGTTCCGACGCTGGAGACACTGGCCGCTGTGGCCATCCTCCGTGAGCGCGTCCCCGAGATGAAGATCCGTGTCGTCAATGTAGTCGACCTGATGACGTTGCAACCGCAGACGGAACATCCTCACGGATTCTCCGAGCGGGACTTCGACTCGCTGTTTACCGCCGACAGGCCCATCATCTTCGCCTTTCATGGATATCCGTGGCTCATTCATCGCCTCGCTTACCGGCGGACGAATCACCGCAATCTGCACGTGCGCGGCTACAAGGAAGAAGGGACGACCACCACTCCCTTCGATATGGCGGTTCTCAATGAGATCGACCGTTTCCATCTGGTGATGGACGTCATCGACCGCGTTCCCGGCATGGGTTCCAGGCTTTCCCATGTGAAGCAGGAAATGCAGGACCTGCTTGTCGAGCACCGTCAGTGGATCTGTGAACATGGAGACGATCTGCCGGCGATTCGCGACTGGACCTGGCCCTCGGAACGCCCTTGAATATCCTGGCCGTCAACCCGGGAAGCTCTTCGCTGAAGTTTGGCCTGTTCCGTTTTCCCGAGCCCTCCAGGAACGTCCTGACGGGAGTTATAGCCCCCTTCTCCGCGGACGATCCGGCTCGCGCTGTTCGCGAAACAATCACACGCATCGAAGGCCGGACCATCAACGCCGTCGGCTGCCGGATCGTGCACGGAGGTTCGACCTACAGCGCTGCCACCATCATCGACAGGTCGGTTCTCGAGCAGATCCGTCAACTGGGTGCCCTTGCTCCTCTGCACAACCCGATGGCCGCACTGCTCGTCGAAGCACTGCGTGAATCGTTGCCGGACCTTCCCGTCGTGGCCGTGTTTGACACGGCCTTTCATCGCACGCTTCCCGCCATCGCCTGGCGGTATGCAGTTCCCGAGGAAGTCGGTATCCGCCGTTATGGATTCCACGGAATCTCCTACGCCTGGGTTTCCAGCCGGCTGGCAGAACACGCCGGAACGGGCAGGCGCGTCATCATCTGTCACCTCGGGAACGGGGCCAGCATCTGCGCGCTGCTTGACGGAGTGAGCGTAGACACAAGCATGGGCCTCACGCCGATGGAGGGACTGCCCATGGGGACGAGGAGCGGAGACATCGATCCGGGAGCGCTGCTCTATCTCCTCCGGAGGGGCTGGAGCGAGGTGGCGCTGG
Source organism: Acidobacteriota bacterium (assembly GCA_039931435.1). Lineage (GTDB taxonomy): Bacteria > Acidobacteriota > Thermoanaerobaculia > Gp7-AA8 > Gp7-AA8 > JBDTRY01. The sequence goes on along the minus strand of JBDTRY010000057.1, from coordinate 6,986 downwards.
ACGAGATGCTCAATCGGCGGTCCGGCCTTTTCGGTCTGGCCGGCGGACGAAGTGACATGCGGGAGCTGGAGAAGGCGGCGTCCGAGGGCGATGTACGCGCCGGATTGGCGATCGACATCTTTTCGTATCGGATAGCGAAATACGTAGGATCGTACGCCGCGGCATTGGGAGGCCTCGATTGTCTGGCGTTCACCGGAGGGATCGGCGAGCACTCTTCCGTAGTTCGGGAACGCGTTTGCGAACGGCTGGCCTTCTTGGGAGTCCGTCTCGATGAATCGGCGAACCGGGCCCTGCAGACGGAGGAACGGCGAATAAGCCGCGGCAAGGTTGCCGTGTTCGTCATCCCAGCGAACGAGGAGTGTCAGATCGCGCGAGAGACGCATGCACTGCTCAGCGCCCACTCTCCGGCCACGCCGCAACGGTAAATGTCGCGGTGGGCTATTCCGCTGGATCGTGGTCGACGAGCCCGTGACGCATTGCATAGCCCACGGCCTGGGCCCGGTTGTGCAGCCGCAACTCATTCAGAATGTTGCACGCCGCGGTAGTCATCGGGACCACGGCAGAAGAGCCGCTGTACCAGGATCATCACCCTTATGACTTTCGTCATTGTGTCTATTCCGGAAGCGGAAATAGAGTAGTCTGGAAAAGGAGCGACTTCATTGCCGAACCTCGAAGCAGTTCTTCACTCACGCGACCCAAAAGCTGCCAGCCTCCCTGCGGCTGTTATCTTCCTCTGTCTGGCGCTGCTCCTCGTTCCTCTCGGCTGTCGAAAGGAGCCCGCCCCGGTCTCTCCCGTGGCCTTCGCTCCGGCTGTCCCGCCGCCCACCGGACGTTCAAATCCAGCAACAGTCCGGGTCAACCTGAACTCCTCAGTGGCCAAGATTCCCATCGCTCCCGGTGTGCTGTACCCAGCCTGGACTTTCAACGATCGCGTTCCCGGTCCGATGATCCGCGCGCGCGTGGGTGACACGCTGGAAGTGACGGTCACCAACACCGATCCTTCAGGGATGCCGCACTCGCTCGATTTTCATGCTGTCACCGGACCGGGCGGCGGTATGCCGCTGACTTCCGTCGTTCCGGGCGAACGAAAGGTGGCAGCCTTCAAGCTGCTGAATCCCGGCCTCTATGTGTACCACTGCGGAACGCCGCCGGTAATGGAGCACATCGCCAACGGCATGTACGGCCTGATTCTCGTCGAACCAAAAGAAGGCCTGCCGAAGGTGGACCGGGAGTTTTACATTCTGCAGAGCGAATTTTATACCTCGCCGCCAACTCCCGGCTCACCCGAAGTAAAGTTCTCATACGAAGACGGTCTCCGTGAAGATCCCCGCTACATCGTTTTCAATGGTGGGCAGGGATCGGCCATGGGCGAGGGAGCCCTCCACGCCAAGGTGGGTGAAACTGTGCGCATCTTCTTCGGGAATCCAGGACCGAATAAAGCGTCGTCGTTCCACATGATCGGCGCAGTGTTCGACAAGGTCTATCGCGATGCGGACTTCGTGACCCCGCCGGCACGAAACCTCCAGACAGCACTCGTTCCGCCGGGCAGCGCCACCGTCGTCGAAATCAAACTGTCTGTACCCGGAACCTACACATTCGTGGATCACGCAATCTTCAGGGTAGCCAAGGGTGCGGTAGGAAATCTGGTCGTGGAAGGAAATCCAAATCCAGAGATTTCCCGGAGCGTCACCACAACCGGCGCAGGAAACTGAGCTCGATTTTCATGCAGTGGTACGGGCCGCCACCGACTGCAACATCCGTCTCTTACGGTATTATCTGGCAATGAGTCGTGGTCTCCTGGTCTGCTTCCTCCTGGTCACCGCTGCTCCGTTGGCCGGGCATCCGCCCTGGGATCTGAGTAGTGTCGGAGACGTTCGTTTCCAAAACTCCGGCAAGACGGAGGCGCAGAGCGCATTCCTTTACGGGCTGGCACAACTGCATAACTTCGAATACGAGGACGCGGCAAAAGCCTTCGTTCAGGCAGAGCAGATCGACCCTCGGTTCGCCATGGCCTATTGGGGTGAAGCCATGACGAAGAATCATCCCATCTGGATGGAGCAGGACCGCGATGCGGCCGTAGCCGCTCTCAGAAAGCTGGCCGCAGACCCCAGGACCCGTCAGGCCCTTGCCGGCACTCCGCGCGAAAAGGCGTACCTGAAAGCCGTCGAAATCCTGTTCGGAGAAGGAACGAAAGAGGACCGCGACTTTCGATACGCCACGGCCATGCGGGAGCTGGCACAAACCTACCCGGACGACGAGAACGCGCAGACGTTCTACGCTCTCGCCCTGATGGGCACCGCACACAACGGGCGCGACGTGCCCACCTACATGAAGGCCACGGCCATTCTCGAGGACGTCTTTCATGAGCACCCACGGCATCCCGGCGCCGCGCACTATCTGATTCACTCCGTCGACGATCCCGTTCATGCGATTCTCGGTCTGAACGCAGCCAGGGCCTACTCAAAAATCGCCCCGCGCGCCGGCCACGCGCAGCACATGACCTCCCACATCTTTCTGGCGCTGGGGATGTGGGGCGACGTCGTTCATGCGAACGAAGTGGCGGTGAATGTCGTGAACACGCAGCGCTCCGCGGATGGTAAGCCACCGGCCTTCTGCGGCCACTACAACGAATGGCTGGAGTACGCCTACCTCGAGCAGGGGCGCGCCCGGGACGCTCGAGCACTGCTGGAGAAGTGTGGTTCTCAGGTTGGTGGCGACGATCACATGCGAGGGCACGCCTCCTCGTCCTACATATCCATGTGGGCGCGCTATCTGTTCGACACGGACGAATGGAGCGGCTCGCTGGCGCAGTGGCATCCGGATGATCCATCTGTCGAATCAGATTCGACGTATGAATTCACGCGGGGATTCGGAGAAGTTCGGCGCGGAGAATTGGACGCGGCGCGGGGCACCCTCGACCGATTCCGGAAACTGCGAAAAGAACAGGACGAAGAACTCGAGCGGAAGGGAGAGATGGCCACGTCCCGGCGGAAGCGTGCAGAAATCTTCGAACAACAGTTGCAGGCGATGTTGCTGAATGCCGGCGGGAACCGTGAGAGCGCGATCACCCTGCTGCGAACAGCCGCCGCCACAGAAGACTCTCTTCCGGCTGCTTTCGGACCACCCTTTGTCGAGAAACCGTCCAGCGAACTTCTGGGAGAGATGCTCCTCGAGGCTAAGCGCCCGGCGGAAGCGGAAATCGCATTTCGTGCCTCTCTCGCACGCGCGCCCCGCCGCACCTCCTCCCTGCTTGGTCTGGCACGAGCCGCACGCATCAACGGCAATACGGAGATCGCCGAAGAGACCCTTGCCACCTTGAAATCAATCTGGGAACACGCCGAAAGCATCCCTGCCGACATCAAAGCCTCGAGCAGGTAGCGCGGCTGGATTCAGGAGACCAGGAGCGCTCTTCCTCTCGTCTCGGGGAGCGTCCAGACCAGCACCGCACCAATAGCGAAAAATACCGACATGAGAGCGATGGCCATTCCCAGGCCGTAGGCGTCGCCCGCCGCTCCGATGGCGAATGGAGCACCGGCCGAGGCCAGACGCCCGATGTTGTAGCAGAAACCCTGAGCCGTTCCGCGGATTCGGGTGGGATAAAGCTCGGCCAGAAGTGCGCCGAACATCGAGAAGTAGCCAGAGCCGAAGAAACCGACGAGCAGTCCGACAATGAGCAGCAGAGCTGGCCGTCGGGCGTTTGCGTAGATCGGAACGGCCACGGCCGCGGCAATCATGAAAAGCGTAAAAGCCGGACGGCGGCCGATGGTGTCGGCGATCCATCCGAATGCCAGATAGCCAGCCAGTGCCCCCAGTTGCACGACGACGATCCAGCCGGCAGATCTCGTCAGGGTCAGACCCGCTCCTCCCTTCAGCACCGGGGTGGCCAGGTAGCTCGGCAACCAGGTGAAGACTCCCCAATAAGCGATGAGAACGACCGCGGCGAGGGAAGAAGCAAGGAATGTCCGTCGCGCAAGCGGCGCGCGGAAAAGCTCCCTGAGCGAGGAACTGGCCTTCGCGGCACTACGCTGCTTTCGCCAGATCTCCGGCTCCGGAACCGTTCTGCGAATGAAGAAGGCCACGATAGCCGGAACCACTCCAATTACGAATAACGTGCGCCAGCCAAAGGGCTCCAGGACAAGCGCTGACACTCCGGCCGCCGCCAGAGCGCCAACCGCCCACGCGGCCTGCATCATGCCCATCCCTCGGGCGCGATGCTCGGCCGGCCAGCTCTCGGCCACGAGCACAGAACCACAGGACCACTCTCCGCCCATACCCAGTCCGACTACCGCTCTCCATAAAAAGAGTTGCCAGATTGCGGACGACGTCGCCAGAGCCGCGGTGGCACCGGAGTAAACGAGCATGCTCCAGGTCATGGCCCGGACGCGCCCGTAACGATCGGCGAGCCTTCCGAAAACGATTCCGCCGCCTGCTCCGCACACGAGAGCTACGGAGGTGAGCAGACCCATCGTCGAAGAACTTGCACCAAATTCTTTCTGGATTGCGCGGAGGGCGAAGGTGAAGAGAAGGAAGTCGAACGAATCGAGCATCCAGCCCAGCTGCCCTGCAAAAAGCGCTTGCCAGGCAGAGCGCGGGATGACCGCGGCCACGGGGTCCCGATGTCCTGCAGCAGATTCCATCAATGGAGCACGTCGATGAGTGGAATGACTCAGCGCACGATACTCCACATCGCCGAAAGAGCGATTCGGACCGCTTCTGAAAGGCCTGTTCTTCTGCACACTAAAGCTATCCCTGGAGTGGCCGCGATCGGATCGTCGTGTCAGTCACGTGACAACCGGCGCCCGCGCCGTCTCTGGCTTGTAAGAAACTCACATGGCGTCCTGTGAGGTCGGCTCTGGAGATTCAACAAGCGATGCTTCGCAAACGGCTCACCGCATTCCCCCGCCGGGTTGACAGTGCACGCGTCGCCAGCGGGCAACATCCGGGGCGGCATGAATCGAGCATCGTTTTCAGCGTTCATGCAGGACGACCGAGGAGAAGACAGGACCCGTGTAATCATCGAGGGCGTTCGCCCTCAGGTGGATTGGGGGCGCTTTCCGGCCAAGGCCGTCATCGGGGAGCGCGTAGTGGTCGAAGCCGACATTTTCACCGACGGCCACGATCGTGTCTCCGCCGCCCTTCTCTACCGGTTCGAGGACGATCGCGAGTGGTCGCGGATCCCCATGCAGGAGCTCGTAAACGACCGCTGGAGGGCCGATTTCGAGGTCACCCGGCTAGGGCGTTATCTGTTCACCCTCGAAGCCTGGGTCGATCACTTTCTCACCTGGCACCACGATCTCCTGAAACGACTTGAGGCCGGACAGGATGTTGGCGTCGATCTTCTCATCGGCGCCGGCCTGATCGAATCAGCGGCGAAGCGCGCCGGACGTGCCTACACCACCGTCCTCAACGGCGTCGCCGCTCAGCTCCGAGGCAATGAACTGCGAGCGGACGCAGTCAGGCAGATCCTCGAACCGGATTTTCTGGCGATCATGACCAGGGTACCGGATCTGTCATTCTCGACCGTTTTTGACAAGGAGCTCGAAGTCTCGGTCGATCCCGAAAGAGCGGGGTTCAGCACCTGGTACGAGCTCTTCCCCCGCTCGGCGGGTGGCGAGGGCGCCCATGGAACGTTCCGGGACGTCGAGGCCCGTCTGCCGGAAATCGCGGCGATGGGATTCGACATCCTTTACATGCCTCCGATCCACCCCATCGGAACCGCCTTCAGGAAGGGCCGGAACAATGCTGTGGTCGCCGACGAGTCATCGGTGGGAAGTCCCTGGGCCATCGGCGCAGCCGATGGAGGCCATACGGCGATCCATCATGAACTTGGCACATTCGAGGATTTCGATCATCTCGTCGCTGCCGCGAAATTGCACGGGCTGGATATCGCGCTGGACATCGCCTTCCAGGTTTCGCCCGACCATCCCTGGGTATCCGATCATGAGCAATGGTTTCGAAAGCGTCCGGACGGCACGATTCAGTACGCGGAAAACCCTCCCAAGAAATATCAGGACATCTACCCGTTCAATTTCGAGTCGCCGGAGTGGCGCTCTCTGTGGGACGAATTGCTGAATGTCTTCCTCTTCTGGGTCGACAAAGGGATCCGTATCTTCCGGGTTGACAACCCACACACCAAGCCCCTGCCGTTCTGGGAGTGGTGCATTGGCAGCATCAAGAAACGATTCCCCGACACCATCTTCCTCGCCGAAGCATTTACGCGGCCGAAGGTGATGTACTACCTGGCCAAGGCCGGTTTCTCGCAGTCGTATACGTACTTCGCCTGGCGCCGCAACGGTGAGGAGTTGCGGGAATACTTCGAAGAACTGACGCAGACTGAGGTCAAGGATTTCTTCCGGCCTAACGTCTGGCCGAACACTCCGGACATTCTCACCGATCAACTTCAACAGGGTGGCCGGCCGGCGTTCATGCAGCGACTGGTGCTTGCGGCAACGCTCTCAGCGAACTACGGCATCTATGGCCCGGCCTTCGAGCTTCTGGAACACGATCCGCGGGAGGAAGGCTCGGAGGAATACCTGCACTCCGAAAAGTACGAGATCCGAGCCTGGAAACTGGATGATCCGAACTCGCTTGTCCCCTTCATCACCAGAACGAATCGCATCAGGCGCGAAAACACGGCCCTGCACTCCAATCACTCACTTCTCTTTCACGAGACGACGAACGAACAACTGCTGGCGTACAGCAAGAGTGCGGACGGTGGCGGCGAGGTCATCCTCACCATAGTCAACCTGGACCCCTGGAACCGCCAGACCGGCTTTGTGGATCTTCCCCTGAAAACGCTCGGTATCGGTGTCGAGACCCCGTTCGAGGTGCACGATCTTCTCAGTGATGCCCGCTATACATGGCGGGGATCACGCAACTACGTCGATCTCGATCCCTGGGTGGTTCCGGCCCACGTCTTCCATGTACGAACCTCGCGGAGAACCGAACGTGACTTCGACACGGTTTCCGCGTAATCAGGACACACT
>JBDTRY010000056.1:0-18473 GCA_039931435.1 Acidobacteriota bacterium | reverse complement strand
AGCATGGTCACGGCTTCCTTGCCCAGTTGCACCGTGCGATGGCTGTGGTAGGTATGGTGCGAAAAAAGGAGCAGGCTCCAGATAATCAGGACGATCGGGTAAACCTTCAGGTACTCAGGCAGAGGGAAGAGCCCGTTCGGAAACCGTACCGGGGCGAGAATCGGCAGGACGTGATCGCGAATGAAGAAGGCCAGGAAGAACGCCGCCGTCGTCAATGCGATATCCGCAAAGTAGACGAACCGGGCGATCATTCTCGCCTGCTGCTTAAGCATCGTCCCTCATGAACATGAAGCTCGAACCCCTGCCGCCCGCGGCGGGAAGATTTTCACGTTCCGCCCTGATCCATCCAGCTCGATGCAGATACGGCCCCCATCACGATGCAGGGCATCCGATCCCCATCCCGCCGCCCCATGGATGCGAAATTCGCTGCATTCCCGTTCCATCATCGCGCCAATCGACGAAAAAGTCGCTCGTATTCGTCCGTGACCCTTTCCCAGTCGTATAACTGATGGGCACGGTTCCGCGCTTTCGAACGATATACGTCCAGCATTGCCGGAGCGTCTATGGACCTGCGCAGAAAAGTTTTCAGCGAGGCGGCCTCCCTGACGTCGAAGTACTGCACCGTATCCCCTCCCACCTCCCTGTTTTCCGGGGTGTCGTTGGCCAGGACCGCCCCACCCGAGGCCATCGCTTCAATCATCGCAGGATGGGTTCCACCCACCTCGGTAGCCTGAATGTAGAGCAGGGCATTGCGCTGCAGGGTTTCATAGTCCGGGCCGTAGATCGCACCCGGAAGAATGACGTTCGAAGTGCTCTGCGCGTGTACCTGGCGTACCAGATCCATGGCATAAGGAGCGTCACCGACCATGACCAGTGGCACATCCAGACGGGCGTCGAGAAAGGAGCGCAACACTTCGAGGGGGTTGTTCTCCGGTTCGAATCGGCTCACATACAGGAGATAACGACGTGGCTCGATTCCGAGCTTCTTCAGGATGTCCGTATCTGAAGCAGTCGAGAACTGCGAGCCGTAGGGAATCATGACCGGACGCCGCCCGAAGTTCGTCAGGTAGTAGGCACCGATCACTGCGGCATCGGCGATGAGCGCATCAGCGAATTCTGCGGAGAGTGCCTCGCCGGCGAGATAGACGAATCTTCCTGCAGCGTTCCACTTTCGCCGCGTGCGCTCGATGCCGTCGACGTTGATGGCCACCGGAATTCTGGCCACGCGGAGAATCGGCAGGGCGAAGGCATTGGCGGCGTTGCATACCAGCGCCACATCGGTTCCGGCGCGAAGCACATGCAGCGCCGACAGGAACGTGTGACTGACGGTCTCGAAGTATTTGTGGCGAACGGCGGAAAGCTCTACGCGGCGCACCCCGTGCCAGATCGAAGGCTCGCCACGGTAAAGTGATTTTCGGCAGTAGACGGTGACGTCGTGGCCTCGGCGGGCGAGGCGGGTGGAAATCTCGCCGGCGAATGTCTCGAATCCCCCGTACGCGGGCGGCACTCCCCGTGTACCGAGGATTGCGATGCGCAACGGAGCTGCGGCCGGCCTCACCAGCCCGTGAACCAGCGCGCAAGCTCCCGGTCGTCAACCGTTCGCCGGCGCTGGATCTCCCTCCGCTTCCGCATCACGTCGTGGCGATGTTGCCACAACCAGGGCCAGGCGGGAAGAGAACTGCGCTCGGTGAGGAGCGTGGAAGCGAGCACGAGAAGATCGCGGCCGAGCTCGAACGGTGCGTTCCGCATAGCCAGATAGAGCCCCTGGTTTTTCAGCCTCAATTGAAACCGGTTCTTCACCGAATGAAAGTTGATTGCATCCGGAAGAGTGCGTCTTCGTTCGGGCGTCACGGAACGGACGTGGTAGGCCACGGCTGACGGAACGTAGATGGCGTTCCATCCGAAGAGTCGACCCCGCCATGAGAGGTCGGCATCCTCACGATAGGCGAAGAAAGCGTTGTCGAAGGGCTGCCCATCGACTGCCACGTCGCGAAGAAATTCTCGTCTATAGAGAGCCGCCGCGCCAGACACGCCGAATACCTCCGTTACGCTGGCGTCTGTCTCGGAATCTTCCCGACCGGCATCAATGTCCAGATGCCGGCCATTTCGCGTCATTCTGATTCCTCTGGAGTCGACGATTTTCGTGGGCTCGATCCCAACTCCGCGTCCGCGCAGGAGTTTTCCAGTGGCCGATCCCGTACGTTCCCCTTTTCGCTCCATCGCCTCGATCAGCTTGCCGGCGAAACCGGAGCAGAGAAATACGTCGGGATTGAGGAGCAGAACGAACGGGGCGGATGACGACTGGATTCCCTGATTGGCAGCCGCGCTGAACCCGACGTTGCTGCCGTTGCGAATGACGGAGGCCTCGGGAATGCGTTCCAGGATTGCTTCCACGGAACGATCCGACGATGCATTGTCAACGACGATCAGTTCCAGCGGGATGTCCTGCTGCCGAATACCGTCGCAGCACCGGTCCAGAAAACGGCAGCTGTTCCAGGTGATCAGGACGATGGAGAGTTTTGATCCCATCGCTTAAAAGCGTCCCTGGCGATCCGCAGATAGCCTTTGCTGGCATCGAGGCGCTTGCCCGCCGGACCGGATAGGCCGATCAGTACCGCGCCGATTCTCAGAAACATCCCGGCGATGATCATCCAGCGGAGAGCTTCCACCTCACTGGCCCGAAGCCACTTGGTAGCGTAACGGAACAGATTCCGGTACCAGATTGCCTGGAATTCGGAAAACGTCACGTGATCGAGGCTCGCTCCTCCGCGATGGGTGACTCTGGCCTGCGGGACCAGCTGGATGTTCTCGCCGGCATTCCCAAGGCGCCGGCAGTAGTCGACATCTTCGAACCAGGCCGGGGCAAATCCCTCATCGAGTTCTCCGACCGAATCAAAAAGGCTTCTCCGCAGAAGAAGCGCGGCGCCCGCCGGTTGTTCGATGTCCTGAGAGAGTTCGATATTCAGATCGCGGCAGTGGTAGCGAGCGGAGACCGCATTGCGCGGAGCGAGCTCCTCATAAAGGAGAACGTCCGCAGCCAGCGAGGTCAGAGTGGGAAACCGCCGCAGTTGAAAATCGCGCTGCGGCAGGCCGTCCTCACCGACAAGAAGCGGAACCGCAGCGCCCACTGGAGGATTGGCCTCGAGGTGGGACACGAGCGTGGCGATCGATCCGGGAGTGGGCTCGCAATCAGGGTTGAGGCAGAACAGGTAGCGGCCATTCGCCCTGCGCGCCGCGGAATTGATTCCGGCGGCAAACCCGCTGTTGATTCCAGAGTCGATCACCGTCAGCGTTTCATCCCGCCTCGCTTCGAGACTGCGCAACGTGCCGTCACCGGAGGCGTTGTCGTGGACGATGACCTCGTAACTGACTGAAGTGGCAGAGGCGGTTCGAGACTCTTTCGACAATGCTCTGCATGCCGCTGGAAGGGCTGCCAGGCAACGGGAGATCCATCGCTCGCTGTTCCAGGTCACGATCAGTACGGACACGTCCACCGCCTGGCTTCGAGGCAGAACAGCGGTCGGCAGGGCCCCCTGAGGTCTGAGGCCTGGAGCCGGCTTGCGTTCGGAATCTGAAAGTAGGGCGGAACTTGTCATCAGGCTGAGCCGGTCTCATTGCCACGCCGAAATCGCCTCGACAAGTGGACGGATAACGGTCGTCCAGTCGAAGCGTGCGCGAATCCGGTCGATGTTAGATACGCAGGTCGCATGAAAAACGTTGTCGGTGAGAAGACGTTCCAATGCATTTTCGACGGCATTGACGTCTGAAGGCGCAACGGTGATACCACAACCCTCGCGGCGTACGAGGTCGGCCGCGAATCCCCCCTCCGTTGCCACGACCGGCAGGGAACACCACAGAGCGTCGAACAGCCGCGTTCGAATCGAGAATTCCGCTTCCAATGACTGTTTGTGCAACATGATGGCCGCTCTCGCGTTTTGAAGCCAGCGTCCCCTCTCCGCATACGGAACCCACTCGCTATTCCGTACCACAACGTCGCCGGCACGCAGAATCAGCTTGCCCAGCGCGCGATTGCGAGTCGCTTCCCCGACCGCCCCGTTGGGGCGCGACCCTCCCAGGAAGAGCAGGCGGCAGTCGATTCCTTTCTCATTCAGCCTCAGTACGGACTCGACAGCGGTCGCGGGATCGAGCCAGGCCCAGGTCCCACCTCCCCAGACGATCCACGGCCTCGACGGATCCAGAGGCGAGCCACCATGGTCGGAGGGACGGACGGGATCGATCCCGAACGGAACGTCGATCCATCGGCGCATCCAGTCCGCGCCCACCCTCCCAAAACTGCAATAGACACCGCTGTAGAAGTCTCGCTGGCGTTGCGTGGCACTGATCAGCAGATCCCCGTTCTGCAAGGCCATGCGCAGGCGTGCCCATTCGCGGTTGTTGTGGACGGACTGGCGAACGGAGGGATGCTCTCCATAAAGCTCGCGAAGCTCCAGGACCGTGGGGTCGAACAGGTCCAGAGCCAATCGGCGCCCGCGCTTCGGAAGACCGAGAATCTCCCGAACGGGTTGCCCCACCACCACCGTTCCACGGAGCAGCGCCCATCGGGCTTCGACCGTGTCCCGCTGGATGGCAGTGAACGACTCGTCATCGAGCGCGAAATCCTGAAAGTCTGCGATGAGAGACGTTGGGAAGTGTTTCGCCAGTTCGCGCGCGAAATAGTAGGCTCGGATGCCCGGACCAGCCATCCGCTCGCCGACAACGTCCGGGGTGAAAACCACGACCGAAAACATGCTCGTGACCTTACACGATTTCGAGGGCCGGTGCTGATACCGGATCAGGCCGCCTTTCGATCGGTTGAAGGTGGCACATCAATCCGGCTCACGGGCAAGCACCGGCACAGTCAAACCTTCCAGGACGGCACGAGCCGTTCTCCACGCAGCAATGAGTTCACGGCCGAACAGAAGGCGCGCAATTCTGCGCATGTCTTCCGACAAAAGGCTCAGCCTTCTGCCCACCCCGGGATGGAGCCGGTTCACGAAGTAGCGGTTCCGTACTCGGAGACGTTCGCCCAGCTCCGCCACTTTCGAAGCCGACGACGAACCGCGGTGCCAGGCCAGTAACCGGGGAACCGTTTCCGTTTTCCAGCCGTGTTCGTGCAGCCGCGCTGACAGCTCGACGTCTTCATACCAGGCAAAAAACGCCGGATGCAGGATGAACTCAGCGATCGCAGACAGTCGAAGAGCCTCGGATCGATACATTGCCGCCGTCGCTGAAACTCCCCAGGCCCGGCCGCAGTCGATCTCCGCCGGAGGGAGTCCGTGCCCGAGCTGCTGATACCGGCCGTTGCCGATGACGATTCCCGCCCCGTCGGTCTGTTCCGGACCGCGAATGATCGGCTGCACGGCACCAAGCGCGTCGTCCTGATCGAGAGCCTCGCGGAGGGAACGAAGCCAGTCCTCATCCAGTACTACGTCGTTGTTCACCCAGCCCACATACGGCGCCGACACTGCCGCCATGGCCCGATTGATACCACCGGTGAATCCGACATTTCGATCATGACGAAGGATTGTGATCGGCAATCCGTCGCGCCCTGCGCCGATTCGGTTGTCGACAGGCTCATGCGAACCGTTGTCGAAGATGATCACGCTCCGGGGACGCTCGGACTGCGCGGCGATTGAATCCAGGCAGTCCACGAGATTCTGGCCGCCGTCGAGATCCAGAACGATCACATCCACATCGTTCATTCAGCGAGTCTCCAGCCTGTCCAGCACCGCCGATCCCGTGAGCACTGCCAGTTCCCTGCGCCCGGCAGCGCGAGGAATGTCGAGCGGGGCCGAGCGCCACCGGCCCCCGGTTCCAGGCAGAAAGCTCTGGCGCCCATCAACCGAAACCGAGATCGGTTCGGAGGACTTGTAGAAGATGTTCGAAGGTCCACCCGCATACCGGAATGTCAGGACGTCGCCGGAGCGAACACGCCAGCCGTCCCGGTAAAGGAACCGGGCCACGGTGTACTGCTCCGGATCGAGCTCTCCTCCACTGTGGACGACGTGTGCATCCTCAAAATCGACCAGCGTTCCCGGCCGCATCCCTCGGGCGTACAACAGCACGAGCGCCAGAGCGAACAAAGCAACGGCGAAGGGCCCGGGATACCACCTCGGGATTTTCATCACCCCCAGCACCAGACATGCCTGAAAAACAACGCAGAACAGAACGGCAGCAACAATGGCTGCCAGGTTCGGCCGGATGAAGCTCGGAAGCATGCGCGAAACGTCTGCGCCGGTTTGTAATGAGAGCCACTCCCCGACAAAGTTTTCCCGCGTGGCGATGTGGAAGAGGCGCCACGGGAAACCGACTCCGTGAATGGTGATCACACAGGTCCACAGGGCCAGCAGCAGCAGAGCGGCGAAGCGGTTCATCCTGTCGATGGCAGCTGCGGCAGACAGAATCAGCACGGGAGCAAATACCACCAGGTAACGAAGTGGCGGAGCCCAGCCACCATGCCATTCATCACGCGGGAACAGCAGAAACAGGTAAAGCAGCGAGGAAAACACGCCCAGCTTCACGGTTTCGGGCGCCTCACGCCACCGGGCCAGCGAGAAAACCCCGAGGAGAAGAATCGGGGCCTGAAGCATCAATCCCGCCTGGCCATCGAGAAGGAGTCCGAACAGCCCGCGACCGACCTTCCACCACTCCGCGGGCAGCACTTCCCCTCGGAGCGAATGGACATTGAACGGACTCCCTGAAATCCACCAGACAATGACGATAGGAACGAGAAGGATGGCCGAGGCAGCGAGAAACTTCCGCGATACTCCCGAACGAAAGACTGCCAGCGGCAGCAGAACAACGGCAACGGCAATGAAACGGAGCTTGAGCAACACCAGACCGGCCAGCGAGAAGAGCAGCCTCGCTCCTCGTCGTTGGCGGGAAGCACGCAGCGCTTCGACGAAAAAAAATGCTGCCGGAACTTCGGGCCAGATCCGCGTTGAATAGAAGACCACCGGCGCCCCGAAGGCCAGAAACCAGAATGCGATCACCGAAGTGCGGAAGGAGATCCCCTCTTCCTCGAGAAGGCTCATGACACTTCTCACGAGGAGGGCTCCGAAGAGGGCCATGGTCAGGACGGCGCCGGCGAGACCGCCGAGCAGGAATCCGGGGATCAGGAGAATCGACAGGAACGGTTCCGTGCGCGAGTAGTGTTCGCCATGAGGCCCGATCGGATCACCCTGCTGCGCACGAATATCGGGACGCCGCGTGGGAGAGGTGGCGATAGTGCGGTACTGGTTACTGAGGTCGAGGTCATGATCTTCGACCATCGATTGTGTGACCATGAGATAAAAAGGTTCATCGCCATCGATTGGACTGGTCAGTACGTGCGGAACCATGAGGGCGAAGATGGCGCCGGCGAACAGGGCAGCGTGGTTCGGGCTCCAGCGGACGGCATCCTCGCCGTACAGCGCCACGACCACCACGAAAAGCGTCACTTTGGTCATGAGCAGAATCGGGAAGTAAAGCGATTGAGGAACGTCCAGGCCCAGGGGACGGATGAGCAGGGCCAGACCAATGAGCAGGGCGTAGCTCAGGGCATCAACGAGCGCGTAACGTCCGCGGGCGGACGGCTTCAGCGTGGCGTACGGAAAGATGGCCATGAAGACCGCGAGCGCGGTCGCCAGAAACACATCCGTTGTGATCGCGCTCACCATGCACCGAACCGGAAGGCCTCGATCTGAACCCTGCCAGTCTCCGGCAGTCCTGGATCGGCCGAGACGCTAATGGCTTTGACCGGACGGGTCAACGATAGATGGATCGCGCCCGAGGACCGCAGGAACGCAGTTGAACCAAAACCTGTGATTGTCCCGGCGTTGCGGGAAGGCGTTCCATTCCTTGAACGGAAAAATTGATCCCCGCGCAGTGCCGCCCAGTCCGTGACCTCACCAACAGTGACGTCGCGGCGGAAGGCCTGACCCACGGAATCGATGATTTCCAGCGACGCAAACGAGGTTCCCCGCGGCAAGGCGGCGATATTCGCTCCGGACAGGAGGAGATCGAAGGAACCGGACTCCCGTTCCGGATCGACCGTCACCGACTGACCGGGAGCGAGAGCAATCCCGACGGCATGATCGCTTCCCGAGCGCCAGGGACCAGTGGCGAACAGCGCCACGAGAAAGGCTGCCGCGCAAAGGACACCGGGAATGCTAGAACGTCCACTGCCGGCCATTGAGATCACGGTAACCGCACCGATTCCGATGAGTGACAACGGCAAGGGCCAGGTAGCGGGGAGGGTGCCGGACCAGGGAACGAGCACGGCTGCAAGAATCGTAAAGGCGAGCATGGGCATGGACGGCGAAGCCTCCTCGTCTTCGGAAACGAGAAGAGCCAGAGCAGTGAGGGCCATGAGGATCGTCAGCGCTTGCCGTACGAACAGAGCACAGATCAGAAGTACCGCCGCCGCCGCGCCTGACCGGGAGCGCCGGACCGTCAGGAACGTTCCGGGAGCGAAGGCCAGTGAACGGAAAAGGGGAGCGATTGAAAGTGGCACGGCCATTGTCCCTCCGCCAATGCCAACCATTGACCGGGCATTCTTCTTCGAGATCGGAAACCAGGCGATTGCCGCGGTGACAGCGACGATCAGCAACGCCCATTTCCCAGCGGCCAGGGCTGCAAGCACAGCCGCGGCAGTCATCACCAGCGAACGCGCCCGCAGCGCTGCGATGAGCAAAGCCACAACGAGCGGATAGAGAGCGGCGCGAGTTGGGTGAAGCGGCGTGGCGAAGCCTGCGGCGATCGCCAGCACCATCGCCTCCAGCCGCAGCGTCCGACTCAATGCCATGAAATGCAACAGCACGATGACGCTCGCCGTGATCAACGCTCCGACAGCCAGTTCGGTCACACTGACCACGACAAACAATCGGTAAGGAACCACCGCGCCCAGTGTGACGACGATCGCCGCCGAACGCGGGATACGGCCGCGGACCTGTAGACAGGCCGTCGCGGTCACCAGGGCGGCGGCGAAGAGGCTACCGTAGGCGAGGTGTCTAAGCGTCGTGCCTGGAATGAGGGCCGCAACGGGAAAGACGCCCACGATTGCGGCGAGCAGCTGCGAGAGTGGCGAGGAGCGGCAGAACGAGCCGAGCAGGGCTACGGTGACCACCAGCAGGGGGAGCGCTGTGTCGAACGGCGTCCGCTCCGGCTGGATGGCCACAGCAATCGTAGCCGCGGCAAGGCTCGCCAGCAGGCCGCCCGCCCAGGCCAGGTGATCGCGAATCTCGGAGGAGAACAACCTCACCTGATTACGGACGCGCGCCTCCGGATGTCGGGTTGTGCGCCCGATCCGGATCGTATCCGCCCGTCGTCTCCGGAGTGACGACTCCTTTGAATATCACGCGCGCGTCGCCGGACAGCGTCAGTCCGCGGATGCCGCCGTCCAGCCAGTCCACAGTCACGATCAGCCTGATGCCGCTTCGGGTGAGCACGGAAACCGGGGAGTCCACAGATCCTGTCATGGCACAGGCCGATACGGAAGCCACGACCCCGGAACCACAGGACAGCGTTTCCGCTTCCACTCCCCGTTCGTAGGTCCTCACCTCGATTGCCTCGCGGGACAGGACCCGGACAAAGTTCACATTCGCTCCCTCGGGCGCCAGGTCGGGATGGTGGCGGATTTCGCGCCCACTGCTCTCGACGTCGATGGCTCCGACGGAGGAGGAGGAGACGACAACGAAATGCGGAACACCCACCCACATGTACATTCCGGTGACCGGCTTACCACCGAGATCGATTCTTTTCGACTGGACGATCCGTTCCGGACCAGGAAGTGAAAGAGTCACCAGACCGTCCTCGACGCGCGCCGGGACGCGGCCAGCGTCGGTCTCGATGATCATTTCCTGCTCCGCAGCGATTCCGTTCAGAAGGGCGAATCGCGCCGCGCAACGCGTTCCGTTCGCACAGAACTCTCCCCGCGAGCCATCTGCGTTGAAGTACGCCATGCGGAAGTCCGAGGCCAGGGACGGCTCGATGAGAATCAACCCGTCTCCGCCCACTGAGAGGCGGCGGGTGCAGATGGCCGCAGCAAGCCGGGCCGGATCGGCGATTGATCCGCCACGATTGTCGAAGATCAGGAAATCATTGCCGGCGCCCGCCATTTTCCAGAATGGCACTCCGGCAGCAATCACATACGGCGCTATCGGAATTTTTGGCCTCTTTTCCCTGATACGTTAAGACGGTCGCCGATCCGGTCCGGCGTCCGAACGCTGGATGCTCCGATGCCGGGTCGAGGAAGCTGATGCCTGCCCGTCCCGCGCATTGTCATCCAAATCTCATCGTGGAGGGAAGCCGCAGGAGCGGCCCGGCCGTGGAGATCAGAACTATCGGTCCCCCTCGGCACGTCATAGTGCAGAAGCACTGACGCTTCCATCGCCCTTTCATTCGCTTCCAGGAGGCATTTCCTTGAACTCGAAACAACTGACGGCTTTCGTAGTGGCGCTCTCCCTGGCCGCTCCGCCGGTTCTAGCTCAACAGACGAACGCCCAGAAAGAACCCTCCGTTCCTGCACTCGTCGAGAGTGTCGAGGTCCGCGTCATCAACGTGGACGTGGTTGTCACCGATCGGAAGGGAAAGCCGGTCACCGGACTGAAAAAAGACGACTTCGACATCCTGGAGAACGGCCGTCCGGTGAAGGTCACCAACTTTTACGAAGTGAAGAACGCCAATGCCGCGGCTCCCTCGACTGTCACCACCGGCCCGAAAACAACCGGTCCGGCCGTGGGCGCCGAGGATGTGGAGTCCCAGCAGGACCTCCGACGGCGGATCGTATTCTTCATCGACAACCTCTCGCTGCATCCGTTCAACCGCAACCGCGTCTTCACCTCGATGAAGAAGTTCGTGGCCGAGACCATGCGCCCGGGCGACGAAGCAATGATCGCCACCTGGAACCGGAGCATGAAGATCCGGGTTCCCTTCACCACCGACGTCACGCAGATTCAGCAGTCGCTTGACGGAATTGCCGGAGAAAGCGCCTTCGGACTGAGCAACATCAGTGAGCGGCGCTCAGTGGAAGGTCAGATCCGGGACGCTCAGTCGTATTCCGACGCTCTTGGCGCAGCCCGCCAGTACTCCCAGTCGGTGGAGCACGATCTCCGGCAGAGCGTCGAAGCGCTGAATGGACTGATGGCCACGCTGGCCGGCGTTCAAGGCAAGAAGATTCTCGTGCTCACCAGCGAGGGATTTCCGCTTCAGCCGGGGCGGGAGATGTTCTACTTCATCGATGACATAGCCAGGCAGAAATCCAATTGGGGAGCAGCTGGCTCCAGTCTCCTGGAGTCGATGAGCTTCGATTCCACCCCCCTGATCCAATCCATTGCCCGAACGGCAAACGCCAACAGCATCACCCTCTACACGCTTCACGCCGGGGGACTGGTCGGAGCAGGAACGAACTCCGCTGAGAATCAGCAGCCACTCTCCTACGTGGCCCAGGAAGCCGGACTGACCAACAGTACCGAGTCGCTGCGCCTCATGGCAGACCTCACCGGGGGCGTGGCCACCGTAGGCACGAACAATTTCTCCGGCGCCTTCGACAAGATCGAGAGCGATCTGAGCTCCTACTACTCGCTCGGATACCGCGCCGGCACGGAAAGGGTTGACCGGCAGAGATCAGTGCAGGTAAGGATGCACAATCGCAATTACATTGCCCGCTCGCGGAAGTCGTTCGTGGAGAAATCCGTCGACACCGAGATGAGTGACCGCGTCATTGCCAATCTCTTCTATGACCAGAACTCCAACGACCTGAAAATCACGGTGACCACCCAGCAGCCACTGCTCACCGATGACGGTCTTTACAAAGTACCCGTCGAGATCCACATCCCCATGGAGAGCATCACACTCTTTCCGCAAGGGGAGGTCTACGCAGGCGGCTTCACTGTTTTCATCGCCGCCTCCGACAAGAATGGAGACATGTCCGACGTCTCCCGGCAGGAACATCAACTGCGCATTCCTCAGAGCGAGATCGAAAAAACAAAAGGCAAGTACTACACATACTCCGCGGAGCTGCTGATGAATAAGGGGCGGAATCGAATCTCTGTGGGCGTAGTCGACGAAATCTCCAAGACCACTGGATTCGAGAAGCAGGAAGTTCTGGCCGCGGACCTGCGCTGATTCTTCCGGGACCACCTCATGCCGCGTTACGTGTTGACCGTTCAGTATCTGGGAACGCGCTATGCGGGATGGCAGATGCAGAACAACGCGCTCTCCGTTCAGGAGGTTATCGAGCGGGCCCTGCGCCGAATGTTCGGCATGGACATCAGGATCGAGGGAGCGGGGCGAACGGACGCCGGCGTCCATGCCCTCGCTCAGGTGGCCCACGCCGATCTCTCGGTGCCGATTTCCGATCGTGGTCTCCTGCTCGGCCTGAACGATCTACTCCCGCCCGACATTCGAATCAGGGCCGTACGAGCGGCCACGCCCACGTTTCACGCCAGGTTCGACGCCCGCGGCAAGACGTACCTGTACCAGATCGTGAACGTGCCCGTAGCCGACGTCTTTCTATCGCCAACGCATGCCCATATACGGCAGCCGCTGGACGACGGCCTCATGGATCGCGCCGCGGCCTCTCTGACGGGGGGGCACGACTTCCGCGCCTTCACGGTTCGCAATCCCGAGGTTTCCTCGACGGTACGGACGGTACGGGCGGTGGGGGTGGAGCGCGAGGGAGAAATCGTTCGCATCCGGATTGCCGCCGACGGCTTCCTGCGATTCATGGTGCGCCGGATAGCCGGTTCGCTGATCGAGATCGGCAGAGGAGTGCAACCTGCCAGGATCATGGAGGAAGCGCTTGAACCGCAATTCGGAGTGGCACGTTGGACCGCTCCGGCGGAAGGGCTGACCCTGGTCAGCGTCGACTACGACGAGATCGAAACTGCCCCGATCCTCCCCGGTTGGCAAGGCCACGCCGGTACCGGGGTAGAACCCCGCAAATGAATCTATTTCCCCGCACAGGCCGCGACAACGCCGGGTTCCGGCGGTGGAAAGTGCACCGCCAAACACGCCTGAATTGCTGTGCTAACATGACCGGTTTATAGCCATGATCGACGTCAAGAAACTGGCTGAGCCCGGCTCGATCGAAGAGGCGCTTCTCGAGAAGATCGATCTCGCCGCCCTTCCCCGCCACATCGCCGTGATCATGGACGGGAACGGGCGCTGGGCGAAACTCCGCAAACTGCCGCGAGTGGAAGGTCATCGCGCCGGAATTGCATCCGTGCGCGAGACAGTGGAGACAGCCGCACGTCTGGAACTCCCGGCCATTACCCTTTACGCGTTCTCGGTCGAGAACTGGAAGCGGCCGCGTTACGAAGTGGCCACACTGATGATGCTCCTCAAGGAGTACCTGCGCAAAGAACTGCAGGCTCTGATGGAAAACAACATTCGCTTCGTTCCCATCGGCCGTATCGACGGGCTCGATCCATCGGTACAGCGGGAGCTTCGCGCCGCCCAGGAAACGACCTCACGCAACAGCGGACTTCTCTTCCAGATCGCCTTGAACTACGGAGGGCGCGCGGAAATCGTGGATACCGTCAACCGCATCATGCAACTCCTCCGCGAGAAGGGCATCGAGGATTGTGTGATCGACGAGGAGTTTTTCTCGGATCATCTCTATACGGCGAACGTCCCTGATCCCGACCTTCTCATCCGCACCAGCGGAGAACTGCGCGTATCGAACTTCCTTCTCTGGCAGATCGCCTACGCCGAAATTCATGTCACGAAGGTGCTCTGGCCCGATTTCAGGAAACGTCATATTTTCGAGTCCATCATCGACTTTCAGGCACGAGAACGTCGCTACGGTGGCGTGGACGAGCAGGACGCGCAGATTTTCCTCGAAGCGGAACCGGACAAGCAGCGGGCCTGAGCGGCGAAGATGGCAGATGGCGCTCCTCAGTCCCGTAGCAAGCGATTCGCTCGCGAACTGACTGCCCTGATCGGCGCACCGATTCTGGTGTGGCTCATCGGCTGGGCACCTTCTTACGCCTACACAATCATGATTGCCGTGATCTGTTCGCTGGCCCTTTTCGAGTTTCTGGTGCTTGGAGAAAAGAAGGGCTATCCCGTGCAGAAGGTTCTATCGATCCTCCTGCTCCTGTTTCTACTCAGCGCTTTTCTGCTGAAAACGGTGTCCGTGGAGATGGGCGTTTTCGCCATCCTGCTCATCCTGCCGGCTTTCTATGTTTTCTCGCACAGCAGCGTCGATGCTGCTCTCCCGGCCAGTGCCGTCTGTGTCCTGGGAACTCTCTACATCGGAATGCTCGGCGGCGCTCTTCTCCGCCTGCGCCTCGATTTCGGTGCGGCGGGTCCGAAGCTCATCTTCTTCCTCTGCGTGGCCGTCTGGGCCGCGGACGCCGGCGCTTACTACGTCGGGAGACGTTACGGAAAAACGAAACTTTCCCCCCGAGTCAGCCCGAAAAAAACGGTGGAAGGTCTCGTCGGCGGCGTGGTCATCTCCTTACTGGCTGCAGCGATCGTACACTTCACATTCTTTCCCGAGCTTCCGCTCCTGCACGCCCTCGTTGCGGCCATGATTCTGGCGGTGGCCGGTGTCATCGGCGACCTCGCCGAATCCATGTGGAAGCGCTCGGCCGACGTGAAGGACTCCGGCACCTTTCTGCCCGGACACGGCGGCTTCCTGGACCGGATGGACAGCGTGCTTTTCACCGCTCCCCTCCTGTACAGTTACTGGTTTCTATACGTTCATCACTTCAGGCTCATATGAACAGAATCTCCATCCTCGGAAGTACCGGATCGGTCGGTAGAAGCTCGCTGGAAGTCGTCGATGCCTTTCCGGACCGGCTTCAGGTCGTGGCCCTGGCCGCCGGTGAGAATGTGGAGCTGCTCGCCGAGCAGGTCCGGCGTTATCACCCTGCGCTCGTCTCGCTCCGCACCGAATCAGCCGCCGCGGCTCTTCGAAGCCTGCTAGGCGATTCCGTGAAAATTCTGGTCGGAAGCGAAGGGGCCATCGAGGTGGCCTCCTTCGATCAAGCGGACACGGTGATCGCCGCCATCGTCGGTGCGGCCGGGTTACCCCCCGTGCACGCTGCTCTCAAGGCGGGCAAACGGGTCGGAATCGCCAACAAGGAAGTTCTCGTTGCCGCCGGCGACGTCATGACCAGTGCTGCCAGGGAATCCGGCGGTCTCATTCTGCCTATCGACTCCGAGCACAACGCCGTGCACCAGGCGCTCCACTGCGGAGCCAGAAGCGAAGTCGAGCGAATCATCCTTACAGCATCGGGAGGACCATTTCTCCGGCGGGATCTTGCTACCTTCGGAGACATCGGCATCGAGGCTGCGCTGGCACACCCAACCTGGAAGATGGGCAACAAGATCTCCATCGACTCCGCGACCATGATGAACAAAGGGCTGGAGGTCATCGAAGCGCATCACCTTTTCGACCTGCCGCCCGAGCGCATCGACATTCTGATCCACCCGCAGTCCATCGTGCATTCCATGGTGGAGTACGTGGACGGGTCGATCATCGCTCAGCTCTCCACCACGGACATGAAGTTCCCCATTCAATACAGCCTTCTCTACCCGGAACGGACCGCCGCGCCGTTCGCGAAGCTGGATTTGGCCCGGATCCAGAAACTGGAGTTTCTCCCCCTCGACCACGCCCGCTTTCCCGCCGTTCGGCTCGCTTACGATGCCTGCCGGGCCGGGGGGTCGGCGCCGGCCGTACTGAACGCCGCGAACGAAATCGCCGTGGCGCGGTTTCTGAAGGGCGAACTTCCGTTCCTCTCGATCGTAGAGGTAGTGAGAACCGTTCTGGACAGGCATGTTGCGCAGATCAGCCCCATTCGCTCACTGGAGGATGCGCTGTACTGGGATGCCTGGGGCCGCAATGAAGCTGCGGCAGTGAACGTTGGAGCGATCGTAAACAGCTAACGCAGCGTGATCGGGAGATTTCGAACCTCAAGCGGTGCCCACGTCCGGAGAATCCATGGCCTCGAACTTCGTCACCAATATCCTGGCATTCATCATCGTCCTTGGCTTCCTCATCTTCATCCATGAGGCCGGGCACTTCCTCGTCGCAAAACTGTTCCGCGTTCGCGTGCTGGTCTTTTCGCTGGGATTCGGCAAGCGCATCGCCGGATTCGAAAAGGGCGGAACCGAATACCGGATCGCCATCGTTCCCCTGGGGGGTTACGTGCGCATGGCCGGCGATAATCCGGAAGAGGCCACTGGAACTGATCCGGGTGAGTTTCTGGCTAAGCCCAAGTGGCAGCGCTTCCTGATTCTCGTAGCCGGCCCGGCGATGAATATTCTCGTGGCCATCGTATTTCTGGCGGGGCTTTTCATGACGCCGCGCGAAGTTCCGAGGGAGTTTCCCGCGTCGATCGGAACCGTTTTGCCCGGTAAGCCGGCAGCAAAAGCAGGCCTGCGGGGCGGAGATCGGATCCTCACCGTCAACGGCGACCCCATCGCCACATGGGACGACCTTCGCGTGGCCATCAGCATCAGACCGGAGACGAAGCTCGACGTCGTCTTCCTGCGGAACGGAGTGAGGCAAACCACAAGCCTCGTTCCCGAGAGGCAGCTGACTCAATACGGTTCGGCAGGAATCGCCGGAATCACTCCCTATCTTCGACCCGAAGTCGGCAAGGTAATCGAAGGAAGCGCAGCAGCGAAAGCCGGTTTGCAGCGGGGAGATCTCATCGTCCGAGCCGGCGGAACCGCAGTCAATCAGTGGACTCCGGACTTCGATCACGCTCTCGATGCTGCCGGAAAACGGCCGATGGCCCTGACAGTGAATCGCGGTGGGAAGCTGGTCGAACTGACCCTTCCCGGTCCCACGGGCAATTCCGCCGATTATCCCGGCTTCACACTTCCTACCGTCCTGAAGCAATCGGGACCGGTCGCGGCCTTTCAGGAAAGTATTGCCGAAAATGTGAAAATGGTGCGGTTGGTCTTTTTTACCATAGGAAGGCTTTTTCGCGCCGAGGGCAGCGTGCAGGACTTCAGCGGCCCCATCTCCATTGCCCGGATCTCCGGAGACATGCTGCGCAGCGGATGGCAAGCCTTGATTTTTCTAATGGCCAGCATCTCACTTCAGCTCGGAATCCTGAATCTTTTCCCCGTCCCCGTCCTCGACGGTGGCCACATCTTCATTCTGGGGGTGGAAGCCGTGGCCAGGCGCGATCTGTCCATGGTGGTCAAGGAGCGAATCCAGCAGGTGGGGTTCGCGCTCCTGGCGGCGCTGATGATCGTCGTGCTCTATAACGACGTCATTCAGAACGTGACGCTGATGAAGAGAGGCTGAGTCCCGGATCGGGCTTACTCGGAATCATCATCATCCGGAGCATGTCCAGAGCGAGCTGCGTTGAATAGCGCTTGATCAGTTCTCGCGAGCCTGCCAGGAGAAACTGCTTGTGCCGGGTCTCCTCGAGGGACGAAACGGCAACATGTACCGTGCCTACCGGCTTGGAAGCCGTTCCTCCCGTTGGCCCGGCGATTCCCGTAATGCCCACTCCGTAGGTAGTCGAAAAGCGCCGCCGCGCCCCTTCCGCCATCTGCCGCGCCACCTCTTCAGAAACTTCGCCGTGTCGTTCGATCGAGGCCGGGTCGACCCCCAGCAGAAAGAGCTTGGCCTGAAAGGAGTAAGTGATTACTCCTCCCAGAAAGTAGGCCGAGCTGCCGCTGACGTCGGTAATGCGCGAGGCCAGCAGTCCGCCAGTGCAGGATTCAGCCGTACCCAGCGTTTCACCGCGCGCGGAGAGCAGCCGGCCCACGGTCGATTCCAGAGTCTCATCGTCCAGACCGAAAATCCTCTCTCCGAATATTTCCCGGAGCTCACCCTCCAGCGCCATGAGATGCGAATAGCCATCATCCGCGGAGCCGCGCGTCAAAAGGTGCAGGTGCACTTCGCCGAGCGCGGCCAGAAGCGTTACCGGCTGCTCAGGATGACGTTCATAGAATGGACGCAGGCTCTGCTCCACGGCCGATTCAGTGAGACCGACGATCTTGATGGTCCGGTGCTGCGTACCCGAAGCCGAGCTCACCTTCTCCAGCCAGGCCCCAAGCTGCGTTTCCAGCATTTCCTCGAGCTCCCAGGGAACGCCGGGAAAGATCCACACGTGGCGGGTGTGGTTCCCGCGTTTGAAAATGATATGGAACCCTGGGGCCGTGCCGCGCGGGTTGGGAAGGGCGCGATGGCCGGCGAAGATCCGCGCCTGCTTGCGGTTGACGGCGGGCATCTTCAGACTGCGAAGCGAAAATTTGGCCTCGATGTCGCTGAGAATGTCCGCGTCCTCGACGAGGGGAATGCCGAGGGCGGACGAGACTGCGTCGATGGTGCGGTCATCCTCGGTCGGACCGGCGCCGCCTGTGAGCAGCACCACGTCACAACGATCGAGGGCGAAGTTCAACTCGGCGGCGATCTCAGTTTCATGGTCGGGAACGGTGCTCTTTCTGGCGATCTCGACACCGTGCCGGTCCAGAACCCGCGTGATATCCACCGAGTTCGTCTCCGCACGGGAGATTCC
>JBDTRY010000055.1:0-18770 GCA_039931435.1 Acidobacteriota bacterium | reverse complement strand
CACGTGAGCGAGATGAACTTCGAATTTCGAATGAAGAATTCAAAAGATCGGAGAGCCCAGTCCCTCGCCCCGCAACGCGGGGAGAGGGTGGCGAGCGAAGCGAGCCGGGTGAGGGGCGCGCAAGGAGAGACGCCGTTCTCTCTGCCGAACCTCGCAGCCACAAGGTAAACTCCCCCTCCATGCGTCTGACCCTTGTGCTCCTCACGCGAAACGAACGTCCCTGCCTGGAGATCATCTTCCCGCAGATCCCGGCGCCTTCTCCGGCCGCCGGCTACGACGCAATCGTGGCCGTGGACGGTGGATCGACCGACGGCACCGTCGAGTTCTTCGCCAACCACGGGATCGAGGTGATCGGCCAGAGCCGTCGCGGCCGCGGGGACGGATTTCAGCAGGCCTTCGCCAACGCCCCGGGCGATGCCTGGATTTTCTTCTCGCCCGATGGAAACGAGGCCATCGCTGATCTCACGAAGTTCCGGCCCATGCTGGAAACGGGTGCTGACATCGTCATCGCCTCGCGAATGATGAAGGGGGCCATCAACGAGGAAGACCACCAGTTTTTCAAGCCTCGGAAGTGGGCGAACAACGGCTTCAATCTGATGGCGAATCTGCTCTTCCGAAAAGAGGGACCCTACGTGACCGACTCCATCAACGGCTATCGGGCTATCACCCGCAAGGCGGCGGAGCGGCTGCAGCTCGACGCACTGGACTACACGATCGAATACCAGATGACCATGCGCGCCCTGAAACATCGTCTGAAGATCGTAGAGTTCCCAACGATCGAAGGACAACGCGTGGCCGGAGACACGGGTGCGCCGAGCATTCCGACGGGCGTGAGGTTTGTGAAGCGGCTGGCCCGCGAGCTTCGATGAGGCCGCCGGTTTCTGAAAGAATGGCAAGAGATTCGATTGTCGGACGTCGCAATCTGCAGGTTTTTCTCTTCAATCAGCATCATTCCCGCCGGAGAAGGCGTTCGCTCGGAATCTGAATCCAGCCAGTGGTCCATAATTCAGAGGCTAGGTGTCAGGGAGACTGAACAGTGCGAGTTCTGGTAACAGGAGCGAGTGGATTCATTGGCCGCGCCGTCATCGACCTCTTGGAACACTCCGAATTCACTGTTCATGCAGTTGCACATAACGGGCCTTCAGAACAAAGATCCGGCGTCACCTGGCACAGATGCGACCTGACCAATCCTGCCGAGAGTGTGGCACTGATACGGAGCATCCGGCCAACGCATTTGCTCCACCTCGCCTGGTTCGCAAAGCCGAGCCGTTTCTGGACGTCTGACGAGAATCTTCGTTGGGTAGCCGCCACCATTGAGCTGGTTCGCGAATTTCGAAACAGTGGCGGCGAACGTGCCGTGTGCGCAGGCTCGTGCGCTGAATACGACTGGACCTACCCGGTGATGAGAGAAAAAAGTACGCCTCTCGAGCCTGGCACCCTCTACGGATGGGCGAAGCTGTCCTGCTACCAGCTTCTTCGAGCCTACGCAGACACCAGTGGGCTCAGTCTCGCGTGGGGCCGATTATTTTTCATTTATGGTCCCGGTGAAGCTTCATCGAAGCTGATTCCGCACGTCATCAGTTCAACGTTAGCGCAACGCGAAGTCGAATGCCGCTTCCCGGACAGCATTCGCGATTTTGTTTTTGTTGATGACTGCGCCCAGGCTCTGGTGAAGCTCCTGACGGCGAGTGAAGCTGGCGCGTTCAACATTTCGACGGGGCAAGGCCATTCGATCCTGGCCGTAGTCGAAGAAATTCAACGGCAACTCGGAAAGTCCATGCCCATTGTCTTTCCGGAGCCAGCCAATGCACACGAGGCCCCGAAACTCGTAGGTGTAAACGATCGATTGAGGCAAGCGACGGGATGGATCCCGGCGCACGATCTCACCTCCGGCCTGTCGAAAACAATTGCGTCCTGGAAGGTTAAGAAACCGACGGAAGGCCAGGGTTGAGGAGTACTCTCACATCTAGCTCTCACTCGAGAAAATGCACATCGAGCCCGGCCTCGCGAGTCATTCGTACGTTTTCCTCACGATAGTTCGGATTCATGAGGATGGCGTGCCGTACGCCTCGCCTTTGTCACCCAGACGTGAACCATCTTAATTCTTGACGCAGCGGAGATAGCCGCGCGGCGCCATAGAGATCAAGAGTTTTCGATCGTATTCGTTGTCGACTTCAAATCGATCGGATTCCATCAGAAACTGATCAACCGCGGTCATCGGACTATTACCGGGTTCCCAGGGACGGTCATTGACGAGGTCGGGTGGAAATCGTTCGACGATCGTATCCAGCACTACGAGGTAGCTCCCCGCAGCTACGAAGCCCGAGTACAACTCGAGCTCCCGGAAAACGTGTTTCGCTGTGTGATTGGAATCCAGCACCACCATCACCGGGCCTCGCTCCTCAAGGCGGTCGCGCACGCTTTTGAGTGTCATTTCATCCGTCGAGCTGCCGAGGACGAGGCGAATCCTATTCGAAAGAGGGTGCGATTCTATCTCGACACGGTTGTGAGGCCGAATGTCGATGTCGATTCCGATCACGATGCCGTCGCCTCTCAAAAGCTCGAGCATGGAGGCGTAGAAGATCAGCGATCCGCCATGTGCAACCCCCGTCTCGATGATGGCGGAAGGCCTGGTCTTCCAGATGATCTCCTGTAACGCCACGATGTCCTGCGGATATTGGATGATCGGCCGTCCCATCCAGGAGAAATTGTAAGAGTACCGATGGCGGGCACTCTCGATAACGAATCGATCGGCAACCTGCTTCATTTCAGGATCCGAAGACATTCTCTCGATCAATTCCTCGTTTTTAGGGTCAGTCGCACCAGGCATCGTGACGGAGCCTCCTCAAATCAGCGTGAAAAAAAAGACGGCTTTAAAGACGGCAGATTGCGGTCCCTCTCCGAGATGATGGCGTTCTCTGCCGGCCAGCTGATTGCCAGCCCAGGGTCATCCCAGCGGATGCCCGCCTGATGCTCGGCGCTGTAGGGCACAGAGATCTGATAGAACACCTCGGTCCCATCCTCCAGTGTCTGAAACCCGTGCGCACACCCCTCCGGGATGTAAACGCTGCGGCGGTTCGTCGCGCTCAGCTCGATGGCGGTCCAGCGTCCGCGCGTGGGCGAGCCGGCGCGGAGATCGGCAACGACGTCAAACATCGTACCCATCGTGCAACGCACGATCTTCGTCTCTCCCCGCGGCGCCTTCTGGTAGTGCAGCCCGCGAAGCGTTCCCTGCTTCCCGTTGTACGAGACGCTGCACTGAGCGATGTCGGTCACCAGGCCCATGTCCTCGAACTCCTCCCGATTCCATGTGCGGGCGAAGAACCCGCGCACGTCGGAGGCCGGCTCGATGTCGATCACGAAAACCCCCTTCAGTTCCGTCTCTTGAATCTGCATCACACCACCATCGGCTCCGGCACCGGAATGATGAATCTCCCTCCGAGCCGCCGGAACTCCTCCTGCTGCCGGAGAATCTCCTCGGCGAAATTCCATGTCAGAAGCAGCACGAAATCGGGAGACTCATCCAGCAGTCGCCCGGGCGGATAGATGGGGAGATGGGTCCCCGGCGTGAACTTTCCCTGCTTTGCCACGCTCCTGTCCACGACAAAATCGAGCGTCGTACCGTCAATACCCAGTACGTTCAGGAGGGTGCTTCCCTTGGCCGAAGCCCCGTATGCAGCGATCTGCACGCCCGATGACTTCAGCTCGGTGAGAAGTGCGCGCAGCCTCTCCCCCAGCCCCTTCACCGACGCGCCGAAGGTTTGGTACGTCTCCACAGAATTCACGCCCCACCGCCTTTCCTCTTCGAGCTGCGCCTCGACCCGTTCGCCTGCGCTCACCCTCCCGGCATGACCCACGAAGAGCCGTAGAGAACCGCCGTGAATGGGGATCCGTTCCACGTCGGCGATGACCAGACCGTGCCGCTCGAGAAGAAGGCGGAGTGACGTCACCGAGAAATAGCAAAGATGCTCATGATAAATCGTATCGAACTCACAGCGGTCGATGAGATCGAGCAGGTAAGGCACCTCGATCACCGCCATTCCGTCATCCGAGAGAATGATGGCGATCCCGCCGACCACGCCATTCAGATCGGCGACGTGTGCCAGGACGTTGTTGGCGTGAAGTACGCTTGGCCGAATCCCCCCGTCGGCGAGCCGTCGCGCCAATCCGGCGCCAAAGAATTCGGAGGTGGTGTCAATACCGCGCGACCTTGCCACGGCCGCAATGTTCGCCGCCGGCTCGATCCCCAGCACCGGCACTCCGCGCTCGAGGTAATACTGGAGGAGGTATCCGTCATTGCTCGCAATCTCGAGCACCAGGTCGTTCGCTCCGAGGCTCCTTTGCCCGACCATTCTTTCCACGATGGTGCGCGCGTTTTCGAGCGCGGTGTCGGAATACGACGAGAAGTAGACGTACTCACTGAACAGTTCCTCGGGTGGAACCGTCTCCGTGATCTGAACGAGCGTGCAGGCCGGGCAGAACGCCAGGTCCAGCGGGTAGCGCGGCTCAGGCTGGTCGAGCTGCTCGCGCGTGAGCAGACGGTTGGCCAGAGGCGTGGAACCGAGCGAGAGCACGATGAAGATTGCGCCGCCGCAGGACCGGCATACCGCAGTGGTGCCCGTCACAGTCACGATTGAAGGTGGTCCCGGTACCACTGGATGGTACGGGCCAGCCCTTCATCGAGAGTGAACAAGGGCTGCCATTCCAGTTCCGTGCGGGCTCGCTCTGCGGACAGGTACTGGTGCCGGATCTCGTTGCTGGCGGTCCCCCGGACGTCGGGCTCCAGATCGGATCCCATCACTCCGAGCAGCTCTCGCACCAGCTCGAGGACGGTACGCTGCGTTTCGTTCGAGAAATTGAAGGCTCGGCCCTTCAAACTGGGATCGGCAGCCAGCCGTTCGGCGAGAAGCATGTAGGCAGCCGCACCGTCTTCAACGTAGAAATAGTCCCGGACGTACTGTCCGTCCGATCGGATCACCGGCCGCTCTCCGCGCAGGACCGAGCGAATGGTCCCGGGAACGATCCGGCTCCAGTTCAGATCCCCACCTCCGTAGAAGTTTCCGCAGCGGGTGATGGCCAGGGGAAGGCCGAAGCTCGCGGCATAGGAATACGCAAGGAGATCCGCACACGACTTGCTCACATCATAGGGATGAACGCCCTGAAGCGCTGTGCTCTCCTCGTAGGGCAAAGCCTCGTGACTGCCGTAGGCCTTGTCCGATGAGGCCACGACGATCTGCGCTACGGCCGGGCTGCGCCGGCAAGCCTCCAGGAGCTCCCAGGTTCCTCGGATGTTGGTATCGAACGTCGAGGCCGGATTGCGATTGGCAACCGGAACGATGGTCTGCGCCGCCAGGTGCATGACCGTTGTGATCTCGTATTCTCCGAGGGCTCGCTCCAGAAGGTCGCGATCGCGGATATCGCCCCGAACCGTCTTTACGCGATCGATGTCACCTCCGCGAACGAGCTCGCATTGCGGCACCCAGTCCCGCACGAGGCAGACCACGTCCGCACCGGCCTCGAGAAGCCGGCGCACGAGCCATCCTCCCACCAGACCGGTCGCGCCAGTAACGAGCGTGGAGCGGTCCCGCCAGAAGGGTCTCAACGCTCCACCTTCCATGGGGCCTGTCCCTCCTGCCAGAGGCCCTCCAGGAACCGCTTGTCCCGGATCGTGTCCATGCATTGCCAGAAAGCGTCATGGCGGTATGCCATGAGCTGGCCATCGGCAGCGAGACGCTCCAGCGCCTCCGATTCGAGACTGGTGGCGTCCCCCTGCAGATAGGAAAAGATCGCGGGTTCGAAAACGAGGAACCCGCCGTTGATCCATCCTTCTCCGGCCTGTGGCTTTTCCGTGAAGCCGACGACCTGATCACCATCGAAAAAGAGCCCGCCATATCGGGCAGGAGGTCTCACCGCAGTTACCGTGGCGATTCGGCCGTGACTGCGATGAAACTCGAGAAGCGCCCCGAGATCGATGTCTGCGACGCCGTCCCCGTAAGTGACCATGAAGGTCTGCCCTTCCAGGATCGGCTCGAGCCTCTTCACGCGCCCACCGGTGTTGGTGTCGATCCCGGTATCGATGAGGTGAATCACCCACTCGTCGGACTGCTGTTCGTGACGGCTCACGGCGCCTCTGGAGAGGTCGATGCTGAGCGATCCGGTAAGCTCGAAGTAGTCCAGAAACCAGCGCTTGATCATCTCTCCGCGGTATCCGAGAGCGAGGCAGAACTCGTTGAAACCGTACGAAGCGTAGCGGCTCATGATGTGCCAGAGGATGGGCCGTCCGCCGATTTCCACGAGTGGCTTCGGGCGCACCTCGGTCTCCTCGGCCAGCCGAGTCCCCATTCCCCCCGCCAGAATCACGACTTTCATTTGTGTCTCTCATCTATAGTCCACACATCGATCGCTGGATGCAAC
This sequence comes from Acidobacteriota bacterium, assembly GCA_039931435.1. Classification (GTDB taxonomy): domain Bacteria; phylum Acidobacteriota; class Thermoanaerobaculia; order Gp7-AA8; family Gp7-AA8; genus JBDTRY01. The sequence goes on along the minus strand of JBDTRY010000055.1, from coordinate 12,356 downwards.
CCAAGATCTGCGACGGGTGTTAACCTGCCAGTTCTGGGCGGGACCCGATGCACCGAAATCTGCTAGCAAACCTTGCCGGCACTGGCTGGACGGCCGTTCTGAGCCTGCTGCTCGTACCGGTCTACGTTCGTTTGCTGGGCATCGAGGCATACGGCGTCGTCGGATTCTTCACCACGCTCCAGGCAGTTCTGTGGCTGCTCGATCTCGGTCTCAGCACGAGTCTGAATCGGCAGATCGCTGTGCTCTCTGCCAATGAATCTTCTGGACCGGAGATTCGAAATCTGGTCAGGACGGTCGCTACCGTTTACTGGGTAATCGCCTTTGTGCTGGCAACGATCGTGATCGTGGCAGCACCCGCGATTGCGGAGCGATGGCTGAGGCCGGACCGCCTGAGCGCGGCCTCTCTGGTGGAGGCCATTCGCCTGATGGGTGCCGTGACAGTGCTGCAGTTCCCCTTCTCGATCTACGCAGGCGGCCTGCTCGGCCTCCAGAAGCATGTTCCGCTGAATGTCGTGGTGATCACGATGACTTCACTTCGCGCCGCTGCCACGGTCGGCTCTCTGATCTGGATCCACCCGTCGCTGCAGGTCTTTTTCCTCGCTCAGCTGAGCGCCTGGTGTCTTCAGACCATTTGGACGCGATCAACCTTGTACCGGTCGATCCCGCCCCCCTTCACTAAGCCGACATTTCGACCCGACATGTTGCGAAGTATCGGCAGATTCGCGGCAGGCCTCACCGCGATCACGGCAATCGGCGCCGTGCTGATGCAGATCGACAAGATCATCGTGAGCCGGATGGTGGGTCTTGAGAAGTTCGGTTACTATGCCCTGGCGAGCACGCTCGCTGCAGGTCTTTCGGCTCTGGCCAACCCTTTTTTCGCAGCGACCTTTCCGAAGATGTCCCAAGCCGTTGCCAGGGGTGACTCCGAGGAACTGGCCGAGATCTATCACCGCATGACTCAGTTGCTCGGATGCGTGATCTTCCCCCTGGGCGCGGTGCTCGCCGTCTTTCCGAAAGAGGTACTCCTGATCTGGACTCGGGACCCGGTAATCGCATCCAGCAGCAGTCGGATTCTGGCTATTCTCGCTCTCGGCTTCTCCGCGCACGCTCTTCTGCACATGCCATACGCCCTTCAGCTTTCCCACCGCTGGACGGGCTTGTCTCTGACTCTCGGTTCCTGTGCGCTGCTTCTCGTCATACCCGCGACCGTCTGGGCATCGCAGCGCTATGGAGCCATCGGCGCCGCCGCCGTCTGGCTCGCACTCAATGTCGTCTACCTCGTCCTCGGCGTTACACTCACCCACCGCCGGATTCTGCCCGGACAGCAATCACGCTGGTACATTCACGATCTGGGCGTTCCCGCCTCGGCATCCGTTTCCGTAGTGGTTGTCGGAAAACTCATTCTCTCCTCTGTCGAGAGCTCCCAGGCTCTCATTATCGGTGTGGTCATCGTCCTTGCCGTTGCCGCTGCCGTTCTCGCGACACCAGCCAGCCGCCAGCTCGTCACCGAGATTCGCTGGCGCCGGAGTTGAGACTCTTCGGGGAAATCAAGAAGCCATGATAGAGATCGGCCTCGCTGCTGTCGTTCCAACCAGGAATCGCGCAGACCTCGCCATCAAGGCGACGGAGTCCCTGCTCCGAATGGACTGCTTCGAGACCATTCTGATTTCCGACAACTCAAATGAGGAGCAAGAATCGAGTGCCCTGGAAGCATGGGCTTCGAGAAACAGGCACGTGACGTACGTTCGGCCCCCTAAAGCGCTTTCCATGGCGGCTCACTGGGACTGGGCGATCGGACAGCTTCTCGACGAGCCCCAGGTCACTCACGCGCTCCTGGCGACGGACAGGATGATCATGTATCCCCGTCTTTCGGAGCTGCTGCAGGGACTCGTTCAGCGACACCCGAAGGATGTCATCATCTTCACGACCGACTTCCTGTGGGACCACGTCAGTCCTCCGGAGCTCCTTCTGACTCGGTGGTCCGGAAAACTGCTGCGACTCCGTTCGCGGCGGCTCCTCGAAGCGGCCTCCGGATTAAGGCTGCACAACCCATACCCCATCCCCCGCCTGATGAACTCGATCGTTCCCGTGAACGTGTTTGCCGACGTTCGGAAACGGTACGGCAGCATCTGTAATCGATCGATCGCTCCCGACTACGCTTTCGGTTTCAGGAGCCTTGCCGTAACGGAGTCGGTGCTCTTCATCGATCGACCTTTCGCCTTGCTTCACGCAACGTATCGAAGCAACGGCACTGCGTTCGCCAGAGGGATCGCCAGTCGAGACCGCAATGACTTTCTGGCGATGCTCGATTCGAGCTTCAATGCCGACGCACCGATTCCGATCTTTCCAACCATCACGAACACGATCCTTCACGAGTATGGATCGGCATCGAAGATGGCGGACTTCCCCGCGATCGATTTCCCTGCGTATCTCAGGCGGGTGGGCAGCGAAGTCGAGCGCCTGGAAAATCCAGAGGAACGCGATGCCCTCCGTACCGTTCTTAAACAGCTCGGAGCGACCAGTACATCGCCACCGGCCATCTACCGTCTACGCCAGCTACTTATCCTCTTCGCCGCACCTAAAACGCAACCATTCTGGCGGCTGATCGGGCGCCGGATGCGCCTCTATCCGCCCGGCGACGCGGGACTTCAGTTGTCTGATCCGGAGACGGCCATTGCCTATGCAGAGAGCCATCCCCGGAGACGCCACATCCTGCCGCTCCACCTTCGGGCCATGCTGCCAGCCTACGAAGTAATCACGGACGGATCCGCGGCCTCCTGATGCCCAGACAGAGCGTCGAAAATGGTCCCGAACCCCTGGCCAGGCCCACCAGTGTCCTGCGCCGCGCTGTCGACGCGCGCTGCACGCCGAAGCAGTAAGTCACGGGTGCGTGGAATCGGATTCAGGAGCGGTCAGCGGAAGTCGAGAGGGCGCGTCGTCGTCCATGCCTACAAGTAGCCTCATCCTGAGCGAACGGCAGACCACTCCTCTCTGCCGAATATGCGCGGCCGCCATTCGCGACACTCACTCGTCGCTGCCGGCGCCCAGTACGCCACGATACACCGCTGAGAGTTCCTCTCCCATTCGTTCGGGCGAGAATTGCCTCGAGCGTTCCAGGCCTTTCTGCCGCAGTTCTTCGCGCAGCCGGCCGTCACAAAGCATTCGCTCGATCGCTCCCGTCAGATTCTCCACGTCCGTCGGGTCGACGTAGATGACCGCATCACCTCCGATCTCCGGCAAAGAGGAACGGTCGCTCGTAATGACGGGGCAGCCGAGAGACATCGCCTCAAGCGGAGGCAGCCCGAAGCCCTCCAGGAGCGACGGGTAGATCAGAACAGCGGCGTCGCGATAGAGCGAGCAAAGCTCTTCGTCCGAGACGTATCCGCGCCACTCGATCTCGCCCCGCAAGGGCTGCGGCACTTCGAACGGTTGCGACTCACCCCAGCCGGCAGCTCCCGCGATGACGAGACGATGCCGGAGGTCCGGGTTGCGCTCTCGAACCTTCACGAAGGCCTGCGCCACTCGCCCCACATTCTTTCTCGGCTCGATGGTTCCGACGGCCAGGACGAAGTCCTCCGTTCTCGTCCGCTCTCGCGGCTCAATCTTCCACCGTGAGTACAACGGAATCACGTTGATCTTCGACGATTCAACTCCCAGCCTCTGCACGAGATCGTTGCGCGTGGCCTCGCTGTCCGTCACCACGGCGTCGAACTTCCGGAGGCTGCGCGCGAGCAGATACCGGAAGTAGAGCCGGTGCCCGAGCGTGTGATACTCCGGCGCGACGAGAGGCACGAGGTCGTGAATGGTCATCACCAACACCGGCCCCCGCGGTCGACCCCTGAACGGCACCCTCACCGTGGAACAATGGATCACGTCGAACGCCTTGAGCTTCCTGTGCTTCGTGAACACGAAAGGCATGCCCGGCACTCGCCAGTCTGCCTCGACGACCGGCACCCCCCACTGCCTCGCCTGGGAATCTCCCGCCACCAGGACACTCACCTCCACCTCAGGACGTTCGCGAAGGGCATCGACGATCATCCGGGTGGCCACGCCCACTCCGGTGAGTTCCTTCCCCACCACATCGGCCGTCACGAGAACACGCAGGGGCGCCGTCATCGCTGCAGCATCCCCGCGTAGACCTCCAACAGAGCTTCGACGTGCTTCTCGACGGGGAACCGAGGAGCCGTCTTCGCTTCGTGGAACTCGGCTTTCGCGGCAGAGACGATGGCCGCTGCCAACGCCTCCGGCTGTCGGGGCGGAACGAGCGTGACCACGTCCCCCAGAATCTCCTCGACCGAATGTCCTCGCGTGGCGATGACGCGGCAGCCGAGGGACGCCGCCTCGAGGGCCGCATATCCGAAGCCTTCGGAAATCGAGGGGACAACTACACAGCCAGCAGCCATCAGATAGCCCGGCAGATTATCGCGGGGCACGCTGTCGAGGACACTCACGCTGTCGCTGATCCCCAGCTCACGCACCCTCCTCAACACGCGCGCATATTGGTCTGCGGGTTCTCTGGACAAGAGCATCACCAGCCGGCTTCCCTTCAGGGCTGCGGCAACGAAAGGAACCGCCTCGATCAGATCGTGGACGCCCTTGCTGACGCCGGGGCGGCCGAAGTAGAGATAGATGAAGGCCTCAGCGCCGGCTCCAATCTCCTGCCGCAGGGCGCGGGGTGCGTGCCGCGATACGCTCCAGAATGAGGCGTCGTGGGAGGGGTAAATTGTGACGGTTCGGTCTCTGGGCGTTCTTATCCTCGTCAGCAGACGGCCGCGAGTGAAGTCCGAGTCGCAGATGAACGCCCGGAACGGAAGCCGGAGGATCAACGATTCGTAGATTCGGTAACCCCAGCCTAGCCAGCGGTTCATGCCCGGCATCCTCTGCCACTGCTCGGCGAATACTTCGTGCACGGTGAGCACGACCGGCCGCCGCGTGAGCAGACCGGCCAGCCACCCGGGCACGGCGGCGTTGTACGTCGTCGTGTGGACGACGTCTGCACCACGGGCGACGCGGACCGCCGCAGGAAGAGCAAGAACCATGAAGAGATAGCGGCGCAGGAACTGAGGGACGCGCACTCGGCGCACGAGGACCCCGGCGTGCCGCTCGTGAACGGCCGTTCCACGCAGGCGCGAGGTGACGACGGTCACCTGATGACCGCGGCGACCGAGCTCCTCAGCCGCGGAACGGAAAAGCGTCTCCACGCCGCCCACGTTCGGCCAGTAGTTCTCGAGAACGAAAAGAATACGCATGCACGAATGGAGCGCCCGCCGCGGCGGCCGACGCTCAGGACGGTGCGGGCCGTCCTTCCCCCCGCTCAATCCTGTTCGCCAGCAGGGCCAGCTCCTGGGCCAGTCGCTTGTTCTGCTCCGACAACCGCGTCAGTGAAAGGGAGAAGTGAATGGAGAGGATGAACCCCATGGCGATCCCGGCCAGCAGAAGCAGCGAAGGCGGGTAGGCTACCCCCAGCAGCTTCGCGGCGCGATCCAGCAGGCCGCGCCAGACCGAGATGAGGATCAGCCCCAGGCTGGCCGCGAACCACAGCAGCGCGTACTCCTCGCGCAGCTTGCGCCGCCGGATCAACTGGGTCACGAACAGCATGACCCCTACACTACCGATGATCGAGATAACCTGGATTTGCTGATCCATTCTGCAGACTCCTCGCTCGTGTTCTGGTGACGCCGATGCCGACGGCCACCAGCACCTTGGCCATGTAGTAAACGGATTTCAGCAGGCCGATGGACGACTGGCCACCCATCCGGCGCTGCATCACAACCGCCACTTCCTTCACGCGATAACCGGCCCGGCAGAGCGTGATGACCGACTCCGGCTCCGGGTAGTCGTGGGGATACTCCTCGGCAAGAAAGCGTATGGCCCGCGGGCCGTATGCCCGGAATCCCGACGTGTTGTCGGTGATGGTCGCTCCCACCAGGATCGAGTTGACCAGCCGGAAGATGAAGATCCCCGCCCTTCGGAAAATCGATCCGCGATAGCTGTTCCGCTCCAGGAATCGCGATCCGATCACCGCATCCGCGAAATCGAGCTGCGCCAGAAGTTTCTCCACCTGGTCGGCGCGGTGCTGTCCGTCCCCATCGAACTGTACAGCGATGTCGTAGCCGTTCCGGACTGCATAAAGAAGCCCCGTCTGCACCGTTGCTCCGATGCCGAGATTGAACGGGAGCCGGACGACCTCGGCCAGGTGGATTCCGGCCAAGGCAACGGTGTCGTCGGTAGAGCCGTCGTCGACGACGAGGATCTGATCATCAGGGAAGTGCTGCCGGAGGTCGGCAATGACGCCGGGGAGGGATTCACGTTCGTTGTAGGCGGGAACGATGAAAAGCACGCGCGGCCTCGAATGCTTTTCCATGCGCTTGTTCGAGTATACCAGAGCCACTCCACCACTCCGGATGGATCGGCTACACTGCCGCAAATGGGGAAGGGCTGGTGAGCAGCAACGGTCCGTTCGTGCCGGAGCATCTGCCCGGACACAGCCGCCGCGACGGCATGGTAGCGACGGCGATCGTCATTCTACTCGCCGCTGCCCACACTTTGCTGCATCCGGGCGTCGGGCCGTTCGGGCTCGACGGCAGCTTCTACTTCCAGATCGCCCGTAATCTGGCCGAGGGGCGGGGGCTCACCACGAGCGTCTCGCTCTATTACATGGGGTACGAGAACCTCCCGGCCAGGATCAACATCTATCCGCTCTGGCCGCTCACGCTGGGATTCGCTGGACGCATCATGGGCATGATCGCCGCCGCGAATGTGCTGCCCCAGATCTTTTTCGTCATCGACCTGGCTCTCCTCTACTTGCTTACCGTCCGGCTGGAGAGGCGCCTGGCCTCCGCCGACTCCTCAGTTCCGTACCGGCTATTCGGTCTCCGGGCCGCACATCTTGTGGTTCTGCTCCTCGGCACATGCACGATCTACTTCATGTCCACGGCCATGCCCTACACCGAGGGGATGGCCCTGGCGTTCCTGTTCGCTTCGCTGCTGGCCATCGATGCTCCGGGGGCGCTCTCGTTTCGAGGCGGACTGCTGGTCGGCATCCTGGCCGGACTGGCGTATCTCAGCCGCTTTCAGATGATTATGGCCGTAGCGGCGATCGGTTTCTCCCTCGTGATCACCGCTGTCCGCGACCGCCGCGCCTGGCGCTCGGTCCTCGGAGCCGGCACGGGCCTGGCGCTGATCGTCGTCCCGTGGATCGCCTACATGAGCACCTTCATCCCGCTGTCGGTCAGCGCGTTGCTCTCGGCGGTCCACCCTTCGTCGAAACTGACCCTCTTCAATCAGGCCATCGCAACCGATTCGCTGGCCGGCTGGCTGAGGGAGCGCGCCCTCGGCCTGCGTGTAGCCTTCGATCCTCTGAGTCGGTACTCGTTTTTCAGCTCCTTCGGACCCGCCGCCGCGCTGGTCCCGCTGGCCGTGATCTACGCCGTCGTGCGGCTGGTCCGCAGGAAGTTCGTCCCGGTGCTCTCCGCGAAGGAGGCCCTCCTCCCTCTGGCCGCCGGGAGCGCCGGATTCGCTCTGACCTCGGTGCTGTTGCTGGTGCACGCGTCCTTCCTGATGCCGTGGTTCTTCGGATACCGTCACGGACTTCCCTTCGTAGTTCTACTGGCCGTGGCAATCCCCTGGCTGCTGCACTGCGACCGGGCGCTCGTGCGGGGCACGACGGCAGTTCTGGTCGCCCTGAGCGTCACCCTGGGAGCCTTCCAGACCGGCCTTCTGGCCGCTCATGGCTTCGCGGGGCATCGGCCGACCGTCGCGGAGAAACAGCTCGCGTCGTGGCTCGACCGCCAGCGTTCCGTGCCGTCCGTACTGACCATCGACGCACAGGAGCTGTCGGTTTTCAGCCGCTCGAACTTTCACTGGATCGTTTGCGATGCGAAGCCGCAGCAAACGCGGCTCATGCTGGAACGTCTGCCTATCGACTACATCGTCTTCTACGGTTTCGAAAGAGACTGCCCGTACCTTCGCGATCTGAGCGACCGTGTGCGGCCGCTCTATCGTTTCGGGAAAGGGGCGGCCGCAATCTACGTGCTGCGGGTTTTCGAGCGGCCTGCTCCCGGCCGGGAGCCAGAGGACCGGGCGCCGGAACGATAAAGAGCACTGATCCTTTGTCCTGCGCCGATCGCACGAACCCGGGGGACGCGCAGCGTCACGGTGGAGGCATTGCGGATGCCACGGGCGCGTAGAGCCAGAAGCGCTCGTTCCGGTCGCGGAACGCCTTGCCATGGGTGGCGTACAGCAGTCGATATCCCTGCTCTGCGGGAGCCGGCATTTCCGCGGAGAGGAGGAGCAGGTAGGGACGGGAGCCGAATTGCTCGGTCGTGCGCCGCACCGCATCCGGGAAAGGGACTGTGAGCCCCCTCTCGTACGCCAGGTCCCAGGTCATGAACGAACCCCATTCCCCGGTCCCCGGATACCAGAAGCGCGTGTGGTCCTTCAGGTAGGGAAGCACGGCCTGCGTGTAGATCGGGAAGTGAGCCGCGATCGGATAACGGTCCAGCCGCTCCTCCCGGATGTAGCGGCCCATCTCCTCACCTCCTGAAAAGGCGTACCGGACGTCGAGGTACCACATCCGAATCGCGGCCAGGGCCGAAGCGGCCAGCATCAAATTCAACAGAACGAACGTCGCTCGCCTCGGCCACCCCGTTTCGAGCCCCTTCGCTTCCCGAGCGTCGTCAGGGGCCGCCACCCAGAACGCCGCCAGCAGGACAACGAGGTAGAAGCCGTGATGGCGCAGCGAGCCGGGATAGATGGCCACGAAGACAAAGCTCAGCGCGGCCATACCTCCCCACAGGAGAATCAGCCCGCTTCGGCTTCTGCCCAGAGCCATGGAAGCCAGAGCGACGAGGACAAGGACCGGCACGATCGAAAGGGTCGGATCGACCAGCGGCAGAAAGGCCCCGCCGAGGGCCTTCGGCAGAATCTCGAAGGACAGGTGGCTCCGGAAAGCTGCCACCGCCGCGTCCGGAGGTCTCCGCAGCTGGACGAAGGCGGCCATTGCTGCCAGCGCCATCAGGGCGAACGCGCAAACGATGCGATTGCCAGGACGCTCCCGCCGCAGGATCAGCTCCAGGGTCCACATTCCGAGAAAGATTCCCGCCAGAAGGAAACTGTGAGCGCTGGCGTTGAATAGCAGACACATTGGAAGTGCGAACCAGAAGGGCGCCTCGAATCGCCGCCGCCACGTGGCCGCCACCCAGAAGATGAGGAGGACGCTCAGTGCGTAACTCCGCACGATCACGGAATACTCGTAGGCCATGAAGTAGGAGAAGGTGAAGAGCCCTCGCGTCCAGCGCGGGAACGGCGCGCGCCAGAGGAACAGCGAGACTGCGGCCGCGGCAATGCACAGATTCAGCGCTTGCTGGCTCGCGTACGGCAGCCCGAGCCTCGGCAATGGCGCGAGCAGGAGAAACCAGAGCGCGGGAAAGCCAGCGTAGTTGGTCCGGGCCACGATGGTCCGCAGGTCGAGATCGCGCACGTACAGCCACGGATCCGCTTCATCTCGCCACGGCTCGTGGTGAGCGGCCACGAACCCAACCAGCAGTACGTACGCGATCAGGACCAGCCATTCGAACCGACGGTCGGACGGGCCGGAAGCGCTCACTCACCATCCCTGGTCGCGTAGACCTCGATGGTGCCACCGCTTCGGAACGCGGTCTCGATCAGCATGGCCAGAAGACTGGCCGGCAGCAACAACGCGGCCAGGAAACAGGTGGCGATGATCTGTATGGGAAACTGGCGCAGCTTCTTGGCTCGCGCGCTCTCCCGCTTCAGCAGCATGTACAGAAGATTGTGCTCGAACCCGAACAGGTTGAGCGAGCTCTGTAGGATTCCGTATGGATTCTGCTCCAGCGAGAAGTGATCTACTTTGCGGACGAAAAACCCGCGCTCGCGCAATGCAGAGCCGAGCGATCTGACACCGAAATGAAAGTAGTGCCTTGGTATGTCCAGGTGAAACCAGTGCCTGCCGAACGCTCGCGCCTCCCAGCTCTCGAAGTTCGGCACGGCGATCACCAGCAGACCTCCCGGCCGCAGCATTCGGCGAGCGCGATCAATGGCGGCCAGAGGATTGGTCAGATGCTCGAGCGAGTGCCAGAAGATGACGACGTTGAATGATGAATCCTCGAGATCCAGATCCTCCACTCTCGCGATCCGTACAGGCAAGCCGAGGACGTGGCGGGCGTGCCACGCGGCGACGTCCGACACTTCGAGGCCGAGAGGATCGAATCCATGGTCCCGGAGATTAGCCAGCAGAAAGCCGCGGCCGCAGCCGACGTCCAAAGCCTTTCCCGGACGCTCGAGCTTCCTGACCACGCGTCCCCGGCGGCGTCTGAACCAGCGTGTCAGCCGCTCGAAAAGCGGATTGAACCGGACGTTCTGATCGCCATAGTACGACGGTGGGTACCACGAGCCGATCGCCTCGTCCGGCACGGGCGGCCAGGTCCTGCCAAGACCGCACCTTGCACACGTGATCACGGCGAAATCGGGCTCGACCGACTGGAACAGGAGCCCCTGATCGACAGTTCCGCAACATGGACAGGGAGACGGGCCCGCGCCGCCCCCGCCATTTTCGAGGACCGGATCGCCTGAAGGGGTCGTCCCGAATGTCATCTCCCGATCCACCGCTCCATCAGAACTCTACCCACGTGCCGGCGCCGGCGGCTTTGGACTTTCTGAACAGAAACTCGGCCGCAGCGAGATCCTCGAAGGCCAGGCCCAGGGACTTGAAGATCGTGATCTCCTCCGCCGTGCGGCGCCCCTCGGAGCGGCCGATGAGCACATCCCCGATCTCGGCACGGATGTTCTCCGGTCCGATGAGCCCTTCCTCCACGGCGAACAGGTAATCGCCCGACTCATTGACGGTCGACTCACGGCGGTCGACGAAAATCGGACCGCTGGCCATCGTCGCTCCGTCCGCCTCCCGTGCGGTGCGCACGCTGGACCCCACGAGATTGAGATGGGCACCGTCCGCAATCCAGTCCCGATTGAGCACGGGCACGCCGGCGCTGGTCACGGTGACGATCACGTCCGCTCCGCGAACGGCATCCTCTACGGATTCGGAAGCGCGCAGCCTGGGGAAGCTGGCACTCAACTGTTCGACGAACCTTCGGGAATGTTCCGCTTTTCGCCCCGCCACACGAATTTCAGCAAAATCGCGGACCAGAGAGACAGCACTCAGATGGGCGCGAGCCTGGACCCCCGTGCCGATGATGGCCAGCGTCGATGCATCACCACGGGCCAGGAGTTTCGTCGCTACGGCCGTTACCGCGGCGGTGCGGATGGCGGTGATCGCCGAAGCGTTCATGACGGCCAGCAGCTCCCCGGTGTGAGCGCTGTGCAGAAGAACGGCCCCGAGGTGCGTGTCCAGACCGATGGCCGGATTTCCGGGGAAGACACAGACCTCCTTCAGAGCAAACGCCGGACGAGTGCCTCCGCGATAGGCGGGCATGAGACCCATGAATCCCCTGGCTCCGGGGGGACGAAGAAGAGAGCGGAGCGGCTGGCAGGCGTCGCCGCGGGCCAGATCCTGAAGGGCCTCCTCCATGACCTCGATGCACTGAGCGAGGGTGAGGAGGGCGTGCACGTCGGCTTCGCTGAGGACGAGAAGTTTCACGGCTGCCTATTATCCACCCCAAGGGACGCGGGGGAGATGAATGGCGGATGTTGAACTCGGAGAGCCCAGTCCCTCGCCCCGCGAGAGCGGGGAGAGGGTGGCGAGCGAAGCGAGCCGGGTGAGGGGCGCGATACGACGAAGAGTCCCGGCGTTTTGAGTGTTGCGTGTTGAATGTTGAATTAGAAAGGCCGGGTGAGGGGCGCGGAGTCGCGGCGTGTTGAATGCCGAATGTTGAATGTTGAATGTTGAATGAAAAGCGAGGGCACGGCAGGGGCGCTGGCCCAGGGTAAAGAAACTTGATCCCTACGTGAGTGTCGTAAGCCCGCGTAGCGGGCAAGAGACTGGTAGCCCCCGGCTTCAGCCGGGGGTCATGCCGCCGAACAATCTGAATGTAGAGCCCGCGTAGCGGGCGATACTTCGGATCACGTCCAAATGGTTTCGTCGAACCGGTATGAGGTGACGACGAAGAAGCCGAATGAACTTTTTCCCTGGCTGAAGCCAACATCGCGGTTGTGTCGCCCGCTACGCGGGCTCGGTACCGGGTGCGATGGCACCCCCGGCTGAAGCCGGGGGCTGCGGTTGTGTTGCCCGCTACGCGGGCTAAGATGCATGCACGCCTTTCACGCGAAGCGGACCAACAGGGGACCGCTGAACCCGCGTAAAGAGACTCCGTTCCAAGGTCAGTTTCTTACAAGCGAACGCACAGCGGGGCGCTGAGCCAGAGGGAAGAAGCTTTTAT
>JBDTRY010000054.1:0-18774 GCA_039931435.1 Acidobacteriota bacterium | reverse complement strand
TGCAAACGCGTCACCCCGAGCGGGAGCGAGGGGCCCCAGAGGGGTGGGTGGTAAGAGCCCCAGGGATCGTGCCCCCCGCCCACTGGGGTCCCTCGCTCTCGCTCGGGATGACGGGGCTCATAGTTTCTTACCTCTGATTTAGCGCCCGCGCTGTTGCTCTCGTCGGCATGAGAAACCATGAGGCGGTCCGGTTCAACGGGCGCCATCGGACGTGGTATCGTCGATTCGTCGCACTGAGAATCCTCAATTCTGCGGCGGAACCAACTTCACGACATCGCCGGGAGTTTCCATGAATGCGGTCCTGATCCTGTTCGTCGTTCTTCTCTGCTCCCCATCCCCGGCCAGAGCCGCCGAGGGCCGGCCGCTTACGCCGCGCGACTACGCAGCGATGACCACGCTTTCCGATCCGGACATCTCCCCCGACGGGAAGCGGATCGCTTACGTGGTGACCACTGCTGATCTGGATCGGAGCTATTACAACGCTGACATCCGAATCATCGACCTTGATGGAAAGCGGGAAGTGCAACTGGCCACGAGCGACCGATCTGACCGGATGCCGAGGTGGTCACCCGACGGAAACGCGATCGCCTTTGTGTCCGATCGCAGCGGTCCTGCCCAGATCTACCTTGTCGACCCCAATGGGGGAGAAGCGCGTCCTCTGACCACGGTCCATGGATCGGTCGACAGCTTTCGCTGGTCACCCTCCGGAGATGCCATCGCGTTCACCGAATTTCCCCGGCATTCGCTGAGCAAGGAGAAGCTGGCCCGGAAGGACGACGCGGAAGTGGTCGGTGCCAATCCGTCGCGGACCGAGCTGCATATCGTCGACGTGAAGAGCGGCGAAGAGAAGCCGGTCATGCGCGGCGAGTTCTCCATAGTCGACTTCGATTTTTCTCCTGACGGGAAAACTCTTGCCGTGGCCAGGGGCGGGAACGACACCGCCGACGGCTACTTCACCACGGACATCTATCTTGTAAACCGCGGCGGTGATGGGCTGCGGCCTCTGGTGGTGCGGCCGGGAATCGACGTTCATCCTCATTTCTCGCCGGACGGGTCGAAGCTGGCGTTTGCTACCGGGAACGGACTGACCACATGGAACCAGCCGGCGCTGGTGGCCGTTGTCCCGGTGTCCGGCGGCACGCCTGCGTTGCGCACGACCGCCTATGGCCGCAACGTCGATGACTTCACCTGGTCGCCGGACGGAAAGCAGATCTGGTTCGCCGGACCGCTCGACCTGAGCGGACAGCTGTTCAGCGTCTCGGATCAGGGCCAGCTTCAGCAACTCAGCCACGTGGACGGAGTGATCCATGACGCCTCCTTCGATTTCGCGCACCAAAAGGTAGCTTTCGTCTACGAGACGCTCAATGCGCCGCCCGAGCTTTTTGTCTCGGATCTGGCCTCGTTTCAGCCTCGCCAGCTGACGAACGTGAACGAATCGTACCGGGGCCGGGCTCTTGGGGAGACCAGAGTCGTTCGATGGAAGAATTCAAAAGACGGAAAGACCATCGAAGGTCTGCTCACGCTCCCCATCGGCTACGAGAAGGGGAAGCGATATCCACTGCTCACGTTCGTCCACGGGGGACCGGCCAGCAACTTCGACCTGAAGTTCACCGGTTATCTCGGCTCGCTCTATCCCTCTCAGGTCTTCGCTGCGAAGGGATTCGCCATGCTCCGACCCAATCCTCGGGGGACCGGTTCTTACCCGCTCGAGTTTCGCCAGTCCGATCAGGCGGACTGGGGTGGGATGGACTTCATCGACATCCAGTCCGGCATCGACGCGCTCATTGAGCAGGGGATCGCCGATCCTCAGAAGCTGGGAATGATGGGCTGGAGCTACGGCGGCTTCATGACGTCGTGGGCCATCGGACACACCGACCGCTTCCGCGCCGTGAGTATCGGCGCACCCGTTGTTGATCTGTTCAGCTTCCACGGAACGACGGACATTTCCGGGTTCACACCAACGTACTTTGGCGCGCTGCCCTACCGTGCCCGTTCGCTCTACGAAGCGCACAGCCCGATGACCTTCATCGCCAACGCCCGGACTCCGGCTCTGATCCAGCAGGGCACGGCCGACGACCGCGTTCCGCTCTCGCAAGGCGAAATGCTGTATCGAGCGCTCCAGGAGTTGCATGTTCCCTCGATGATGGTGAAGTACCCGCGATCTCCGCATGTGCCGCGAGAACCGAATCAACGGATCGACGTGGCCATGCGCAATGTGTGGTGGTTCGAGAAATGGATCAACGGCGTGAAACAGACTTACGAGGACTACTGGGGGCTGGAGCCGGATGAGGCAGCAAAGTAGCCTCGGAGCTGAGTGGCAGTGATTGCCATTCCAGAATTCTGCTCCAGCTGCTTCGTACAGGCAGTCCTTCTCCCTGCTTGCGGGGAGAAGGTGGCGAGCGAAGCGAGCCGGATGAGGGGCGCGCCACCGGTGGTCGAACGATTGCCTGAGAAATACTCGCCCGACGCTCCTCTCGCGCATGCGCTGGCTCCCGTCTTCCCGAGCTGGCCAAGGGCGGTGGCGCTGAACCATGGTGAAGAGACTCGATCCTGACGTTGTTTTCTTACAGGTTGGAGAGACGAAGCTTGCGAACAGCGTTTCTGAGTTGACCACGGCGTAACCGAAATTTTCCGTCGCCAGAACATCTGGCGCAATTGTACCAGGTAGAGTTGGGGAATGAGCCGTCGCGCGCGTCGAATGTTCGTAGCGGCCAGTCTCTGTCCGGTAGAGAATCGTCGGGTGCTTGGCCTCGTTCGGAGAACAGGATCAGACCCCCCGGGTGTCGCTCGTCCTACTAATATGGTCAGAGCCGGTATGAGTCCTTGTTCCGCCAGCGGTGTTTGCAGGATTACCGTGTGCTTATCGGTCGCAGTACCGTTCGTCTTGACCGGCCTGATCTTTTCTTCGGGCGTTCGAGCGTTGGCTCAAGAGCCGAAGTACGGCGAATCGATCGAGGTTCAGCTCGTCGAAGTCGATCTGGTAGTTACAGACCGGACCGGGCGCCATGTCACCGGCCTGACCGCGAAGGATTTTGAGGTCTTCGAAGGGGGAAGGCGACAGCAAATCACCAATCTCACGGAGTATAGGGGAGCTTCAGCGCGCCCCAGTTCCGGGGAGCAGTACCAAGGGCCCTCAGTTCACATCGCGGCGATTACGCCCGAAACGAAGCGGTTGCCGCAGACTCTCCTCGTACTGATCGATGCCCTTCCGCGCCAGGGCCGCGCGCGAGTGATGCAGGATCTGGAAACGCTGGTCGACAGCGTTATCCGGGAGGGCGATCGAGTCTCCATCGTGTTCTGGTCGCCTGGCTACGAGAGGGCGCGCACGCTTCTCAACCTCACCACGGACCAGGATGACGTGCGCATTGTCATGCATGCTCTGGCCACCACCGAATCGGTCGGTAGCGCAGCGAGGGCTCTGGCGCGGGAGACGGTCCTGCGAAGGCAGTTCGGGGAAAAGACAGAACGCACGTATGCCGGGAAGGGTTTGGACTTCACGGCAGCGGCTATGGAAGAGGAGGGTGTGTTCAGCGCGGCTGAGCAGGAGCTCGTGCTTTTCCGGCGCAAATCGAGAGCCATCAGGCGCCTCATTTCGGCCCTTGGCGGCACGAGGGGCCGCAAGAGTCTGTTCTATGTCGCTGCAGACTTCCGAACCCCGGAAGATACGATCGAACGGATGTCGGCGGTTGCTGAGCTGGAGAATCTCACGCGCGAGGCGAATGCACAGGGGGTGACTGTATATGCTGCATCCCCGGCGGCCATGGATGATCCGGACCCGACGGCCCGCGACGCCCGATCTGCAACACGCGCTCCTCTTCTAGTCCGCCAGCACGAGATGGACGCGCTGCGATACCTCACAATTCCCACCGGGGGATCCTACGAGGTGGGTACTACAGATGCGGTGGAGAGAGCCGGCGCCACTCTCACTTCGGACGTCTCTTTCTACTATTCCCTGGCCTACCATGCCGAACGTGATGGGCACGAGCACGAACGGCGACTCGTAGTGCGCGCCAGGAACGGAAACTATCGCGTTCGTAAACGGAACTCTGTCGTGCAGAAGCCTTACGCAGTGCAGGCGCGTGACATGCTGCTCTCGGCCATATCCTCCGAGGCTACGCGCGACGACCTGGGAATCTCCGTTCAGGAGGGAACCGTTGTCCGGCAGAGTGAGGATCGCTGGGTACTTCCGCTGGTCGTGAGGATTCCTTCAGCGTCTCTCCAGTATGCGCTTGTCGAAAAGGAGCGGGTGGCAGAGGTGAGAATTCTCGTACAAGCAGGGAGTCATCTGGACGATGCGACGCCGCTCATGGAGGATGACCTGCGTGTTGTCGCGGGAAAGAACGACGTGGGCGGAACGATCCGCTATTCGATGAAAGTGCTCATCGACGGACGCGGAACAAAAATCTCCGTAGGAGTACTGGATCGGCTCAGTGGCCTCATGTCGGTGGCAACGGTCGATGGGCGACGACAGGATCAATGACGCGACGGAGTTCGCCATCTTGACCTTTGCATAGACAACTCACGGTTGAAGGAACGGTTGATAAGAATCCTGGCGCGCCCCTCATCCGGCTCTCTTCGCTCGCCACCTTCTCCCCGCAAGCGGGGCGAAGGACTGCCCGCGTGATTTCTCTTTTGGATCATCGCGGCCAAGCATTGCAGAGACGGCATCCTGCCGTCCGGACCGGCGGCTTCCAGCCGCCGCAGTCCTGCGTGTGAGATGGCCTGCCCCGGTTCTCGTTGACGCAACCTCCGATCTCCTTTACTCTCGCACGGTCTTGAAGCCGATCTATGATTTGGGCTGGTGGCTCTGGCGTGGGAAGATCCGCGGTGGGCCGAGCCCTGTGTAGAGCAATCCGAAGCAGCTACCCAGTTCAAAGCCCACCTGCATGGTGGGCTTTTTTTGTTTTCTCTGGATAAAATGCAAAAAATTCTCGACGTCGACTGCGGTCCTGGAGGCAGCTATCCTGTCCTCTTCGGACACGATGCGCCCAGATCGCTGGCCGGATTGTGGAAGGCTGACTGGAAGCAGGCGGTCATCATCGGTGACTCCACGACCCTTCGGCTTTTTGAAGCCTCGATCCGCGAGGTTCTCCAGGAGCTGACGTTCCAGGTCGTGGCGCTTTCGTTCCCTGCCGGAGAGAGGTCCAAGACGCGGCGAACGAAAGAACGCATCGAGCAGTCGATGCTGGACGCTGGGATTGGCCGCTCCGCCTGCATCGTCGCCGTCGGAGGCGGAGTCGTTCTGGACCTGGCCGGATTCGTCGCTTCCACCTACATGCGCGGAATTGCGCACATCAACATTCCCACGACCCTTCTGGCGCAGGTCGATGCCTCTATCGGAGGAAAGACCGGCGTGAACACTTCCAGCGGAAAGAATCTGATCGGTGCCTTCCATCAACCGCGCGCTGTATTGATCGACCCCGGTACGCTGCTGTCACTCCCGGCGCGTGAGCTGCGCAGCGGTCTGGCGGAAGTGATCAAACATGCGGTTGTTTCCAGCGCTGCACTATTCTCGCAGTTGGAAACGTGGCTTAGCTCGTCCGCAGGGTTGATTCTTCCTGACGACCTTCTACGAGAATCGGTAGCCATCAAGGCCAGGGTGGTGCAGGAAGACGTTCGCGACGAGGGTAAACGCCAGATCCTGAATTTCGGGCACACGGTCGGCCACGCCATCGAGAACGCCACGTCGCACCGCGTCCGACACGGCCATGCGGTGGCCGCCGGAATGCTCGTCGAAGCGAGTGTGGCCCGGGAGATGACGGGGTTTCCGCAACAGGATTTCGAGCGCCTGCGCGCTCTTGTTCGATCAGCAGGTCTGCCCCTGGTTCCTCAATGCGCGTTTGACGAGGCCATCGCTCCACTTCTGCTCGACAAGAAAGGCAGCAGGGATTCGATCCGCTGCGCGCTTCCGGAGCGGATCGGGGTCATGGCCTCGGTTGGCGGCCACTGGGTAATCCCAGTGCCTGAAGAAACACTGCGCAGGGCCTGGGTGGAGGTGCGCCCATGATCGAGGCGCTGGAGACCCTGCCGCAGATCTGTGTCACGGGCAGAGAAGCGACGCTGGTTCAGCTTGCGGAGCGGCTCGACCGTTTCAGCGGCGAAGAGGCGCTTCAGGAGGTTCGCCTCGACGCCCTGACGCCTTTCGACGGGGATGTGTTCGATCTCATCCGCCGATACCGGGGGCAGGTCGTCGCCACCTGCAGACCGGAACGCCAGGGAGGTTGGTTCGGATCTTCGGAGAGTGATCGACTCGAGATTCTGGCGCGTGCTTCGTCGATGGGCCCGAGACTCATCGACATCGAGTTCGACGTTCCGCCTGCCTCAATCGATCAGTTGAAGAGATCGGGATCCTCGGTCCTGCTCTCCTTCCACGATTTCAGCGGAGTCCCTGATGATCTCGGGCGAATCATCCGCGAGATGGAGCAGATCGAAGTCGAAGCGATCAAGATCGCGGTTCAGATTCACGACGCCGCGGAACTCTCCGTGCTTCTGGCGGTCACAACAGGCCGGCCAAGGGTGGTCCTGGGGATGGGGGCGGCAGGAATTCTCAGCCGCGTTCTTTTCGATCGTTTCGGATCGTTGTGGACCTACGTCAGCTCGGGTGAGGACGAAAACACCGCGAACGGCCAGCTGACGTGGGATCGGGCGCTCCTTTACGGATTCCCCGAGTCCGCCTCAGCTCCGTTCCTGGCCCTGGTCGGCGGCGAGCAGGTCTCGCATTCGCCTGGGCCGGTCGTCTACAACCGCTTCTTTCGCGGGCTGCCCGTTCCGAACGCCTACATCCCGGTCATCACGCTGCGGTTCGCCGAGACGCTGGAGCTTCTTCGAGAGCTGGGCTGTACCGGCGCGAGCGTAACGATGCCCCACAAACGCCAGGCTCTGCTCCTTTCCGACCCCGACGATTCCGCCCGGTCGGCGGGAGCGGCCAATACTGTCAGGTTCGACGGCGGAATGCTCCAGAGCACGAACTCGGACATTGAAGGCGTGAGGCTGCCACTGGAAAAGGCCATGCTCAGCCGAGGGGAGGAAAAATTTTCCTCGGCGTTGATTCTCGGTGCCGGCGGCGCGGCTCGGGCGGCCGCACTGGCCTGCCGGTCGCTGGGTGTCGATGTCACCGTTGCCTCGAGACGACTCGACGAGGCAGAGCTTTCGGTTCGGACAATTCCCTGGACCGGCCGCATTGGCGAAGCTTTCGACATTCTCATCAATGCCACCCCGATCTCCGGGACGGAAACGCCATGGCCCATCGATGTGCCGATCGGAGCCCGAATTGTTTTCGATCTGGCGATCGGCGACGCTCCCTCTCTCCTTCTCGACCAGGCCGGGGAGGCTGGCGCTGTAGCCATCCCGGCCGAAGAAATGTGGCTCTCTCAGGGTGCGCTGCAGATGACCTGGCTGACCGGCATGGAGACCAGCGCCGAACAACTCCGGGAGCTGATGCCGTGACCATTGCAGTCGAAGTGCCCGGTAGTAAGAGCATGACGCAGCGGGCCCTGATCATCGGGTCGCTGGCAGAACGCCCCGTGACCATCGTTGGCGCTCTCGATGGCGACGATTCTCGAGCGCTCGTCGAAGTCCTTCGCTCACTTGGAGTAAATGTGGGATGGGAGGGCAATCGCGTGCACCTCGTTCCCGCTCC
The DNA here is from genome assembly GCA_039931435.1 of Acidobacteriota bacterium. GTDB lineage: Bacteria > Acidobacteriota > Thermoanaerobaculia > Gp7-AA8 > Gp7-AA8 > JBDTRY01. The sequence goes on along the minus strand of JBDTRY010000054.1, from coordinate 11,135 downwards.
ACTTCGTTCCTCCGGCGGCAGGCTGGACTGCGGGAACGGCGGAACGACGATTCGTTTTTCGGCGGGACTCAGTCTCGTTTGTGAGGGTCCTCTCTTTCTCGACGGCGACGCCCGAATGCGTGAACGGACGATCCGCAGTCTAGGCCTGGCCCTGAGCGCGATGGGAGTTGAAGTTCAGTACCCAAGTCGCAGCGGATACCCGCCGGTGCGGCTACTGCGCACAAAAAATCCTCCCCGCGAGGTTGCCATCGATGGCTCGCAATCCAGTCAGTTCATCTCCTCACTGCTTCTCGTTGCTCCACGACTCCCTGACGGTCTTCGCCTCTCGCTCGACGGCCTGCCGGTGTCCAGGCCCTATCTTGAAATGACGATGGGCCTGATGTCCGCGGCCGGCGCCTCGGTGCGATGGGCCGGCGATCGCTCGATTGCCGTCGATGCCGGAAATTACTACCGAGAGGATTCACTGCCGGAAATCTCCATCGAGCCGGACTGGTCCGCCGCTGCATTCTTCCTTGCTGCCGGAGTGCTCCTGGACACGGATGTGGTGATCCGCAATCTCGTTCCTCCGGAGCGATCCGTGCAGGGAGACGCCGCCTTCGGATGGTTCGTGGATGAGCTGCGACAGGACCGAAGGCATGAGTTCGACCTCACTGACGTGCCTGATCTCATTGCCCCGCTTTCCGCGGCTGCGCTTTTTGCTTCGGAATCCACGGAGATCCGAGGGGCGGCGCACACGAGAATCAAGGAGAGCGACCGAATCTCCGTTCTCTCGACGGAACTGCGGAAGCTCGGCGCAAAAATCGAGGAGAAAGAAGACGGCATGATCATTCATCCGCTGAAAAGCGATCCGACGTCCGAGGCAGTGCAGCTGGATCCATCCGATGATCACCGCATGGCCATGGCCTTCGGTGTGATCTCGTTGCGGCTGCCAGCTATCGAGGTACTCAACCCTGGCTGCGTGAGCAAATCGTTCCCGGACTTCTGGGAGGTTCTTTCATCGATTCGCCCGGCCACTTCCCGCTTCGGAAAGGCGGGCCGCTGATGTCGTCGAATTCCTTCGGAGACAACTTTCGCATCACAACCTTCGGTGAGAGCCATGGGCCGGCCCTGGGCGTGGTCATCGATGGGACGAGGGCCGGGATTCCCATCAATGTCGACGAGATTCAATGCGAGCTCGATCGCCGGAAACCGGGGCAAAGCCGGATCACTACTCCTCGGAAAGAGGACGATGCCATCGAAATCCTCTCGGGAATCTTTGAGGGCAAAACCACCGGAGCTCCAATCGCCATGATCGTGCGCAATCAAAATGCCCGCTCGCAGGATTACGAGGCCATGAAGGATCTCTTCCGCCCGGGACACGCTGACTTCACCTGGTGGAAGAAATTCGGAATTCGCGACTGGCGTGGCGGAGGGCGAACCTCGGGTCGGGAGACGGTAGCTCGCGTCGCTGCCGGGTCGATTGCCAAACAGATCCTCGCTGAGGCAGGGGTGAGCATCATCGGCCACGTCGTGCAGATCGGGCCTGTTCACGCAGAACGTTTCGATGCAGCCGAGATCGAACGGAATCCTGTTCGCAGCGCCGATCCCGAGGCTGCGGCCAGAATGATCGAAGCGGTCGAGGCGGCGCGGAAGGACGGAGATTCTCTGGGAGGTGTCGTTGAAGTGCGGGCCAACGGCGTCCCGGTGGGATGGGGTGATCCCGTTTTCGGCAAACTCGATGCGCAATTCGGCGCAGCAATGCTCTCCATCGGAGCGGTCAAAGGGGTCGAGATCGGCGACGGATTTGCCCTTGTTTCACGGCGGGGAACGGAAACCAACGATCCCATACTGCCGGAAGGCGTGGCCTCGAATCATATGGGAGGCATGCTCGGCGGAATCTCGAACGGCGCGCCCATCGTTCTGCGGCTGGCGGTCAAACCCACTTCGTCCATTCGCCACGAACAACAGACCATCGATACCGCGGGCGAATCGCGAACGATCCGGGTCGCCGGCCGCCACGATCCCTGTATCTGTCCCCGTCTGGTGCCGGTGGCCGAGGCCATGGCAGCGATCGTCCTCTGCGACGCCTACCTTCGCCAGCAGGCCATTACGGAAGCGGCTGAGGGTTCAGCGGAAATGGAAGCGGAGCTGGCCTTCTGCGACGCGGAAATACTTCGGGCCATCGAACGCCGCGCTCGTCTTGTTTCTGCTTCGGCAGAGCCGATGGACGATGCCGTCCGTAGTCGTCTGGTCAGCATCGCCAACTCCTCCGCCCGCTCGCTCGGCCTCTCTGAATCCACGATCGAGCAGTACACGCAATTCATCAGGGAGCTCACTCGATGATCATCGTCCTCAAGCCGGGCAGTACCGAAGAAGAAGCCCGCGACATCCTGGAACACATAGAAGGCCTCGGCCTCAGGCCGCTGCACATGCCCGGAACGGAAAGGGTAGTCATCGGAGCCATCGGAGACGAACGTGTTCTCGAATCGCTGCATTTCGAAAATTATCCTCAGGTAGAAAGGGTCACTCCGATCCTTGCGCCCTACAAGCTCGTGGGGAGGGAGATTCATCCTCACGACACGATCGTTCGTCTGCGGTCGACGACAGTCGGCGGCGATCAGTTCACGGTCGTAGCGGGACCGTGCGCCGTAGAGAGTTACGAGCAGATGCGCGAAACCGCGGAGGCGGTCAAGGCCGCCGGAGCAACGGCTCTTCGCGGCGGCGCCTTCAAACCCAGGACCAGTCCCTACAGCTTTCAGGGCCTGGGCCTCGAGGGTCTGAAGATTCTGGAGGCAGTGGGAAAGGAACTGGGTTTGCCGGTCATCACCGAGGTCGTGGAGGTTGCCGACGTGGATGCGGTGACCGAACATGCCGACGCCCTTCAGATCGGGGCTAGAAACATGCAGAACTTCAGACTTCTTCAGGTGGTCGGGCGATGCGGCAAGCCCGTCGTTCTGAAGAGGGGGATGGCGGCCACGATCCAGGACCTGCTGCTAGCCGCCGAGTACATCGTCAGCGAAGGCAATCCCGACGTCATACTCTGCGAGCGCGGAATCCGCACTTTTGAAACCGCGACCAGAAATACGCTCGATCTGAACGCCGTGCCGTTCATCAAACATCACACCCATCTGCCGGTGCTCGTCGATCCATCGCACGGCACCGGGCTTCGCGAACTGGTCTCGCCGATGTCGCGCGCGGCCGCGGCCTGCGGGGCTGACGGCGTGATGGTGGAGGTGCATCGCGATCCATCGCATGCACTTTCCGACGGGCAGCAGTCGTTGAATCCCGCGGAATTCGCGGTGCTCATGCGTGGCCTGCGTCCCTTTGTGGAGGCCAGCGGAAAGAGTCTATGACGGCGATTGCACATCTCGCCGCCGGAGAGGTGCTGCCACTGGTGAGATCAGTGGCCATGGCGCCCGATCCATTGCATCTCTTCACCGATCTCTGCGGCGCCGGTATCCGGCCAGGCACGCTTCTTCTCGAGTCCGGGGACAGCGCCGATCGACGGAGCGAGAAAAGTCTGGTTGTGGTCAGCAGTGCCCTGCGGATCACGTGTCACGGGCGAACGGTTCAAGTGCATGCGCTCAACGAGAACGGCCGGAGCATTCTGCCCTGGCTCAGCGAGAAGCTGATGGCGCTGGCGACGGTCGAAGGCTCCCGGAATTCGATGGACATCCGCTTCGCGGCGCCAGAGCGCGGTGATGAAGAGCGGCGGATGAAATCACCATCTCCCGTGGACGTCATCCGCGTACTGATGCGGGAGTTGAAGACGGTCTCGGGATCGAGTGCCTATCCGCCGCTGGTGGCAGGCGTCTTCAGCTATGACCTGCTGGCCGCCTTCGAGTCCCTGCCGCCCGCTCTCAACGATGAACTGCACTGGCCAGACTTCGAGCTGTGGCTGCCCGATCGAATGATCTGGATTCATCACCAGCAGAGCGCGGCCTCCGTCGTTGCTCACGTTTTCGGGGGGGAGTTCCAGGAACGCGCCTATCACGACTCCGCTGCTGCCATAGCGGTGCTCACGGCCAGGTGCTCTGCGCCTCCGGTCGTGGATCGGCCAGAGCATGATGCCGGCAGGAGTTCCGTTGACCTGTCTGACATCGAGGTGGATCTGGATGACGATGAGTTCATGAGACTCGTGGAGACGCTCAAGGAGCACATCATTGCCGGGGATGTCTTCCAGATCGTCGCTTCCAGAACGTTTCGCATTCCCTGTCCTGATCCCGTTGCTTCCTACCGGCAGTTGCGCAGGATCAACCCCAGCCCGTACATGTTCTTCGTCAACGGCACGGCGGGGATCCTCTTTGGTTCATCGCCCGAGACCGCGGTGAAGGTGGATGGTCTGCCCCGGCGGGTGGAGATCCGGCCCATCGCTGGCACACGGCGTCGCGGGCTGCGCCCTGACGGTGACGTCGACGATGATCTCGACAGCAGGATGGAAGCGGATCTCCGTCTGGATGAGAAGGAGGTGGCCGAACACATGATGCTGGTCGATCTGGCGCGGAACGATGTGGCGCGCGTAAGCGTCGCTGGTACACGTCGTGTGGATAAACTGCTGTCAGTGGAGCGTTACTCGCACGTCATGCACCTCGTCTCCCAGGTGAGCGGGTTGCTTCGCCCCGATCTCGATGCCCTTCACGCTTACGTGGCCTCCATGAATATGGGCACTCTGGTTGGCGCACCGAAGATCAAGGCCGCTGAGCTCCTCCGAACTCACGAGCGCACGGCTCGCGGCCCGTACGGAGGAGCGGTGGGATATTTCACCGCGGACGGACGGATGGACACGAGCATCATCATTCGTTCGGCCGCCGTCGTAAACGGAGTGGCCGTGATCCGAGCGGGTGCAGGCATTGTCTACGACTCCGATCCCCGCTCTGAGGCAACGGAGACCCGGAAAAAAGCCCAAGCAGTGCTGCAGGCCATTGCTGCGCCGGAGGCGGGGAGCGCCACTTCATGACTGTGAACGTGCTCTTCATCGATAACTTCGATTCGTTCACGTTCAATCTCGTCGACGAGCTGCGCAAGCGCGGAGCAGCTGTACAGACCTGGAGAAACGACGTACCGGCCGATGAGGTCTTCCGGCGTGCCCTGGAACTGAAGCCGCCCCGGCTCATTGTTCTCTCACCAGGTCCGTCGACGCCCCGTGAGGCGGGCTGCTGTCTGGAGTTGATTTCCCTGGCCGCCGGCCGTATTCCGTTGTTTGGTGTCTGCCTCGGGCATCAGGCGATCGTGGAGGCCTTCGGCGGAACTGTGGAGCGGGCGCTGGAGGTGATGCATGGAAAAACGAGTCTGATCGGTCACGAAGGAACAGGTCTGTTCCGCGGGCTGCCATCACCTTTGAGAGTGGGCCGCTACCATTCGCTGGTCGCGGGGAAGCTTCCCGGTTCGCTTCGCGCCACAGCTACGACCGGTCCGTACGTGATGGCTGTGGAACACGAGCGCCACCCGATTCTCGGCGTGCAATTTCATCCGGAATCCATCCTCACACCGGAAGGTGGCGCGATTCTCGATCGATTGGTGCATTGGGCAGAAGCGTGGACTGATCCGGCTGGCTGAGGGCGCGGTTAACACGAGCCTGCTGAAGTGGCCGAACAGTCCGGTGTTCGACGGTCCCTTCGAGCAGCCGGGCAGGGTAAAAGAGATCCTTCGCTCAAGCGTCTGCTGAAACGATCGGCGTTTTACGGGGCGTGGAGAACTTGTCATCCTTGAGGGAGCGTAGCGACCGAAGGATCTCGTCAACGAGGATCGTACCCCTCCTCGCGTGGCAACGGGGAAGGTAGAAGAGATCCTTCGCTCGACGCTTCAGGAAGACATGACGAGGAAGTCGTTCATTCCATGTGACCCCGGCGCCTGCGCCGTACCCTCCACATGACAATCGCGTGGTCGGCGCATTCATGCAACGCCCTAATGGAGCTCATACATCGTGAAACTCTAGTCACTCCGTACCGTAGACGATCTTACCTCCGACGATAGTCATTTTCACGGTCACTTTTTCGATCGCCTCCGGTGCGATCGAAAACAGATCATCGGAGAGCACGACCAGATCCGCGAGCATACCCGGGGCGATTCTGCCAAGTTCCTTCTCTCTGTACATTGCCCAGGCTCCGTTTACCGTGTAGGCCTTCAATGCTTCTTCCACGGAGATCTTCTGCTCGGGGATCCATCCCTTCGGATTCTTTCCGTCGATGGTTCGCCGCGTGACTGCGGCATAGATACCGAGAACAGGATCCAGAGGAGCGACGGTCCAGTCGGAGCCGAATACCAGCACGGCGCCAGCATCGATCAGGCTACGAAAGGCGTACGTGCTCTTCGCCCTCTCGTGATCAATTTTCGTTTCTGCCCAACGTCCATCGTCGATGGCGTGGTAGGGCTGCATCGAAGCGACAACCCGATCGGCCGCGAAGCGTTTGATCAACTGGGGATTGAGATGCTGTGCATGCTCGATGCGAAATCGGCGCTCTTCGTGCCCCGGCTCACTCTCGAAGATTTTCAGTACTTCATCGTTGGCCCGATCGCCGATGGCGTGGACGGCGACCTGCAGATTCTCCTTGGTGGCCTCATCGACCCACTTTTTCATGTTCCCGTTGGTCAGGGCGGGCATGGCCAGGCCCGTGCTCGACGGTTGATCGAGATAGGGCTGATTGAACCAGGCCGTGGACGAGCCGAGGGATCCGTCAGCAAACGCCTTCAGACCACCGATCTGGAGGTAGCGGCTGCCGAAGTTGTGCTCGATGCCGGCTTTCGCTAAGCGCTCGTGCGAGGCCAGCGGAACGAAGAGGTAGATGCGCGAGGTCAGCTCGCCGGCACGTTCGAGCTGCTGGTAGGCGCGGAAATCGTCGAAGGCAGCATCGCCTCCAGACATGTCGCAGAAGGCCGTGACCCCGTGAGCGCGGGCCTCGGCCAGAGCCGCTCTGGCAGCAGCGGCCCGTTCGTTGACACTGGCGGAGGGGATGATTGAGTCGATCAGAGACTGCGCAGCATCCTTGAGTATGCCCGTGGGCTGGCCAATGGCATCGTGCACGATCGTGCCGCCGGGAGGATCGGGCGTCTGCGCGGTGATGCCGGCCATCCTCAATGCCAGCGCATTGGCCAGGGCCATGTGTCCATCCAGGCGGGAGACAAAGATGGGATTGTCCGGGGTAATTTCGTCAACAAGTTGATGAGTTGGAAGGGCCACCGGCGTCCACAGCTGATGGTCCCAGTCTCCCCCCGTGATCCATTTTCCCTTTGGCAGGGTTCTGGAGTACTCCCCGATGCGGCGGGCGAATTCCTGCGGAGTGGCGGCGTCTCGAAGCTGAACGCTGGAAAGTTGAAAGCCACCGCTGACGAAGTGAACGTGGTTATCAATGAAGCCCGGCGTGACCAGTTTTCCGTGCAGATCGATCATTCTGGTCTTGCTGTCGCCGAGGGCGATGATCTCCTCATTCGTACCTACGGCCACAATGCGATCGGCGCGCACGGCTACGGCCTGGGCGAAGCGTTGCCCGTCGCTGCCTGTCCAGATTTTCCCGTTGGTCAGGACCAGATCGGGAGTGGGGGCGTTCACGGCAAGGAGAACCATCAATGCGGAAAGTATCAAGTTTCCTCCGAAGGCAGCAGATTGAGGGGGGTGGCGTTATGCCGGTGCAGGGAGTCGTCGGGATTGGAAACATCGAAGGTATCACGGCTCCGGCGAACGGTTCCATCGCCGGCCAGCCAGTCCTGGCGCATTTTCCCGAATGGCATGGCGATCACGTGGCCGAGAGTGACGTCGCAAGGATTCTCCCAGGCGGGTACGCCGATGGTTATGGCAGATTGGGGGACGTCGAATCTCGCCGTGCCGTGAAGGTAGTCCCAGATGGAGAAGAGACTGGACCAGTTGCTGTCGGTTTCGTTCTGAAAATCCGAGTGATGGATGCCGTGCATGGCCGGAGTGACGATGAGTTTTCGAAGCGTTCGCTCCGCGGCATCTCCCAGTCGCAGGTTCGAGTGATGGAAAACGATCGAGAGCATGAGCATGACCTGCCAGATCGAGACTGACAGCGCATCCGGCCCCAGAGCGCGGATCTGCGCCATGCGAAAAAAAACCGAAAGAGACATCTCGCCGAAATGAAAGCGCAGGGCGGTAGCACTGTCGAGATCGAGGTCGACGTGATGCGGCAGGTGGAACCGCCAGAGAAGAGGAACGCGGTGATTGGCCCAGTGCCACCACCAGAGAGTGTAATCGAGAACGAGCACTCCCAGAATGACGCGGATGGCGCATGGGATGCGGATGGAGTTGAGAAGCCCCAGTTGTCTTTCCTGGACCTGTCTGGCCACCGGTGCCAGAAGGGGCTTCTGGAGAATCGTCGTGGCCAGCGCTGATAGCGCGAGCATGGCCACATCACGTCCGACATGGGGAAGTTGCTGTTCGACTCTCTTCCTCAAGGGGTGACGGCGCTCAGCGATGAAGACGGCGGCAAACCCTCCTGCCAGCAGCGTGACCACAACCGCCGGAGGGACTGCCATCACCCCTGATGCCTGGCGCCGTCCCGCCGATGGCAGAAGTCGCGAACGCTTTCTTCGGCGGCCGCTGGAAATTTTTTGCCAGGACATTCTCTCTATCCTTCTATCATGACGCCCGCATCCTCTCCAGAGATCCTTGCCCTGGCCAGGTTCATCGGCGAGAGTTCGCGGCTTCTCGTTCTCACCGGTGCCGGCTGTAGCACCGATTCGGGCATCCCGGATTACCGTGGCAGGAATGGATCGCTGAAGCGGCACACTCCCGTTCAGTTCGGCGAGTTCATGCGCCGTGAGGACGTCCGGCGGCGGTACTGGGCTAGAAGTTACCGCGGATGGCCAAGTTTCTCCAGCGCCGAACCGAACGACGCCCACCACGCTCTCTGCTTGCTCGAGCGGCGCGGAAGAATTCATCTGCTCATCACCCAGAACGTCGACAACCTTCATGAATCAGCCGGCTCGAAGAAACTGGTGCTTCTGCATGGACGGAACGATCGCGTTATCTGCATGGATTGCGGTGCGCGCTCATCCCGAGAGGCCCTGCAGAAAGATATGGCGGAGAAGAATCCGGACGCGGAGCTGTCCTTCACGATGCTCTCTCCGGATGGGGATGCCGACATCGACGCAGCGTCGATGGACCGCTTCGTGGTCCCGGGCTGCGCTCAGTGTGAAGGCCTGCTGAAGCCGGATGTTGTTTTCTTCGGCGAGTCTGTGCCACGCGAGCGCGTGGAGTATTCGATGGCGAATGTGGACGAGAGCGACGGGCTGCTGGTGGTCGGTTCCTCGCTGACGGTGTGGTCGGGTTATCGTTTCGTCCGCAGGGCGGGGGAGCAGGGCAAGCCGATTGCCATCCTCAACATCGGTCCCACTCGTGCCGATGAACTGGCTGCGCTGAAGGTGGACCTGGGATGTGGGCCAGCGTTGCGCGGCGTGTCGACGATTCTGGAGTGACCGGGAGTTCCGTTGGCGGTGAGGTTGGTGCGACGGGGGTGGCGACCCTCCCACGCTTTAGTATGACACCCAGCTCATCGCCATCCTCCTCACGTACCCCCGGCAATCGCCAACCCGGCGTGGATGCAATATGATGATCGCTCGGCGGCCGGCAGCCATCTGGGAACTGGCCGGGTCGGAGGAGTCGAATCGCCTGGCCCCCGTGAAAACAACAAAAATACATCCGCGCCACACGTTACTGCGACCGCGCGATCGAGGAGAGACGATGATCTGGATTAAACGTTCTGCCGTTGTTTTTTCGCTCGCGGCCATCCTGCTTTCTGCTGCCTGCAGCAAGAGTGAGACATCGACGACGAACTCGATCTCGCCCGGTGAGAGCGGCTCCGTCGCCACCGAGGCCGCCACTGCCGCTCCGATCACAATCGATCCGAACGCCGCCACCGTCGCCGGGACGGTAAAGCTCGAAGGGACACCGCCGGCCATGGCGCCCATTCCCATGGCTGGAGATCCCTATTGCCAGCAGGCTCATCCCCAACCCGTGCTTTCGGATGAGGTGGCCGTCGGGCCGGGCGGAGCACTGGCCAACGTCTTCGTCTACGTCAAGGATTTCAAGGGCAACGCAGTTCCACCGCAGACTCCGGCGGTGCTCGAGCAACAGGGGTGCATGTACCATCCCCACGTCATGGGCGTACAGGTGGGTCAGAAATTTGAAGTGAAGAACAGCGACTCGACGCTGCACAACGTTCACGCCATGGCCGAGACCAACAAGTCCTTCAATATCGGCCAGCCGGTTCCCATGACCTCGGAGAGGACGTTCAGTGTTCCGGAGGTTATGGTGCGGGTGAAGTGCGACGTGCATCCCTGGATGCACGCCTGGGTCGGCGTATTGCCGCACCCCTATTTTGCCGTCTCTTCGGGCACCGGGGAATTCACGATTCACAATCTTCCGCCGGGCACGTATACGATCGAAGCGTGGCACGAGAAGTACGGAACGCAGAGCCAGCAGGTGACGGTCGGAGCGAAGGAATCCAAAGCGGTCAGCTTCACATTCAAGGCCTCCTGACCATCGTGCAGAATATCCCGAAGGGCTTTGGCCCTCGCGGCGCTGAAGCCGCGCTCGGCCCGAGGCTGGTGCTGAGAGCCGTCCTCTATCTGGCGTCGTCGCTCTTCTGCGGCGCTGCCTTCTCGAGCCCTTTGCATTGGTTCTGGCTTCCTGAACAGGCCTCATTGCAAGGCGCACAGATCGATCGGCTCTTCAATCTGATTTTCTGGATCACTGCCGTGATCTTTGTCGCCGTCGAACTGACGCTGGCGATCTTTCGCGTTCGCTACCGAAAAAAGGACGGGTCCGCGGCGACGTATACATCGGGCAACCGCAGTCTCGAGGTCGTCTGGACGGTGATTCCGGCGCTGATTCTGGTGACGCTCACCTTCATGAGCCGGTCGGTCCGGAGTTCGATCAATGGCACGAAGTACGAGGATCGTCTGGCTGACGAGAGCGCCTTTGATGTCATGGTCATGCCTGAGAAGTTCCGCTGGAACATCAGCTATCCGGGACCCGACGGCAGGCTGGGGACCGCCGGCGGCAGTCCAGGTTCTCAACCGGCTCCCTCTTTCGCTCCGGCGCGACATCCTGGTGAGGCTCCGCTTGAAGGATGTCGTTCACAGCTTTTTCCTGCCGGAGATGCGGATCAAGCAGGATGCGCTTCCCAACAACTGGGTTCGCG
>JBDTRY010000053.1:0-18892 GCA_039931435.1 Acidobacteriota bacterium | reverse complement strand
ATAACTGTGCCCTAACGGGTGGTACGAAGAATGGGGGCAGGCCAGCCGTGCGGCCGATACCCTTTGCCATCCCATCCTGTTGAATCGTTGACTGTATGCACCTTTCCAGAAGAATACCGGCCGCACGCCGTGCGGCCCTACGAGTTCGTGCTTCTCAGCCTCGCGAGAGCGAGGAAGCCCAGTGGCGGGGGGGCACAATCCCTGGGGCTCTTACCACCCGCCCCTCTGGGATCCCTCGCTACGCTTCGGGATGACGCGTTTGCGTAGCATTGGTCCCAGAACTGCTACAGGGTGAGGAGGCCAGGCAGCACGATTGGGTGCCGCGTCCGCCACGGGTTTCCGTCGCACAAGGGCAACGGCGGCAGAGTATGATGGAATAGCTTTCCGCCGCCCGGAGCTTTTCCTGCAATGCCACAGCGCTTTTCGACGAAAACCATCGTTCTGATTTTTCTGCTGTTGCCGCTTCTTTTCATCGCCGCCACTCCTGCGGGACGGTCCAACAGGAAACCAAAGGTCATCGTTCTCGGCTTCGATGGTGCTGACGCCCGTCACGTCCAGCAGTGGATGGATGAAGGCAAGCTCCCGAATATGGCCCGCTTGCGTGCCATGGGAACGTACCGCCCGCTGCGCCCGACCATCCCAGCACAGACGCCCGTTTCCTGGTCGACGTTCTCCACCGGCATCGATCCCGGACGGACAGGAATCTTCGATTTTCTGCGCCGCGACCCTAAGAACTACCTGCCCGTCTTCGCTGCCATTGATGAACAGTCCGAGCCATTTTTGTTCGGGAAGAACAACCGCTGGGTGGCCGCTGCCGTCGTCTTTGCCCTCGTTTTCCTGCTCATCACGCTCCTGGCGCGCATCAAGGCCCGGTGGGCGACTGCGGCAATGATCGCTTTGATTCCGGCGCTGATCGCTGGATGGGGGGCACAATGGTTTGCCGCCACCTATCTTCCGTTGACCAGGCCGCTCGTAGTCAACCGCAGGCAGGGCATCCCCTTCTGGGATGTGGCAGCGAAGGCGGGATTCAAGACGCAGGTCGTTCGTGTACCGGTCACCTTTCCGGCGACGGAGATCGCCAGCGGCGGTCACATGTTTTCCGGTCTGGGGGTCCCCGATATCTCCGGCCGCGTCGGCAAGCCCTTCTACTTCACATCGGAGCTGAATCTTCCGCAGGCCTCGGCGAACGAGTTTTCCATCGAGGTGGTGCAACTGGAAGACAATCGCGGTGTCATTCATACCACGGTGGTGGGACCGCCGAACAAACTCTTCAAGGAACCGAAGTACATCGCCCAGCCGATGAACATCGTGGTTGGGGAGGATCGGAAGTCCGTCGTCATCGAGCTCGGTGAGCAGAAGATCTCGCTGCGACCGGGGCAATGGAGCAACTGGGCGGACTTCACTTTCGCCTTCAACTCAATCATCAAGGTTCACGGCATCAGCCGCTTCTATCTGCTGGAGAGTGAGCCCGAGGTGAAACTCTATCTCTCGCCGATCAACTTCGATCCCCGGCAGCTTCCCCCTGGCTTCAAAATCACCAGTCCCGAGGGCTGGGCTCCGGAGCTGGCCAGGGAGTTCGGCCCGTTCAAGACCATGGGATGGGCCATCGACACGTGGGCAATCTCAGAGGGCTTCGCCAACGAGCAGATCTTCTGGGACGACATGACCTGGACGGTGGCCAAATTCCGGAAGATGTTCAACGGCTATCTGGCGGCCAATGACTACGACCTGCTCGTTCAGGTCTTCGAGTTCCCGGATCGGGTCGGGCATGTATTCTGGCGCCTGATCGATCCCGGCCATCCCGCCTACGACGCGAAGCTTGCGGCGAAATGGGGTGGAGGCCTGCTTCAGTCCTACCAGATCATGGATGGAATCGTAGGTGAAGCCATGGCCGCCGCGGAGAAAAATGACGCGGCTCTGATCGTGCTCTCCGACCACGGGTTCACCACGTGGCGAAAATCGATAAACTACAACACCTGGCTGGTTCAGAACGGGTACATGACTCTGAAGAGCGGGGTGGAAGTAAAGGCCAGGAATCTGGAGATTCTCTTCGACCACGGAGAGTTCTGGGAGAACGTGGACTGGTCGCATACGCGGGCCTACGCCATGGGGCTGGGAGACATGTACATCAATCTCCGGGGGCGCGAGGCGCAGGGAATCGTTGCTCCGGGCGCGGAGTACGAATCTCTGCGTGCGGAGTTGAAGCAGAAGCTGGAAACGATCGTCGATCCTGAGAACGGAGAGCATCCCGTTTCCCGCGTCTACACGCGCGAGGAGGCCTACAGCGGCTTCGATCCGAATCTCGTCCCGGATCTCTTCGTCACGAACTCCGAGGGTTACAGGGTCTCGTGGCAGACCTCACTGGGTGGTATTCAGAAAAACCTCATCGAAGAGAACAAGCGCGTGTGGAGTGGTGACCACTGTTCGGTAAATCCTGAGCTGGTCAAGGGGATCTTCTTCTATAACCGCAAGCTGCAGACGGATCGCTCGCCCTACATCGCTGATGTTTACGCCACGGTGTTGAAGCTCATGGGTCTGACCGCGCCATACAGGCTTGATGGAGTGGCCCTTCAGTAATGGACTACAAGCAGCTACTGGCAAAGATCCAGCGCGCCATCGAATCCATCGAGACACTACCCGATGAGCGCATGACCGTCTCTCATCTGGCCCGAACCATCTCCACGAATTTCAAGGAGCTGGGAATCAGCGGAGGCCGGCTCTACGAATGCCGGGACAGCGGAGTGTACGAACTTGTGGAGCGCTTCGGCTCCTCGCAGGGAGTGCTGGGCATTCAGGTCCCGCGGGACTACAGGCCGATGTCCATGACCCTGGAAAATGGCATCGTGGTCATGAATGTGGGAGATGCCGGAGTAGATCCCGTCCTGGAAGAGCAACTGGGCGTGCAGCGCTTCGCGGCCATTGCCGTGGGGGACAACGAGGATTACATCGTCAGCTTCAACGTGGCACCCGAGTCGAGCCGCGAGGATCTGCTCTTTTCCCTCAATCTCCTTCGCTATTCCATCAACCAGCGACTGCGCGCCGAGCGCTATCAGTCCGTGCTCTCCGAGGCGCAGCGCATTCAGCAGTCCATCCTGCCCCAGCGCACGCCGGTCTACGAGGGTTTCGAGATCTATGGGAAGTCCATTCCGGCAGAAATCGTCAGCGGCGACTTCTACGACTACATCCCGGTCTCGGACTCCATTCTGGGACTGGCCATCGCTGATGGAACTGGGCATGGTCTTCCCGCGGCGCTGGTTGTGCGGGACATCTACATGGGGCTGCGAATGGGAGTGGACCGCGATTTCAAAATTGTACGCACGATGCAGAAACTGAACTCGATCATCCATCGCAGCAGGATGACCACGAAATTCGTCTCCCTATTCTATGGCGAGCTGGAGCTGGGTGGGACTTTGATTTACACCAACGCAGGCCACAACCCGCCGTTCCTCCTCAAGGGCAATCGCTTCGAACTTCTGCAGGCCGGGGGCATGGTTCTGGGGCCAACCCCCGACGCCACGTACCGGCGGGGATACGTACAGGTGGAGAAGGGTGACGTGCTCTGTCTGTACACGGATGGAATCGTAGAGGCTCACGACGCTCAGGAAACCGAATTCGGACTGGAACGTCTGCAGAAACTGGTGAAGACGAATCGCGAGGCGTCGGCCTCCGAGCTGACAAATATCATCATGAAAAGAATCGCGCAGTGGGGCAGGGAAGGAGAAGACGACCGAACGCTCGTCATCGTCAAGGGAGTGTAGGGTGTAGGATTTTCAACGTGCCTGGTGGCGTGTATTGGACAAATTGGTACCACCTGACTTGGTCTCGACGCCGTGAGCGTTGTTGCGCCTCCTCAGCATAGGAGCCGCTATGCCTGCGTCGGCGCGCCTAGCTCACGTCGCCGATTCCTGCGTCATCTGGTACCAATTCATCCAATACACGCCACTAGTGCGTTTACACTAGAGAAACCTCTCTCCAGAGCTGGCCGCATGGGAGTCGACGGTGTCATCAGAAGAGGGCTTGGGCCAATAAGATCAATTTCAAGGGCGAGGTTCATCGACATGGACGTTCTCTATTTCAACGGAAGATTCACCACAACCGACGAACCGGTCATCCGGGTCGAAGATCGCGGGTATCAGTTCGGTGACGGAATCTATGAAGTGATAAAGTTTCTCAACGGGCGCCTGGTCCTGCCTCAGGACCACTTCCGGCGGATGACGAACGGGCTTGCTGAAATCGAGATTACGAATCCGTGGACCGAAGCCTCCTTTTACAAAATGTGCGACGAGCTGCTGCAGCGGACGGAGTTCCTGGCAGGAATCGTTTATGTGCAGGTCACCAGAGGAGTCACGGAGAGAGTCCATTTCTGTCCGGCCGACATTGAACCGGTTGCACTGGCTTATACCCGGGGTTACGAGTTTCCGGACGCGGCGAAGAAAGAGCGGGGGATCTCCACGATCACGGCCGAGGACAGCCGCTGGAAGTACTGCAATGTAAAGTCGGTGAACCTGCTGGGGAATGTACTGGCCAAGCGCAAAGCCCAGCAGGCCGGCGCTGAAGAAGCTCTGCTCATGAAGGACCAGGAAGTGAAAGAGGGTGCCAGCACCAGCTTCTTCGCCGTTCGGGACGGAAGATTGATCACCCATCCGGCGGATACCAGTATCCTTCCCGGAACGGTCCGGGATCACGTCATCTCGCTTGCTCTGGAAGCGAAGATCCGCGTCGATGAACGTCCGCTTCGCGAGGATGAGCTCTTCACCCTGGACGAGGCCTTTGTCACCAGTACGACGCTGGCCGTGATGCCGGTGTCGGAAATCGACGGGCGGATTATCGGTAACAGCCGTCGAGGAGAGATCACCTCGGTACTTCAGGAACTCTACGACCAGCTCGAAGAGAAATCGGTGCGCGTGGTCCAGACTGCGTAACCACTGGCATCGAAGAGCGGGGAGCTCGCAGAAGTCGCGGCGTCGCGGGGATGACACAAACCATTGGGCATATCTCATCCGGTCCCTGCACGTGCGAAAGATCCCTCCTCGCTTTGCTCGTTCGGGATGACACGATCGTTACCTTTTATTCAGGGCGTCGAGCGAAGAACCAACTTCTCATCCCGAGCGTCGAGTGAAGGATCAACTTGTCATCCTGAGCGTCGAGCGAAGGATCTCTTCCACCCTCCCGGTTGCTCAAAAAGACCCCCGCACATCGGAATGTCCGGCCACTTCAGCGGGCTCATTTGACAGGCAGCGCCCCGAGACCCGCCAGGAAGCCACGCGTATTTTCTCACCAGGTCCGGATCCAGAGGGCGGCGGCGATGATGATGAGCACGACAGCGATGGACCACCACACCGGAGCGAGGCTTTCGCTCCCGCGCTTTTCTCCGGTCATTTGCCCCGCCCCTGGTCGATAAATGGCTGGTCGTCCGTTGTCGAGGCGCACTCGCCGCCGGCGGCGTTCTGCAGGAAGAAGGAGAGGGTTTCGAGGTGAATGCGCAAATCCACGTTTCGCAGCTTTACCCGCTCGCGTGTTCGAACCTGAACAGGTGCAAAGTTCAGAATGGCGCAGATCCCGGCGTCGGCAAACCGGTCGAATACGTGCTGCGCACTCTCGGCCGGTACGGCGATGATGCCGATCTCAACCCTGCGGTCCCGGACGATTGCCTCCAGATGCTCGAAGGGCTCGATCAGAATTTCGTTCGGGATCTTCCTCCCGAACTTCTTCGGGTCGGAGTCGAGCAGGGCCGCAATCTGAAAGCTGCCGCTGTTGAAACCGCGGTAGTTGGCCAGGGCCACTCCGAGGTTTCCGGCTCCGGCGATGACGACCACGCGCTGCTGGTCCATGCCCAGTGTCCGGACCAGATGCTCTTTCAGGTGGCGGATGTCGTAGCCCACCCCTCGAATGCCCAGCTCACCGAAGTAGGCGAGGTCTTTGCGGATCTGCGACGAGTTGAGGTGGAAACGACTGGCCAGCTCGTGCGAGGAAACCGTCTTCTCACCCTGGGACTCGAGATAGCTAAGACAGCGCAGGTAGATCGACAGACGGCCCGTCGTCAGTTCGGAGATGGCTTCCTTCGGTTGCGGCGGTGGTTTCGAGAAAGATCCCATTGCAATCGGCTCGACTCGTCAGGGCCTGGAGGTAGACGACGTTCTGCCGGCGGGCGGAGCGGACGTTGCCTCTCTCATGGATTCAATGATTCCCGATCAGGCCGTTCGCCGCCCGCAATGCCACCTGGAAGAGCGGCGTGGGAAAGATGCCGATGGCGAAGATCCCGATAATGGAGATTGCCAGAGCGCCGGTAGCCATCGGACCAGCAATCGTCTGCACCGGCACATCCTCGGAGTCCTTCATATAGAGAAAGTACACCACGCGAAGATAGTAGTAGACCGAGACAATACTGGTGAGGATGGCGATGATGGCCACGGTGGTGTGTCCGCTGGAGAGCGCCACACGGAAAATGTAGAGCTTGGAGATGAACCCGGCGGTCGGTGGTAGCCCGGAGAGGGAAAACATGAAAATTGCCAGCGCCAGCCCATGGAAGGGCCGGCGGAATCCCAGGCCGGCGATATCGTCGAGGGTCTGGGAGTCGTTCTGATTCTTGTCCAGTAACGACACCACTCCGAACGCTCCCACGTTCATCAGAACGTACGTGATTGCGTACACGGCAACGGCGGCGACGGAATCGGGTCCGAGAGTGATCAGAGCGATCATCATGTACCCGACATGAGCGATACCGGAGTAGGCCAGCATGCGCTTCAGATCGCGCTGAGCGATGGCCACGAAGTTCCCGAGGACCATGGACAGCACGGCCAGCACGGCCACGATGGTCGTCCATCGTGCGGCCGTGGAAATGGGAAGCATGGCATTGAGGATTCGGATCAGCGCCACCAGGGTGGCGGCTTTCGGGGCCACGGAAAGCCAGGCGGCAACGGGGGTCGGGGCGCCCTGATAGACGTCAGGCGCCCAGGAGTGAAAGGGAACGACGGCCAGTTTGAATCCGAACCCGGCGATGAGGAGCACGAAAGCGATCGTCAATGTGGGATCGGACGGTTGTGCCCTGCTGAAGAAGTTGCCCAGCTGTTCCAGCTGCGTCGAGCCGCTGGCGCCATAGAAGAGGGCCGTGCCATAGAGGATGAAGCCCGTGGCGAAGGCTCCCATGAGGAAGTACTTGAGGCTGGCCTCGTTCGATATCGTCACGCGGCCATTGAATCCGACCAGGACGAAGATGCAGATCGAGAGCAGTTCCAGCCCGAGGACGACGATGAGCAGGTCCATTCCTTTGGCCATCATCATCATTCCCACCGCAGCCCAGAGAATCAGCGCATAGAACTCCCCGCCGTCGACATTCTGACGTTGAAGGTATTCATACGAGTACATCACCGCCAGCAGCGTCGCTGTAAGAAAAATGAAATCGAACAGAACCGTGAGCGGGCTGATCTGGTAAGTCCGGCCAAAGTACATTCCGGCAACGACGAAGGATTCCGACCAACCGGCGATGAGAATCGCCATTATGGCCACAGGAGCGAAGGCACGGCGCGCGCCGGGAAGGAAAGCGTCCAGCAGAATGAGGAGCATTCCGGCGCAGGAGAGAATGATCTCCGGCAGGATCGACTGCAGCCAGTTCGGTTCCAGCAGCGGTGTCAGTGTCAACGGACACCTCCCCGGCTGTCAGAGACGGGCGGCGGTGCACCAGCGCGATCCGTGACCGTGGAAAGCAGCTGCTGAACGGAAGGCTCCATGCGCTGGAGGAAGGGCTCGGGGCGAACGCCGATCCATACCATCATGATTATCAGAGGGATCACAGCCAGCAGCTCGTTCCAGGCGATGTCCTTCATCGTTCTGTTTTCTTCATGAGTGAT
Organism: Acidobacteriota bacterium; assembly: GCA_039931435.1. Taxonomy (GTDB): domain Bacteria; phylum Acidobacteriota; class Thermoanaerobaculia; order Gp7-AA8; family Gp7-AA8; genus JBDTRY01. Next base: position 11,045 of record JBDTRY010000053.1, on the reverse strand, counting down.
GGGCCCGAAGATCACTTTCTGTACGAGCCAGAGCAGGTAGATGGCCGCGAGGATGACGCCTATGGCAGCGATCACGCCGTACAGTGGATTCCAGCGGAAGGCGCCGACGAGCACGAGAAATTCCCCGATGAACCCGTTCAGACCGGGTAGGCCGACCGAGGAAAGCACGGCGATTACCAGAAGTGTGGAGTAGATGGGAACGGAGCGGGAAAGGCCCCCGAAATCGGAAAGCAGCCGCGTGTGCCTGCGGTCGTAAATCACTCCCACCAGAAGGAAGAGGGCGCCGGTAGACAGACCGTGGTTGATCATCTGCATCAGTGAACCCTGTACACCGGCAGCGTTCATGGCGAAGATTCCCAGGATGCAGAACCCGAGATGGGAGACTGACGAATAGGCCACCAGTTTCTTCATGTCCGGCTGAACCCAGGCCACCAGCGCTCCGTAAATGATGCCGATCAGAGAGAGCGCCGCGAAAAGCCACGACCAGTGCATGCTGGCGTGCGGAAACAGGGGCAGGACAAAACGAAGAAAACCGTAGGTTCCCACCTTGAGCATGACCGCGGCAAGAGCGATGGATCCACCGGTCGGGGCTTCGACGTGGGCATCAGGAAGCCAGGTGTGAAGCGGGAAGAGTGGCACCTTGATGGCGAAGGCCAGAGCGAAGGCAAAGAAGAGCCAGACCTCCACGTTCATCGCCAGATGGACGTTGTAGAGATCAGAGATGGTGAACGTCAGCACTCCCGTCTGAACGTAGTACAGGTAGACGAGGTAGAGGATAGCGAGGAGCATCAACAGGGAACCGCTGACGGTGAAGATGAAGAATTTAATGGCAGCGTAAATGCGGTTCGGACCACCCCAGACGCCGATGATCAGATACATGGGAATGAGCATCAGCTCGAAGAAGACGTAAAAGAGAAGCAGGTCCATGGCCATGAACGAACCGACCATGGCCGATTCCAGCAGAAGCATGGCCAGCACGTACTCCTTCACATACTTGTGAATGGAGTTCCACGAAGAAAGCAGAACCACGGGACCGAGGAGCGTGGTGAGCAGAACGAGCCAGAGGGAAATGCCGTCGACGCCGATGAAGTAGCTGATGCCCCAGGAAGGGATCCACTGACAGTGCTCAACGAGCTGGAAGGCGGCCACGCCCACCCGGAACTGGGGGAGGATCATCAACGAGGCAATGAAGGTCACTACGGCCAGAATCAGGCCGCCGCTCTTGATGGCCGTCTCCGCAGAACGCGGAAGAAAAGCCAGCACGATCGCTCCTGCGAGCGGCAGCCATAAAACGATGCTCAACAAGTGATCCATCAGTACCTCAAGTCAACGCAGAACCGGCGGAGGGGCGATCGCAATGGAAGCCCGACCTCAAACGAATACCCAGATGAAAACCAGCACTCCGCCGAACAGCATCAGCGCGTAGTTTCGAACGTTCCCTGTCTGGATGAAGCGCATCAGATCGCCTGCAGCGGCGACGACGTATCCCATGAGGCTGAGCAGGCCGTCGATGATGGCGTCCACGATTCTCCAGAAAAACACCGATAGCTTGGTCAACGGCTTGACGAGCAGCAGATCGTAGTATTCGTCGATGTAGTACTTGTTCGCCAGCGTGGTCATCAGCCCCGGCGCGCGCGAGCCGAAGCGTTCGTCGCTTTCCAGGCCCCGGTTGCGGTACAGCGTCCGCGCTACCCACCAGCCGATCAGGGCCATGAGCGTCGAGCCAACCATCACCATCACTTCGTTCCCGGCCGGAATCTCGAACACGCCGGGGTGGATTCCCGCCACATCCGGGAAAATCGCTTCCAGCCAGTGTTCGAGCAAGTGCGGCACCCCGACGGCGCCCCCCAGAATGAGGGGTACGCCAAGCAGTCCGCCCACTGCCGAGAGGGCAGCGAGGATCACCAGCGGAACAGTCATCGTCGCCGGGGATTCGTGCAGGTGATGCTCCTGCTCGTGGGTCCCCCGGAACTTGCCGAAGAAGACCAGGTAGAGAAGCCGGTACATGTAGAACGCCGTCAGCAGAGCGGCGACCGTTCCCACCGCCCAGATTACTTTTCCCATGGCCGGGAAGTAGGGCGTGGCCATGGCCGAAGCGAGCAACTCGTCCTTGGAGAAAAATCCTGAGGCCAGAGGCAGGCCGGCAATGGCGTACGTGGCCACGGCGAAGGTCCAGTAAGTGATGGGTATTTTTGTTTTCAGACCGCCCATCTGCCGAATGTCCTGCTCCCCACCCATGGCATGGATGACCGACCCGGATCCGAGAAAGAGGCAGGCTTTGAAAAAGGCATGCGTGACCAGGTGAAAGATCGCCGCTACGAAGGCGCCCACACCGGCAGCCATGAACATGAATCCCAGCTGCGAAACGGTGGAGTAAGCCAGCACTTTCTTGATGTCGTTCTGAGCGACGGCGATCGTGGCGGAAAATAGCGCGGTGGCTGCGCCGATGACGGCCACGACCAGCATCGCCTCCGGCGCCGAGCGAAACAGCACGTTCGAGCGTACGACGAGATAGACGCCGGCCGTGACCATGGTTGCGGCGTGGATGAGCGCGGACACGGGAGTAGGCCCTGCCATGGCGTCCGGAAGCCAGACGTACAGGGGAATCTGCGCAGACTTTCCGCACGCTCCCAGAAATAGAAGAAGGCAGATGGCGGCAACGATGCCGTGCGAAACGCCGCCTCCGGCTACGGTCTCGGCTACCTGGCGGAAATCGACGGACCCGATGTGCGTGAACATCAGGAACATAGCGATGAGAAATCCGAAGTCGCCGATGCGGTTCACCACGAATGCTTTCCGGCCGGCGTTGGCAGCAAAGTCCTTGTCGTAGTAGTAGCCGATGAGGAGGTAGGAGCAGAGCCCGACGCCTTCCCACCCTACGAAGATGAAGAGGTAACTGCTTCCCAGTACCAGGATGAGCATGGCCGCCAGGAACAGATTGAGGTAGGCGAAATACCGCGCGTACCCTTCCTCGTGGGCCATGTAACCAACGGAATAGAGGTGGATCAGAAATCCGACCCAGGTCACGACCAGAACCATGATGACGGAGAGGGGATCGATCTGGAAGGCTATGTCGGTTCCGACTCCGCCGGCCATGAACCATGTGTAGACGACGTTCACGGCAGGTTCGCCGGCGGGATGCGCGCCGTGATAGGCCACGGCGGCCACGGTAGCCAGGAGCGCGGCCGTAAAGCTGGCCAGAAGGGCCACGACGGAGGCGAATTTCTTCCCGGCTTTCTGACCGATGGTGCCGTTCAGAAGAAAGCCGATGAAGGGTACGAGCGGAATCAGACCGAGGCTGTTCAACATAGCAGTGCGCTGAAAAAGAATGAAGGATGGCCCCGTTGGAATGAGCTGCCGCTCACCCCTTGGATTTCATCCTTCAAGCTTCATCGTCGATCTCCCCACGTCTTGAATTTTCAGACGCGGAAAGATGCCGCGCCTGCTACTTCTCGTCTTTTACCCGCTCCTGATAGTCCTCGGAAGAGGCGGGGTCGAGCTCCCAGCGATGTCGATCGCGCTCCCGTTCCTTCTCACCGACTTTCAGTACTTCGTCGTCAGCGTAGTTGATCCCCATTGCCTTGCCGAGCTCTTCGACCACGTTCTGGCCGGGAGTGGGCGTGCTTCCTGCCACGGTCTCTTCGCCACCCGATTCTGCCATTTCCCACTCGGCGTCGATGTCTCCACCCGAAAGCGACGGATCGGTGGACGTGTTCTCCCGAAGGCGCTCCGCGAGCTGTTCCGATCCGGCGGCGATATCAGGCTGAGGCGGCTCGATGGAGTCCGCGATCCCGTTCTGATTTCTGTCCCTCTCTTCGTCGTCATTCCTGTCAACTGGCTCTTCTGTTCTGTTCATTTTCGGCACCTCGCATGGCTCTGAAATGCGACGATCGTGCCGTTGAGACTGACGGCCGGAAACCGGCCGCCGAATGTTACCAGTGCATCAGATTTGCCTCGTCCACATCGATCGTGTCCCGATGACGGAAAAGAGCGATGAAAATTGCCAGGCCTACGGCCGCCTCCGCGGCAGCGATGGCCATGATGAAAAACACGAAGATCAGTCCGTGCAGCGAATGCAGCTGCCGGGCGTAGGCGATGAAGGTGAGGTTCACGGCGTTGACCATCAGTTCGATGGACATGAACATGACGATCCCGTTTCTGCGTACCAGGACACCGCAGACCCCGATGGAAAAGAGGATCGCGCCCAGCACCAGGAACCAGGAAGTGGGAATCATCGCTGCTCCGCTCCTTCCAGAGGCACCTGCGGCCGTAACTTCTGGGAAAGTACCAGAGCGCCGACGATAGCCGCCAGCAGCAGGATCGAAACCATCTCGAAGGGGAACAGATACGCCTGGAACAGGCTGATGCCGATCGTACGCGCGCTGGCCTCGAAGGGAGTGGACGGCAGGATCAGAATGACGGCTCCCTTGGCCAGATAATAAGTGATGGTGATGGCGAACGCTGCCGAGCCCGTCCAGCCAAGGAACTGCTGTATAGGATGGGTACGCGGTTCGATCGTTTTCTGAAGATTGAGCAGCATGATCACGAAGAGAAACAGCACCATGATCGCCCCGGCATAGACGATCACCTGCAGTGCGGCGATGAAGGGAGCTTCCAGCAGGATGTACATCACCGCCAGGGAAAACAGGGACGCCACCAGTGACAAAGCGCTGACCACCGGATTGCGGTGGGCGATGACCACGATACCGAAAATCACGGCGATGGCCGCGAAGACGAAGAAGACTGTGTACTCGAGAATCATCAGCTCAGATCCAGCGAAAAGCGATGAACAAGGCAACCAGGACCACGTTCAGCAGGGCCAGGGGCAGGAAGACCTTCCAGCCCAGACGCATCAGTTGATCATATTTGAAGCGGGGCAGAGTCCAGCGTACCCAGACGAATACAAAGAGAATGAAACTGACCTTCGCTCCGAAAGCGAGCGCGGAGAGCAGAAATCCGATCCAGTTCGCCGGCTCATTCCACCAGGGGATGTCCCAGCCGCCGAGGAACAACGTCACGATCAGTGCGGACATGGTGGCCATGGCCATGTACTCGGCCATGAAGAACATGGCGAACTTCATCGATGAATATTCGGTGTGATAGCCGGCTACCAGTTCCGCTTCCGCTTCGGGAAGGTCGAAGGGAAGGCGATTGGTCTCGGCGAATCCCGCTGTGCTGAATACGACGAAACCGATGAACATCGGGAAGACGTTCCAGGCCGGAATCTGGATCACGTGAAAGAGGACGAAATAGCCGGTCTGGTTGTGAACAACATCCATGAGCCGGAGGGATCCGGAGGCCATGAGCACTCCCACCGCCGAAAGCGTCAGCGCCAGCTCGTAGGAGATCATCTGTGCCGAAGCACGTACCGCTCCGAACATCGAGTATTTGTTGCTCGAAGCCCAGCCCGCCGTCACCAGCCCGTACACCCCCATCGAAGCCAGAGCGAAGATGACCAGGATGCCGATGTTGACGTCGGCGATGATGGGCTCGAAAAGACGGCCGCCTTCGAACAGGGTCCGTCCGAATACATGCATCTCGGGGATGACGAACGGCTTTCCCCAGGGCACGACGGCGATGGTGGTCACCGCCGGGATCAACCCGAACATCGGCGCCAGGGTGTACAGCCATTTGTGAGCCTGGGCCGGAATGACGTCTTCCTTGAGAATGAACTTCAGGGCGTCGGCAAACGACTGCAGCAGGCCGAAGGGACCGACGCGGTTGGGGCCCACTCGGTCCTGAATGAGAGCGCTGCCTCGCCGTTCCACCCAGACCATGATGGGGGTGACATTCAGCATCGTCGCGAGGACGATTCCGATCTTGACGAAGGAGAGGACGATGTCGGTGGCGTCGAAATTCATGGTGGATCAGGTGGCCGATTCCGCCGAGCCCCCTCCGGCGATCATTCCGAACTGGCCCGCTTCGTCCCAGCGCATCTGGCGGAAGGCTGGAACCGATGCCCGCAACTCTTCGAACAGGCTCTCGGCATCGGCGGTGTGGATGGCCCCGGTTTTTCCCTGAAGCCACGCGGAGAGGCGCTGAAAAATATCGAGGTCCGTTCGGGCCTGACCCTTGGGAGGATAGGCCTGAGCGATGCGCTGCACACGCCCCTGGACGTTGGTGTACGTCCCACTCTTCTCGGCGAAGATCGTCGAGGGCAAAACGACGTCGGCAACCTCGGTCAACGGATGATTCTCCCAGGCGTGCACGACAAGGAACTTCGCCTGGCGAAGGTTGGCCACAACGCGCGGGTCGCGGGTTCGCTCGCTGAAGTTCGTCTCGCAGATATAGAGCACCTCGACGCCCTCGGCACCGTTGTCCATGAAGTCGGTCGCCTTCCGTCCGTCAGGAGCCGGACCGACGCCGACGTCACGCAGACCGCGCAGATTGGGGCCTGCCTGCGTGCCGGTGAGCCATTCGGTGCGGGACTTCATGCGAATCGGGCCGATGGGATCTACCATCACGTCCACATTCTTCGTGCCGATCTGGTCGACGAAGAGTTGCCGGAGAAGAAATCCTTCCTCGTTCGTCATCTGGGCTGAGGCGATGACAGCGATGTTCTCCGGCGAAGCATCCTGGATCTTGCCGGCCACGAGTTCGAACGCTTCGTCCCAGGTGGAGACCCCGAGGTAACCGTCCCGGTCGATCTTGGGAACGACGAAACGATCGACGTCGTAGCGTTCGTAGGAGAAGCGGCCGTAGTCGCAGAGCCAGTGGTCGTTGACGTCTTCGTTCACCCGGGGACGGTAGCGGTAGATCTTTCCACTGCGTTGACCGATGAAGAGATTGCAGCCGACGTCGCAGCCATTGCAGACGGAATCCGTGTTGTCCAGGTTCCAGACTCTGGACTCGAAACGGAATTCCCTCGTGGTCAATGCGCCGGTGGGGCAGAGATCGGTGACGCAGGCACTCATCCAGTTGTCGATGGGCACTCCCGGGAAGATACCCACTTCCGTAGACGCCCCCCGCTTGAAGAACGCCAGTTCGCTCGTACCGGTGATCTCCTCGGTGAAACGGATGCAGCGGGTGCAGTGAATGCAGCGGTTCATGTTCTGAAGAACATGCGGACCGATGGCGGTGCGGTCCATTCCCGGATAGGTCCGTTTCGGCTCACCGTAACGGGAGGTCACCGTTCCGTAGTTGAACGAGTAGTCCTGGAGGGGACACTCACCGGCCTTGTCGCAGATGGGGCAGTCCAGGGGATGGTTGATGAGCAGGAATTCCATCTGCCCCTTGCGAGCCTTGTCGACCTTTTCGTTCCAGACGGCCAGTTTCATGCCGTCCCTGATCGTGGTTGCGCAGGCCACCTGGAGTTTGGGAACTCCCTCGATTTCCACAAGGCACATACGGCACTGCCCGACGATGGAGAGGCTGGGGTGATAGCAGAAATGGGGAACGTGGACGCCAGCGGCCTTGGCCGCCTCGATGGCGTTGATGCCATCGGGCACGTCCACTTCGATACCGTCTACTGTGATTCGCGCCATAAGGTGATCAGACAAAAATTCCGGAACACATTCGAGCGGACGGCGCCGCGGATTTGTACCTGCTTATTCAACGATTTCGCGTGAGAATTGGCGTGGGAAAGGCCGTGAAACTTTTCACAAGTGCGCAGCATACCCGGTCGGTCTGATGGGGTCAACGCCGGTGAAACCGCTTTTCGAGAATGATAGCGGCGGCCTCGGACGAGCGGCCGCCGCGGTGGGAGTTGGGCTGGCAGCGCCGAGCAGACTTCATACCTGCTCGCCCATATTGCGCCAGCCGAGCGAGGACTTGCGGGGCCGACGGGCGGAACGTTGCCGCACTCCTTCTTTGGAGCATGGAAGTCTTGACCCCATTTAGCCCGCCCGGCAATTGTTGGCTATGGTTCCGTCGCTGCCCGGAACTCCGGTGCGACGTTTCCGATCCGCTCTTCGTATACCGTTTTAGTGGGCAATGACGGAAACGCGCGCAATGAGGTTACCCCCCTGAAGTCCGGTGGGCGCCAATCTTCCAGTTTATCGCCAACTATTATTTTATGTCCACTGGGGGGTAGGGACGGCGCGTTTTCTGACACTCCTAATAAGTGAGGAGAGATTCTGAAGGAGGTGGATGCAATGAGATGACCCCGGCTTTCTTGAGTTGTTCCTACGTGCCCCGTCCAAGGAGAAAAAAATGTCCCCCGGAAAAAGGTTATTCGTCTTAGTCGCTGCAGCTTTCATTGCCCTTGCTTTCTTTTTGCTTCCGACCCGCCGCACATTCCTGCTGATCAGATGCCTCCCGCAATAGCGGCTGCTCCTGATCCACTTCCGGTCGCGCCAATTCTTTCCGGAGTGAAGGTGCCACCGCTTACGATCGACCAGCTCAATAAAAGCTTCCTGAGCGGCGTCGTATATTACCAGGCGCTTGCTAGTCTTCAGGCGGCGCAAACCGGCATCGCGGGTCAGAACGGGAATGACGTTTCAGATGCTCGAGCCGGGTCTTCGTTTGTGCCACAACCTTCGCTGTCAATCATGCCAGATGCATCGATCGTCAGCACTGTCAACGTCACGAACGACGATCTTCAGGACGTGGAACCCTCAGTCATGAGCATCAATGTCGGTGGCGTCGATCGAACTACCTCAACCTATATAAAATATGTCGCGCCAAATCCGCTTACGGCGCGAATTCAATTTGCCAGCACAACAAATTTTTCGACATTTGCCGGAGGCCAGTTGTCTTTGCCCGGAGGCTATAGCCTCACAGGCGACCCGCTGATGGCAATCAATCCTTACACGGGCGGTATCGCACCGACCAGAGAGTACTGCTCCGGAATCGCTTTTAATTCAGGCAATCCCGGCTCGACGCCCAACGCGGTTGCTGTCTGGCACTCCGATGACGGGGGAGCATCGTGGTCCTCTCCAACAATTGCGGACTCCCGTGGTTCTGGATACTTTCTGGACAAACCGGCCATCGCGGTATCCTGGCACACGGGCAGTCTGGGGTACGTTTACGTCGCCTACGCGAGCTGGGATTATGTCAGTAACAATACCGCGATTGTGGTTGCTCGCAGCACCGATGGCGGAGCGTCATTCGCGCAGAAAACCGTCGTAGCCTATGGGCAGGGTCCCACCGGCCTCCCGCTTGCCAATCCGCAAATCGTTGTTGCTCCGGGAACGGGGTACGTTTATGTAATCTGGGTCAACTTCGCAACCAACGATATCCGTATGGCAAGATCGACAGACTTCGGCGTTTCATACGGAGCTCATGACGTGGTCGCGTCGGGATCGCTTACAAGGTCATCGCCGGCACTGAATGGAGGAATCCGAGCGTCAACGGTTCCGATGGCACGGTTTAATACTCCGTCGAACAAGATTGTCGTGGTCTGGCACGAGAACGGTTCGCAGGGAACCGATGTGAAATATGCGTATAAGCCGTGCACCTCGGTATGCAACTCGTATGGCTGGGAGCAAAAGAAGCTGATCACCCAGTACACCGCCAACGATCAGTTCATGCCAGCCCTGGATTTTAACGCCTCAGGCAACATGGTGGTGACCTATTACGATCGACACAGTGATTCCAACAACCTTTTGTATAGAGACTATTACTCGTTCATCAATCCCACTGGCACCCGGCTTCAGAATGATCAGCAAATCAGCACATTCGATTCCAATCCGACGACGCCGCAAACCTTTCAGGGTTTTATCGGCGATTATAAGGATATTTGGGATTGGGCTTTTTCGGACGGCGAAAAAGCTACGGCTGCCTGGATTGGACTGCCGGCAAAACCGGGTGAGGTCTATCTGACTCGCATCGCTTATTAGGAGGACGACGATGAGAAAATTACTGCTGCTGATCGTCTTCCTGAGCCTGACTCAAGCGCTGCCCGCTGAGGACGTATTCGTCCTCGGCGCTCGTTCGCAGGGAGCAACCCTACCGGGTAGCACCGCATTCATCCGTTGGGACGCGGACACCAGCTTTCACAATCTTGGTGCCACCGAAGCCACGATCCGTCGCCTCGGCGTTTCGAACGGATTTTTCATGGTGCCAGGAACAAAAACTGAGTTTTCCATCCCTCCCGGACGATCTACGACAACAGCCTTCGAGGTCGGGCCCCTTTTTCCCGATGCCACGCCTCTATGGATTACGCATTTTGATGTGCCGCCCGAGGTTTTCGTTGACAGTGCATTGCTGCCCGCGCTCGTAGATTCCGCGGGCGCGGTGCCGCCGACGATTCAGCTCATTTACGGTAAGACGAGCCTTCCGGTCTGGAGGTCCCTGACCCCTGCGCACCAGCGTCAGGTACATACAGGCATCAGTTTGGGCGAGCTGCCGAGTCACATCAATGTGGGGGTCTACAACGCCGGCACTTCGCAAGCCCAGGCGATCGTTGAAGTTTATCGGGCGTGCGATGATCGTGTCATCGATGCGCGGACTGTCACTGTACCCCCGGATACGGTCATTCAATTTGGAGGTTTCGATGCATCATTGATCTTTAACGGCTGTCCGCCTGAAAGATTCGGCTTTTACGGACTGGGATACGTGATTGTAACTGTGGATCAGCCGAGTCTGAGCTTCACCTCGATCGTTGTCGATGGGCAGCTTCCCATTTCCGGAGTGCAGGTGTCCGGCGGACGTTAGGGGGTCAACAAATAGGGGTCTACCATCGGATTTTGAGGAAGAACCACGGTAGATCGAAGTCGGTGCCGGTCGAAGGGAACGATCGTTCAACGCTTCCTGAATGCACGGAATACGCGGCGGCTGGAAGCCGCCGGTCCGGACGGCAAGGATGCCGTCACTCCGATGCGCGAGGAAACCTCTTCGGAGTGACGCCTTCCAGGCGTCCGGCGGGGTGGCGTCCCGCGCCGCCCCCCCCCCGGGGAAATTCAGGTCCTGAGAGGGAGCTTGCGGCCAGCCTGATGGGGTTTGCGGAGTGAGGTGAAATTTGCGGTGCGCCTTCATGGCTTTACTGAACGTTCTCGATGAGCCCGGCTCGCCCGGCTCCCATGTTGCGCAATTCGTGAACATCGCCAGCCCCGTTGCTGGTATTCCGAAAATCAGAGGATTGATCTGTGAGAAAGAACAGCATT
>JBDTRY010000052.1:0-19478 GCA_039931435.1 Acidobacteriota bacterium | reverse complement strand
GCCGTGGCCATCGGAATTCGCACGGATGCTCCCCGGTCGCTCACGCCGAACCGGAACTCGTGAATCGGTGCCGTCTCGTGCAGTCCTGTCAGGCGTTCCTCGTTGTGAGCACCGTAAACCTTCATGTGATCGTCATGCCGCTGCTCGAGTTTTTTCATGGCCGCGTTGACGATGTCGATGCCGCCCTTCTCCCTCATTTTTTTCGTGGAGAAATTCGTGTGTGCCCCGGCGCCGTTCCAGTCACCCTTGACCGGCTTGGGGTAGAGCGTGGCGCTGATGCCGAGATCCTCGCCGATTCTGTAGAGCAGCCAGCGGGCAAGCCACAGCTCATCCGCCATCTCCAGGGGCGGCAGGGGCCCGATCTGAAACTCCCACTGGGCCGGCATCACTTCCGCGTTGGTTCCGGCAATCTTGATTCCGGCGCGGATGCATGCGGCGGCATGGGCTTCAACCAGCTCCCGGCCGAAGACCTCATCGTTTCCGACCCCGCAGTAGTAACCCCCCTGCGGGGCGGGGAATCCCCGGTCCGGCCAACCCAGTGGCTGGTTGCCCTCGAACATGGTGTATTCCTGCTCGATCCCGAACCAGGTTTCTTCGCTGCGAAACTTTTCGTCGATTTCCCGAAGCCGTGCACGCGTGTTGCTCCAGTGTACGGAGCCGTCAGGGTTCAGAACTTCGCACAGCACAAGCACGTCGTCTTCGCCATGCAGGGGATCTTTGATTATGCGCACCGGCTGCAGCTTCAGATCGCTGAAGTGTCCCTCTGCCTGCGATGTACTCGATCCGTCGAAGCCCCACTCGGGAAGATCCTCGACCCGTTTCACCGGCTCATCGAGAATCTTGGTTTTCGAACGTAACTTCGAGGTCGGCCTCTGGCCGTCCAGCCAGATATATTCGGCGGTGATCTTCGACAAGGTAAACCTCCTGAGATGAATGCAGAACAGGGATGAACAAACACGGCATACGATAGCAAAAACGAACACTCTTCAGAAGTCTGTTTCCCGGGCGCGCGCTGCCGGTTCGCCGACCACCACGCGGTTCTTTCCCTGGCTCTTCGCCTCGTACATGGCGCCGTCCGCACGGCTGAGCAGCTCGCTCTTTTCGGTGTCTATGGACTCCCCATCGCCCACGTCGTGATAAACGGCAACGCCAATCGAGGCCGTAACGATGTTTCGAAGGCGCAGAGCCGGCAGTCCGTATCCGTAGGTGCGGCTCAGGTACACCGTCTCCTCAATCGCCTTGCGCACCTCCTCGGCGTATCGCAGACCCTCCTCAGTGGAACAGTCCGGAAGAATCATCACGAATTCATCCCCGCCGTAGCGCGAGATCACGGCCCCGGCACGGTCGATGACGCGCTTCAGCAGGATGCCGGTTTCACGCAGGACCTGGCTGCCCACGAGATGGCCGTGCGTATCGTTGACGCTCTTGAAGTTGTCGAGGTCCATGAACATCAGTACGCACTCCAGGCCCCCGGCCTGCGCCTCGAACAGAATTTCGGAGAGCATGACGTGAAACCATCGGTCGTTGTAAAGCCCGGTAAGGTCGTCTTTCTTGGCAAGTTCGTTGGCATGCTTGGCGTCGAGCGCGTTCTGCAGAGTGAAGGAGGTGTAGCCGGCGAAGATCTCCAGAAGGACCATATCCCGATCGCTGAAGGGCTGACCGTCCAGACGGTTGATCAGTTCCAGGACACCACAGACCTCCTTGCCGATGTAGATCGGCACGCAAACGATCGACTGGGATTTGTGCCCGATGGTTTCATCGATCTTCGAAAAGAAAAACTGATCGTGATCGACGTCCGCTGAAAGATACGGAGTCCCGGTCTGATAGACCCGTCCGACGATTCCGTTGCGGGCGGACATGCTCTTGCGCATCAGGTTCCGAGCTGCCGATCCAAAGGCGGCAATGAATATCAGTTCATTCTCCTCGCGGGCAGCCACTTTCGTGACAGGATCATCGAGAAGAATCGAACCTGATTCCGAAGGGACGAACTCGAAGGACTTCTGAAGGATCTGCCGGAGGAGCACGTTTAAATCAATCTGACCGCGCAGGGAGAAGCCCGATTTCTGGCGCTCCAGAAATCGTTCGAGCGCCTGAGGCTCCAGCGAGTGAAATTCGATCATCGAGGGATCCGTGTTGTGACCGGTTTGGGCAGACTGCGTATTATAAACCTGTGATCCTCGAGCATTGAATAACCCGAACGATCAGTCTGGATTTCCGGTCTTGAACGAAAGGAGCGGGGCCACCTCCGCTTCGCGGGCCTCGACCTCGAAGGGTATGGCCCGATAGGCCGCTTGCGCAGCGAGGCCCGATCTTCGCAGGCGAAGATAGTCGCCCAGGTAGCGGATGGCAAAACGGAACAACCCCAGCCTCGACCACTGCCGGACGTGAGCCAGTTCGTGACGGATCAACCGTTCAACGGCATCGGCGGAACGCGCGGCGACCCTCGGTGATACGTAAATGCGCCTGCCAAGGGTGATGGCGACGACACCGGAAAGGAGGAAGACTCGCAACCAGAACGGGTAGCCGATGATGACGGTTGCACGATGCTCGGCGGCGAATCGAATCATCTCCGCCGAGAGCACCGGCAGAGGTTCAGCGGCGGTTCCGGCCATTGTCAAAATCGTTCAAAGCGGAGGGGCAACTGCGAATCCGGGAGCGAGTTTTGCCTCCTTACCGGATCAGTACGACCTTTTCTTCAGCCGTGACTACGCCGCCCCTGGCATGATCCGAAACAGTGACGCGGTACGTGTAGGTGCCTGGTGCGTCGGAGCGGTCGAAGACGAAGTCGACGTGCGGCTCGATGGCCAGATAGCCCTGTCGGGGGTGACCCCACGCGGATTTACCGAGGTCCCGATGCTGGTAGACGAGTTTGCCGTTGGGGCCGACCAGAGTTAGGTCCGCGGTGAGATTGACATCCTGGTCCGGATCGACTTTGTAGTTGGTCAGGACAAGAACCAGATACCCTTTCTGACCTGGACGAAACTTCTGTGAGCGGGCGTGTTTATCACGCTGGACCGGAGTCGCGGAGAGCCATTCCCGGAACTTTTCCTCAGAGCTGGTGATGACCAGATTGGCGTTGAAATCACCGCGGCGGGTCTCCGTCCCGGATTCCGAGCCGTAGATCGCGCCGTGATCGAGAGGGAGAGGTGCCGGCTCGATCTTCAACGCCAGAAGGTTCGAACTCGATACGCTCAACACCAGAAGCCCCATTGACGCCAGCATGATTCTCGACAGGTTCACGGTGCACCTCGACCCTGGTAATGCATTCCTGATCCTAGTCTATCTACGCATTACGTTAAAGAATGTTCCAGCAACCGTTACAAATATTTGACGTTGGCCGTCCAGGGCTGGAGCCGGGCAAAGTGAGAAATACGGCCGGACCCGGCGGAACGGCTGTAAGACGAGCCGTTCAGCCCTTTGGGCGCGATGTCCGATCGGTGACCGCGGACCGACGATTGGACACACCTCGAAACAGTGTGTTCCTCGAACGAAATCGGACCTTCAACCTCCTCAACCGCCGCTTTCGACCCCGAGAATCTGATCGATGGTCCCCCGGGAAACCGAATGGTAGCCGGGCCGCGCTTTTCGATATACGGCCAGGGCGAACTCCTTCCCCGCCGGGGTTTTCGCAAGCTCCGTGTAGAGGGGTTTGAGGAACTTCCGCCGGCCGATGCTGGTCAGGAATCGCTCCATCGCCGGAAACGCCTGGCGGTAGTCGCTGTGGATGGCCTGCTCGAACCAGACATCGAGAATCTCGCCATTCCCGCTGGATGTGAAGTGAAAGGCGCTATCCAGCGCCGCCATCTGAGACTGAGTCAGCGGCGTGGGCAGATTGCGAATGAAATGCACCCACTGGTGGGTGTTCCAACCGTGAGTGTCCAGCGCCGATGGCGACGCTCCGCTGCGAAATGATGCGAGTTGCTCGTCCACCCGGCTGAAGGCCGCGGAATTTGCGACTGGAACGTTCGGTGGGACGCCAGGACCGTAGAGCCACGCATCGATGTTCAGCCTCGCTTCCAATCCCGGCGTTTCAACGAGAAGATGCGTACGCAGATAGCTCTCGAATCCCTTTGTGGTCATGGAGTGAAAGGCGAATGTGTCGAAATAGGTTCTCAGAAATTCGTCCCATCGTGCGCGCCCGACAGCCTCCTCGATCATCCTCAGGAAGTAGTAGCCCTTGTTGTAGGCGATGTCGTTCATTCCCTCGTCCGGGTCGCGTCCCGCCAGGTTTAGAAAGAGGTGCGTGTCATCGATATGAGCGGCACCGAGCTCGGCGATCTGATCGTCGAGATCCTGCCTCGACAGAATGGCCAGCATTTCCGAATACTCGCGGCCGTACAGCTCCTCCATGATCCGGGACGTGAAGTAATCGGTGAAGCCCTCATTCAGCCAGAAGTCGTTCCATGTGGCGTTGGTAACGAGGTTCCCCGACCAGGAGTGGGCCAGCTCGTGGGCCACCAGCGAGACCAGCGAACGGTCGCCTGCCAGTACCGTGGGAGTGGCAAAGGTCAGGTTAGGGTTTTCCATTCCACCGTAAGGAAAACTGGGTGGAAGGACCAGGATGTCATAACGCCCCCAGCGATACGGACCGTATAGTTTTTCAGCAGCGGCAATCATCTTCGGTGTATCTGCAAATTCCCAGGCTGCCTTGTCCACCACGACCGGCTCGGCGTAGACCCCGCTGCGAGGGCTAAGTCGCCGAAAACTCAAGTCGCCGACGGCCAGGGCCATGAGGTAGGACGGCACCGGCTGCCGCATTTCGAAGTGATAGACGCCGCTGGCATTCTTTTCCAGCGGGTTGTCGGAAGCGCTCATCACCGCCAGCAGATTATTCGGCACGTGAACCGTCGCATCCCAGGTAAATCGGATGGACGGACTGTCCTGCAGCGGAATCCAGGTCCTGGCAAGAATAGCCTCGGACTGGGTGAGCAGGAACGGGTGACTGCCGCCTGCTGTCTGCTCCGCGGAGAGCCACTGCAGCGCGGCCGCTGCGGGTCTGGTTCCGTATTCTATGGTCACTGACCTGGTGGACGGTGTGATGTCGATGGACATCCTCCGGCCCAGAAATTCGACCGGATCACCCAGACTGTAGGCCGCAGCAGCGCCGCCGGGTTGCAGAGTCACTTTGTGGATGTCCAGCTCGCGAGTGTCGAGAATGACCTGTCCGGCGCCGGAGTGATTCACCAGATCGAGCCTGGCTGTCCCGGAGAGCTGCCGCCGTTCGAAGTCGACATTGAGGTCGAGTGAAAGGTGTGAGACCGAAACATCCCCCGGTCTGGCGAAGGAGTGTGGGTCAGTGACTGACAGGGACGCCTCCGGGTGCGCCGTGGCGGCGGGTGCGCCAGCGGTCCGGCACCCTGCCGAAATCAGACCGGTCACCGCGATGAACAAAATGGAAATGCTCAACGCCGGGACTCGATACAGTGTTCTCATCGGTGGTCTCACTTTCAGGACGCTCCTTCAAAACAGGGAGAGCCAGTGATCATTCCGTATGAGGAGATTCATGCCCGTTCAGAGGCCCAACTACACTACCGGTCATCACCGGTCATCGTGAGCCAGGGAGCGGCCCAGAAGACGTGTCCCAGGGATGACACGACTTGCACGGCGTGTCATCCTGAAGCGTCGAGCGAAGGATCTCTTCTACCTTCCCGGTCGCTACGCGAGGAAGAGCACGATGCTCGTTGACGAGATCCTTCGGTCGCTATCCTCTCTCGAGGATGACAAGTTCTCCACGCCCCGTAAAAACGCCGAAGCGAAGGATCTCCTGCTCGCTTCATGACGGCCGTTCTTGCATGCGCGAGAGATCCCTCCTCGCTTCGCTCGTGAGGCTGTGTCAAAACCAGGGGAACCTCAGAGAAGCACGAACTCGTAGGGCCGCACGGCGTGCGGCCGGTATTCTTCTGGAAAGGTGCATACAGTCAACGATTCAACAGGATGGGATGGGCAAAGGGTATCGGCCGCACGCCGTGCGGCCCTACGAGCAGCGCCGGTTGTGATTTCGAGATACTTTTGCCACAGTCTCTCGTTCGGGATGACACTCCGGCGTTCGGATCGGCATTCCCTGGAAATGCGCAAGATCTGGCGCGCGATGTGGGTCGCCGCTCTCAGCCGATCAGAAAATCGAGTGAGTCACCGGGGTGAAATTCCTGAGGATCCGCGCCGCGACGGAAGACGCGTGCACCCGTGGTCCCCTTCAGCGTCACAGCAGGCCATTCGATCCGGAGCATGGAGCCTTCACGGATTCCGACGACAACCCTGTCGTTCTCCTCGAGAAACTCTTCGATCCTCTTTTCTCTCGTCTCTCCCATATGCCGGGACGCCGCATCGGAGTCGATGTAATGCGCGTTGAGATTGAACGGCACGAGACCGAGGGCCTCGAACGAAGGCGGCTCCACGATGGGCATGTCGTTGCTGGTGCGAATGGAAACCGTGGCCACACCCGAACCGGCGCTACTGCCGATGTAGGGAGCGCCTCCGTCGACTCGCTCGCGGATGGCGTCGAGAAGGTTCCGTTCGTAAATGTTTTTCAGGAGCCGGAACGTATTTCCCCCTCCAACGAAAAATGAATCCGCCTTGTTTACAGCGTCCACCGGGTTCTCGGACTGGTGAACCGAATGAAGCCTCACGCCGAATTCCGCGAAACGCTGGCGAGCCTTTTTGGCATACGCATCCAGATCATGGAGTGCGTACGGCAGGAACAGCGTGTCCTGAATGCTGCCGAGAAAATCACGGATTTCGGCCTCGCAGTGCTCGAGGTACCCCTGGCCGTACATGGTGGAGTTACTGATGAGCAACAGTCGCTTGTTCATGGCCGAATTGTAATCGCTGGCAGCTGAGTTTCAGAACAGCTTCGCCATCCAAAGTGCCGATGCAGAGGTGCACGCGATCGTCCCGAAGTTCCCCAGCCTTTCGGCTTCACCGCCCGGTCGCATAGAATCATGACCGGATCGGCGCAGATCGGGCACCCACCTTTGCTCACCTCTGGCCCAGCCTCGAAAGAGAACGACATGCATCCATGGCACGACGTCAGTCTCGGCACGCAAGCTCCCTATCTGATCCCGGTCGTCATCGAGGTACCGGAAGGATCCAAGAACAAATACGAGTTGGACAAGCAGAGTGGCCTCCTGCGAGTCGACCGCGTTCTTTTCAGCTCTGTCGTCTACCCTGCCAACTACGGCTTCATCCCCCAGACCTACTGCGGAGATCACGATCCGCTGGACGTGCTCGTCCTCGGCCAGGAGTCCGTTGCCCCACTGACGATCATGATGGCCAAGCCCATCGGCGTCATGAAGATGGTCGACCAGGGAGAGGCAGACGACAAGATCATCGCCGTTCACGCCAACGACCCCGAGTACTCTCATTACAATTCGATCTACGAGCTTCCGCCACACCGCATGATGGAAGTGCGCCGGTTTTTCGAAGACTACAAATCGCTCGAGAACAAGACCGTGGTGGTGGAGAAGTTCCTCGATCGCGCCGAGGCGCTGAAAATCATCGCCGAAGCGATCACGCTTTACGAAGAGAAAAAAACGGAACTGCGCGGAACTGCGCGCTAGCAGCTCGGGGCTCGAGCAGAATCGTTCCTGTGCTCTTTCTCGAAGCCGTTCTTCGAGGGGCCACGAGACGCTGCAATTCCGAATGAAGACCGAGACTGCACAGGCGGTGAGTGTTCCCAGACAAACTCCCCCTCTCCCCGCGGGAGAGGGGCCGAGGGGTGAGGGTCCCTGCAGCAACTTACCCATCCGTGACGGATCCACCGGGACCCTCATCCGGCCCTTCGGGCCACCTTCTCCCGCCGGGAGAAGGGAGAAGGTGGGCGCATTCAAGGCTCGAGCAGAATCTTCCCCGCGCTCTTTCTGGAAGCCAGCCGTTCCTGCGCGGCCGCCGCTTGCTGCAACGGAAACGTGCTGTCGATTCTCACTTCCAGCTCTCCCGAAGCCACCATGGCCAGGCAGTCGCCGGCGCGCCAGAGGAGTTCTTTCCTGCTGAGAAGATAGTGACCGAGCGTCGGCCGGGTCAGGTAGAGCGAACCCGCTCTGGAGAGCGCCGTCACTTCCATGGGGGGAATGGCGCCGCTGGACTGACCGAAACTGACCAGCATCCCTCGAGGGCGAAGGCATTTCATACTGTCGTCGAATGTGGTCTTTCCCACCGAGTCGTAAACGACGTCGAGTCCCTTCCCGTCCGTGATTCGGCGAACTTCCTCCACGACACTCGATTCCGTATAGCGGATGACGTGATCCGCTCCCGCAGTTCGCGCCAGTTCCTCCTTATCGGCGTTGCTCACCGTGGCGAAGACCTCGGCGCCGGCTTTTTTCGCCATCTGCACGAGCAGCCTTCCTACGCCGCCCGCCGCGGCATGAATCAGACAACGGCTCCCGCGTTGCAGGGGAAAGGTGCTGTGGCTCAGGTAATGCGCTGTCATGCCCTGCAGCGGAATGGCTGCGGCGATCTCATCGGAAATTGAATCGGGCACGGGCACCGCCCGATCGGCCTGGATGATCGCATACTGAGCGTAGGAGCCGATCATGCTGGCGTAGGCCACACGCTCGCCGAGAGCAATGCCACGGACGCCGTCCCCGATGGCGTCCACTTCCCCAGCGGCCTCCTGACCAGGAGTGAACGGAAGCTTCATGGGATAGAGGCCGGTGCGATGGTAGATGTCGATGAAATTCACGCCGGACCTTCGCACGCGCAACCGGATTTCTCCCGGGCCGGGCTGCGGAGTCTCGATCTCCTCGAGCTTCAATGCCTCCGGCCCTCCGGGAGTATGAATTCTGATCGCTTTCATGAACCAGCTCCTTTCAGAGTGCCAGAATCCACCAGCGCTCAGAAGATTTCTAACGAAAGTTCATCCATTCGAAACTCACGCCGCTTTGCCGCGGATGATATTCTGCGGCGGCCTGAACGGCTGGGTGCCGGACTTCCACGCCCCGAATGATAAGGAGATTCATGAATCCCACAATCAAGAGAGAAGGAATCGACGCACTCTGGGACGACGAAATTGTTCCCACTCTGATGCGCTACATTCAAATCCCGAATCAATCACCGCTGTTCGATCCCGATTGGGAAAAGAACGGCCACATGGCCAGGGCGGCCGAACTGGCGCGGCAATGGGTGGAGTCTCAGAACCTTTCCGGAACCCGGACGAAGTTGCACTCCGCGGAGGGCCGGACGCCTCTGCTCCTCATCGAAGTCGACGGCTCGGGTGACGAAACCATTCTCATGTACGGGCACCTGGACAAGCAGCCGGCCATGATCGGTTGGGAAAAGGGTCTGGGACCCTGGACACCGGTGTTGCGGGACGGAAAGCTGTACGGCCGAGGAGCCGCAGACGACGGCTACGCGGTCTTCGCTGCCGTCGCTGCCATCCAGGCTGTCCAGAGTCAGAAGCTCGATCACCCCCGCATCGTCGTTCTCATCGAATGCTCGGAGGAGAGCGGGTCGATCGACCTCCCCTATTACATCGAGCTGCTTGCCAGCGAGATCGGCGCTCCCGACCTGGTGATCTGCCTCGACAGCGGATCCGGCGACTACGATCGACTGTGGAGCACGACCTCGCTTCGCGGTGGAGTGGTCGGAAACCTCACCGTCGAAGTCCTGACCGAGGGAGTTCATTCCGGCGACGCCAGCGGCATTGTTCCGTCGAGTTTCAGAGTTCTTCGCACGCTTCTGGATCGTCTCGAAGACGCCGCTACGGGGGAGATCCTTCCGGAGTGGCTGCACGTCGAGATTCCCGAGGGCCGCCTCGAGGAAGTGCGGGCGACGGCCTCCGTTCTCGGCCAGAGTGTCTACACACATTTTCCGTTCGTCGATGGAATGAAACCGGTCACCGATGATCCGGTCGAGTTGCTGCTCAACCGTACATGGAAGCCCCGGCTGGCGTACACCGGCCAGGCCGGCCTTCCCGATCTCGTTCAGGGAGGAAACGTCCTGCGCCCTTCTACCTCGTTGAAACTGTCTCTGCGCCTGCCTCCCCCCCTCAATGGCGAGAAGGCCCGCGAAGGCATCAGGAATCTGCTCGAGAGTGATCCTCCGTACGGAGCGAAGGTGACGTTTGTCGCCGAGAAGGGCGGCACGGGATGGGAAGCGCCCCCGCCAGAACCATGGCTGCTGGAGTCGATGGAGCGAGCCTCTCAGGCCTTCTTCGGAAAATCTGTCTGCTTCACCGGCGAGGGCGGATCGATCCCCTTCATGGGAATGCTCGGGGAGAGATTCCCCAGTGCGCAGTTTCTGATCACAGGCGTGCTCGGCCCGAACAGCAACGCTCACGGCCCGAACGAATTTCTACATATTCAGACCGGCAAGAATGTGACTGCATCCGTAGCGCAGGTCGTCGCCGATTTCCAGGCGAGGAAGTAGTTGCAGGCGCGTTGTCGCAACCATGATGATCAAGCCACCGGCCTGCTTGCGCTCCGGCGGAAGAACCGCGTGACGTCCAGATCGATTCGACAAACGGCCCGGCTGGCCAGACAGGAGCTCACATGTCCCGACTCGTTTTCATGGCCACTGTTCTGGCAATGATCGTTCCCGCTGTTCAAGCAACGTCGACACCCAAGCCCTCCCGTGATGTTCTTCCGTTCAAGTCCACGGAGACCACACTGGCGAACGGATTGAGGGTCATAGTCGTCCCCACCGGTTTCCCCAACATCGTCTCCATCCAGATTCCGGTGAAGACTGGATCGCGGAACGAAGTGGAGCCGGGAAAGTCCGGCTTTGCACACTTTTTCGAGCACATGATGTTCCGAGGCACGGAACAGTACTCGTCGGACAAATATCAGAGCATCCTCACCCGCGCTGGTGCCAGTTCAAACGCCTACACCACCGACGATTACACGAACTTTCACACGACGTTCGCCAAAGAGGATCTTGAAATGATTCTCAAAGTCGAAGCGGATCGTTTTCAGCATCTGTCCTACACGCTCGAAGATTTCAAGACCGAGGCCCGGGCTGTGCTCGGTGAGTACAACAAGAACTCGGCCAGCCCCATCCGAAAACTTCTCGAGGCGCAACGGAACAGAGCGTTCAATACGCACACGTACAAACACACGACGATGGGCTTCATCAAAGACATCGAGGACATGCCCAACCAGTTCGACTATTCGAAGACATTTTTCGACCGCTGGTATCGTCCCGGTAACACCACTCTGATCATCGCCGGCGACGTCGATCCCGTCACCGTCATCCCCATGGTGAAAAAGTACTGGGGAGATTGGAAGGCAGGTTCGTTCAAAGCGGACATCCCGGCGGAGCCGCCACCCAACGGACCTCTCTACGAGCGCGTGGACTGGCCGGGCGATACATTGCCCTACGTGACCGTGGCCTTCCGCGGCCCGCAGTTTTCAGACAGAGAGAAAGACTTCGCGGCCATGGACATGCTCGTCAATCTCTTTTTCGGACCCACTTCTGATCTCTACCAGAGACTGGTGCAGAAGGAACAGAAGGTCGACCAGTTCTTCGCTGACAACGAAGCCACCGTCGATCCTTCGTTGGTGACGTTCTTCGCCCGCATCAAGGACCCCAAGGACGCCGTCTACGTCCGCGATCAGATTCTGAGGACCGCCCGCGAGGCGAGCGAGAATCCCGTCTCAGCGGAGCAGCTGTCGGACGCGAAATCGAACACTCGCTACGGGTTCGCCCGCACCCTCGACAACACCGATGCCATCGCTTCAAACCTCGCTCAATTTGTTCGCTTCGATCGATCCTACGACACGGTGAACAACCTCTACCGCGTTTACGAGACGCTCACTCCGGCCGATCTTCAGAACGCCGGGAAAAAGTACTTCACCGACAAGAGCCTGATCGTCACCACCCTTTCCAAAGGGTCGCTGCCCGAGCCTATCAAGGCACCGCCTGCCCTGGCCTCGCTCACGCAATCCGGCACGCAGCAGGACTCGGGAAAGGACCTCAGATTCATCGTCCAGAAAACCGCGAATCCACAGATTGACCTCAAGCTCCTTTTCACTGCCGGGTCCGCTCATGACCCTCAGGGGAAAGAGGGCCTGGCCGCCCTTTCCGCGGCCATGATCAGCGATGCCGGTTCGAAATCGATGGCCATCGACGAGATCATCAGGAAGCTGTATCCCATGGCCGCCAGTTTCGATTCGCGGGTGGATAAGGAGATGACCAGCTTCACCGGAATCGTAAACCGCGATAACTGGAGCCGCTTCGCAGCGATCGCCCTGCCCATGCTCCTCGATCCCGGATTCCGGGAGGAAGATTTCAAACGGGTCAAAGACGGACAGCTCAACGCTCTGACGCAGAACCTGCGTCTGAACAACGAAGAGGAACTGGGAAAGGAACGGTTGCAGACCAACATCTTTTCGGGAACTCCCTATGGCCATCCGGTTCTGGGAACCGTCGCCGGCATCAACAGCATCACCCTCGATGACGTCAGGACATTCGTGCGAACGGCCTACGCTCAGGGCAACCTCACCGTGGGCGTCGCCGGAGACCTTCCCGACGAGGCCCTGAGCTCGCTCCGCCGCACCCTCGGGCAGCTCCCCGCGGGAGCACTGCCAGCTCCCGCTGGAGTTGTGGGGAAGCCGCCGCAGGGACTGAACGTGGAGATCGTGAAGAAGGAAGCGCGCGGTACCTTCATCTCATTCGGACATCCCATTCCCATCACCCGCAGGGACCCCGATTTCGCCGCCCTCCTCGTGGCGCGCACGTGGCTGGGGGAGCATCGCTCGACCATGTCCCACCTCTACAATCGCATTCGCGAGATCCGCGGGATGAATTACGGGGATTACGCCTATATCGAAGCGTTTCCCGGTGGAATGTTTCAGACCGTACCCAGTCCGAACATCGGCCGGCGTGCCCAGATCTTCGAGGTCTGGATCCGACCCGTTGTGCCGGAGAACGGCCACATGGCCTTGCGCATCGCCATCTACGAACTGCAGAAGCTGATCGACAACGGACTCTCGGAAGAAGATTTCCAGTCGACCCGCGCCTACCTCATGAAGAACGTATTCCTCATGACGGCCACGGAAGATCAGCAGATCGGATACGCACTGGATTCGAACTGGTACGGTATCGGTGAGTTCACAGCGACGATTCGCGAGCGGTTGACGAAGCTGACCCGGGAGGACGTGAACAACGCCATCCGCAAATACCTGTCCGCGAAAGATCTCGACGTCGTGATCATCACCAGGAACGCGGAGGAGCTTCGAGACAGACTGGTCTCCGACGCTTTCTCATCGATCGCTTACGACGCTCCGAAACCGAAGGAAATCACCGACGAGGACAAGGTCATCGGGGCCCTGAAGCTGAACATCAAGCCGGAGAATGTTCGCATCACCCCTGTGGATGAGGTTTTCAAGAAGTAGAGAACAGAAGTGGGCTGCCGGGCACAGGTCCGGCAGCCTGCCAGGATCAGGTTGCTGTCGCCAGGCTCTCAGCCACCGATCGGCCGGCCAGTCTTCCCGTGGCCCAGGCCCATTGAAAGTTGTATCCACCGATGCGGCCGTCCGCATCCAGGATCTCGCCGCACAGAAAGAGTCCCGGGCAGAGACGCGACTCCATCGTTGAGGCCTTGATCTCACTCAGAGGCACTCCACCCGCGGTCACTTCCGCAAATCGAAATCCACGATCTCCGATCACAGGCAGCGCACGATCCGTCAGGAAATGAGCGAGACGGCGACGTGATTCCTTCTCGAGCCGGCCACCCGGCAAGTTTGGATCGATGGAAGCAGAATCGATCAGAGAGACCGCCAGACGCTCCGGGAGTGCCGACTGAATCACGTTGCTCACGCTGGCGCGAGGCCGCTCTCTGCCCTGATCTCGAAGCCAGGCATCCGCCGATTTGAAATCCATCTCCGGCACGAGGTTTATGGAGAGCATCAGGCCTGCACTTTTGCCACCGGCGGCGATCCAATGGCGGCTCATGTCCAGCACGAGCGGACCACTGAGACCGAAGTGGGTAAACAGAATCGATCCTCGGTCGCGCCTGAGGTTCCTTCCCGCGGCAGTGCGCAACATCAGCTCGACCTCCGCACTGATGCCACTCAGTCGCGTCAGCCAGTGACCCGGATCGAGCAGCAATGGCACCAGTCCCGGAAAGGTGGGCGTAATGGAGTGGCCGAGAGACCTCGCGATCTCATAGCCAGCGCCGTCGCTTCCGGTCTGCGGAACACTTCGGCCGCCGGAGGCCAGAACCACCCGGCTGGCCCGAAGCGACTCCCGTGATGTGTTCACCGTGAACCGCCCCGAATCCGAGGTGATGCTCAGAACTCTGCACTCGGTGCGCACACTACCCGGAATGATCGCACCGAGGAGTGCATCCAGAACAGTCTGAGCACGGTTCGTCGTCGGAAAGAGCTTTCCCGTT
Source organism: Acidobacteriota bacterium (assembly GCA_039931435.1). Taxonomy (GTDB): domain Bacteria; phylum Acidobacteriota; class Thermoanaerobaculia; order Gp7-AA8; family Gp7-AA8; genus JBDTRY01. Next base: position 5,149 of record JBDTRY010000052.1, on the reverse strand, counting down.
TCCTCACGCTTCAGGGCCACGCCCAGTTCGCGGAAGAACGTCACGGTGGCCTCGACGTCGAAGGTGCGCAGGAGCCGGGCGATCGTGTTAATGCTGGAGCCATTGAAATCGTCCGCTGTGACAATGTCGTGCGTGACGTTGCAGCGACCGCCGCCGGCGATGAGGATCTTCGCTCCGATTTTTTTGGCACCGTCGAGGGCCACGATCCTGGGAGCATGGCCGAGGTCAATGGATCGCCGCCGGGCGAAGATCGCAGCCATTAAACCGGCTGCGCCCGCTCCGACGATTGCCACATCCACCTCTTCCATGGGACCGAGTGTAATCTCAGCAGGCCACGCCCGCAGCGCGGCGGATCGTTCAGATCTGCTGGATCGCGCCTTGTTCGACCCAATGCACGAGCAGGCGGCGCACACGATGTGCGTCGGTTGCCACATCGGCTTCGCACTGGCTGGCCGTAGCGCCACTGCGCAGCTTGTCCCAGATCGCCCGGATCATCGATGCGTCGTGCTCTTCGGGCGGACTCTGAGGGCGAATCCCCGTCAGTTCGAAGGCAACGTCGTCGGGAACGATGACGCTGGCCTGCCGGAACTCATCGTAGCGACGCATGGCCTCGAAAACGATGGGGAGGATTTCGCGTGCCGTTGTCTCGGCACCCGGAACGGGGTCGCGTCTGGTGACGAAGGAAAATGTTCCCGGTGCAGGCCGTTCAAACAACTGATAAACAGCCTCGTTACCTCGGATCCGGCCCACCTGCGCGTCCAGAAGTTTTCCGTTGTCGAAAGCGATCAGGCCAGTTGTCTCGTCGTTGAGGTCCTTCAGCACGAGCAGGCCGTTCACGCCGGCCTCGGAGAGAGTCTGCAGTAGATTGGGAAGGCCGAACAGTTCGAGATCTCCCGACAGACTGGGCGTTGCCGCAGCAGCGGGCCGCGGCGTCGCTCCCAAAGCGCTGAGGGTCTTCTCCGCCGCGTGACCGAAATTGTGATCGGGAAATCTGGCAGCGATCTGTTCGAGGGCCTCGCGAACTTCGGGTGTTTGTGTACCAGAGAGAGCTTCCAGCAGATAAAACACGTTGTCCGATTTTCTCTGAATGACGAACCCCAACACCTTCATCGGCAGCTCGCTACGCAGATTTTTCAGGAGAAGATCGACGGTGGCCGGGTCGCTGGACAGATCCTGGCTTCCCAGATCCGTCAACCGGGCCATCGTGTCTCCCAGCAGAGGTTGTCGTTTCAGACCGTGGGCGACAGTGGCACGCACCGAGCTCGTCGTTCCGAATCGAGCCATCGCGGCCACTGTCCGGTCGAGTAGAACGCGCAGATCTTCCGCATCGTAAACGGAATCTCCCGGGCGGAGGAGCATGCGCTCGTACATCCCCACGAGACGGACCAAGGCCCGCTCACCAGCCTCCTGCCGAGCCTGGCCCAGATAGGCGATAGCCTCCTTGACGAGGAACACCGGCATCGGCGGAGCGGTGAGTTTTGCCACCGCCTCGATTTCGGGCGTTCGATCATCCTGATCCGGCGGAGTGATCCTTCGAAGCAGGTACACGAGGTTGCGCTGAAAGTAGCGATCCGGAGAGGGGTCGCTGAACGAAGTCTCCAGCCACTGCAGAGCGGCAGTGCGTGCCTCAGGGCCTTGTGCTTCCAGAAGGGCCAGTGAGAGCCGCCGCCGATCGCGCTTTTCCTCGGTTTGAAGACCGGCCAGAAGACCCTGCGTCGTGTACGGCGTGAAGAAGTTCAGGACGCCTCGAAGGAGAGCATGTTTCTCATTGCTCTCAGCGAACTGCCTCATCTTTTCCGGATCGAGCTGATCGTGCGAACGCTGCCGCACAGTCTGGACGACGATGTCATCGACGTTCTTTTCATTGGCGATGCGTTCGGCAAGTTGAAACATCGTCGCCGACCGGGCCAGCGAGCCCTCGTTGAACTGTTCCACCGCCGCCAGGACCATCTCCCGGAACCGTGCCGCCCCTTCGGCGGGATCTCCTGCCAGCGAAACGTATTTGTGCATTGCCGCCACAGGCTTGGGCTCGGAGAAATTCTCCACACTTCCGACGGGCAGTGCCCAGTCTGGTAGCGTACGGCCGAGTTGCCGGAACATCTGCGAGCCTTCGGCGTTCACACCGAGCCCTCGGAGCTGACTGAGATGCTGGTTCAACTCCAGAGGAGTTTCCGAGCTGCTCGCCGCCAGGGCCAACAGTTGCCCGACCAGTTCATTTTGCGCGGGAGTCATAGACTCAATCGATTCGGAACTTCCCGAAGTGGGATTCGGCGACAGCCTGACCGTCCGCTGCAGCCGGTCTACGAGAAGCGCGAAACTGCGCAAACCGCGGGCTACATCGGAAGACAGCGTGACGTCACCGGCCACGGACTCCGTGCCCTCCAAACCCGCGGCCACTCTGCTGGCCAGCGGTGCCTCCGAGGCCCCGATCTGCCGATAGAGAAACTCCGGCGTCGTGGAGAGCACCGCGTCCGTTTCACCCAGCCGCTGAAGGTTCGACCGCAGCAGTTCGCGATCCTCGGCCGGACAGTAGGGAAGAACAATCCGGGAGATTTCAAGAACGAACCGGCGCAATGGCTCGCGAGGAAGCAGGTCGTACTCGCCAAGCATGTGAATCTTCTTGATGGCGTGAAAAAAGTAGTCGGATACCGGAACGGCGACGCCCAGGCCGCGATTCTGTGCCCCCACCCAGCTGTGAATTTGAGAGGCCGTCAACTCGGGTGCGCAGCGGGTCAGAACCTCGAGGGACTCCGAAACCATCAACGGCGGAATGGCGTCCGAAAGGTATCGCTGAAGATCGTACAGCGCCTCGCGAATTTCGGTGTCTACAGCAGTTTCGTCGGATCGATCCATATTCTCGAGTCGTCAGGTACCGCTACCTTAAGTCTACGGTTTGAGGGGAGGAGATCCCGAACCAAAAGCTCAGTCCCGCCCGTGTGTTCAGACCGAACGGGTGCCTGGACAGAGGATACTCAGCTTACTGGAAACAGGAACCGGAGGATATAGGGCATTCGATAGGCCCAGGCCGATTCTGTATGGCCTGCACCTTCCGCCTCAAGATAGGTCAGATCCTCCCCTTCTGTCCATCCACGCTTTACCAGCGCGTTTTTCAACAGTCGCGCGTTTCGAAGTGCGTTTTCGCCCTCCGCCGTTCCGATGTCCAGCCAGATGCGAGTCTGCGTTTTCGGTTGTTTGTTGACGAAGCGAACGATCATCCGCCGGTTCCACCACGCCGCCGGTGAGAGGACCGCCAGCTTCCCAAATGTTTGCGGGTACTTCAGCCCCAGATACATGGTAATCAACCCTCCCAGCGACGAGCCGCACAATGCCGTATCGCCGGCGCCGGAAGCGGTCCGGTAGTGTTTGTCAACGAAGGGCTTGAGCTCCTCGACGAGAAACCGGCCGTATCGATCGCCTTTCCCGCTTCCCCGGTACCGGATGTCGCGGGATGGCGTGTATTCGGCGATCCGTTCCGGGCCGGTATTGTAAATCGCGACGGCGATCAGTGGCTCGATCTCTCCGGCCTCGATCATCCGTTGCGCCGACTCATCCACCTGCCACTCGTCTCCTGGCGTAAAGGAGGTTGCGCCGTCGAACACGTTCTGTCCGTCGTGGAGGTAAAGAACCGGGAAACGCCGCTCGGGCTCTTCCTCGTAGCTGGGTGGCAGATAAATGAGAACGTCTCGCTGCGCGGAAAGAAAGAGCGATCTGAACGATGCGTGTTTCCGGAAATTGCCAGTCAGGGATGAGGGAGACGTTCCCTCCGGTTCCTGCTGATGCGACTCCGTGAGTTCGCGCCGTCGCGAGCGTTTTCGAGCCAACCGGATCCTCTCCCCGAACGACAGAGTTGGTTACGACGCGCTCGCACACTGGGAAAGAGCACCACCCACGCCGCCAGTAACGGGCGGGATCGTAACAGGATTTGCGCGATCCCGGGACATCGAATCGCGATATTCTCACCCTGCGCATTGTTTCGCGCAAACCCGTCCTTGGTTCGAAGAGGGGGAAATACATGTTTGGTGAACGGATCTACAACAACATCGTGGAGACCATCGGAGATACCCCGCTGGTGCGCCTGAGCCGGCTCGTCCCCGAGGGGGCCGCCGAAGTGCTCGTGAAACTCGAGTGGTTCAATCCCGGAGGCTCGGTGAAGGACCGCATCGGCTATTCCATGATCGTCGAAGCCGAAAAGCGCGGCGAGCTGAAACCGGGAATGACCATCATCGAGCCTACCTCGGGCAATACCGGAATCGGCCTCGCTCTCGTCGCCGCCGCCAGGGGATACAAGCTGGTGGCGATCCTGCCCGACACCATGTCCACAGAACGGCGGAAACTTCTCAAGGCCTTCGGCGCAACGATTCATCTCACCGAGGGACCCAAGGGGGTGAAGGCAGCGATGGCCAAGGCGGAAGAATTACTGAAAGAGCATCCCGACTGGTGGATGGCCAGGCAGTTCGACAATCCGGATAACCCCAAGATTCATCGCGAGACCACGGCTCAGGAGATCATCCGGGATACCGCCGGGAACTTCGACGCTTTTGTGGCCGGCGTGGGAACGGGTGGAACGGTCGCCGGCTGCGGAGAGGTCTTCAAGAAAATGATGAACCATCCCATTCATGTCGTGGCTGTCGAGCCGAAGGGGTCTCCCGTGCTCAGTGGCGGTGAGCCCGGACCTCACAAGCTTCAGGGACTTGGACCGGGATTCATCCCCGCGATCTACAAGAGCGAGTACGTCGACGAGGTCATCGGAGTGGAGCTCGACGATGCCATTCGCACCACCCGGGACCTGGCCGTGAAGGAAGGGATCCTGAACGGCATCTCATCGGGCGCCATACTCTGGGCCGGAATCGAAGTGGCCAAAAAGCTCGGAAAAGGCAAACGGGTTGTCGTGCTCATTCCATCGAATGGCGAGCGGTACCTTTCCACGATTCTCTTTGAGGACATCAATGTGGAGGGATCGGCGGGAGCGGAACTTTAATCGTCACGGACTCACTCCTGCGCGATCATCGTGGTCGCGCGGGAGCTAGGCGGCGCGTCGCCCTGATTCGACCAGAACGACGATTAGGACTTGATGACCTCGAACCTCTACAGATCCTCGTAGGGCCGCACGGCTGGCCTGCCCCCATTCTTCGTACCACCCGTTAGGGCA
>JBDTRY010000051.1:0-19663 GCA_039931435.1 Acidobacteriota bacterium | reverse complement strand
CCATCACCAGTTCCCCGCCGGCCGTTCGAAGGCGGCGGTGGTAGAGCACTTCCCAGAATCCATGGGAGCGATCGGTCCAGTAGACATCCAGCTCCTGGCGACGATAGAGCGCATTGTCTCCCGCGATGTCATCGATAACACCATCGCGGACCGGGGGCAGGAAGCGGCTGTATCGGGTGAAGAACACAGCCCAGTCTGCAGCGCGGCCATGGGCAGGGCCCTCGATCGGTCCACCAACCGCGGCCCGTTCGTTCTGCCGGGCCAGCTGGTGAGCGGAGGCACACCAATCCAGGGGTGGCAGGAACTCGCCCGTTGTAAGAAGAACGTACGTTGAGGAAGTATCCACGATGCCGCGAGCCCAGAGGTCGGGCACGAGCGCACCAGGCGATTCTTTGATGATGGCTGCCTGGGGAAACTCGTGAGCAACGACGTCGCGGGTTGCGTCGGTGGAAGCGTCGACCACGACAATGTCGCAGCCGCAGCTCGCGATCGCCTTCAGTGATTCGGCGATCGTCGCGACCGCGTTCCGGGTGGCTACGACGACGGTCAGGCTGCTGCTTGCTTCCATCCCCTCGAATCTTCGCACAGGCAATGCTGTGGCAAGTCCAGAGAATCATCAGGGAACGTCGAGCAGGTCCGCGTGGCCAGCTGGCGTTCTAATGGGGCACGCTTCCAGCAATTCGACGGTCTGAGTGGAGCGTACCTGTGCCAGCCGCGGCCGTGCGGCCTGCGAGCGTCCGCGTTGCGATGTACCGGCAAGCGGGAAGGTTCGACATTTGTGAGAGCTTGCGCTCCTTGTGCCTCCCGGAAGCCGCCGATATACTCCGGCGTCCACGCTCCGCACCCAAAGCTCTCGCCGGGTGCTCGCGCTCACCCCAGGAAATGAGAGAGTTTCAAAACTGGCGATGTCCTACGTCCGGAGGGAAGGACCCGTTGTCCTCAATCCAACAATGACCAACGACGTTGACTTTGCCATCCTCGGGGGCGGAATCGCCGGCCTCGTCACTGCCCGCGAGATCCTCAAGCGCGGTCAATCCGTAGCCCTCATCGAGCGAGACCGGGAGCTTGGCGGTCTGGCGCGAACAGTAGTCCGCGAAGGCTTCCGCTTCGATCTCGGGGGCCATCGTTTTCACAGCCACAACCCCTCCGTTGTGCAGTGGCTCAAGGACCTCCTCGGAACGGACCTTCTCACGGTACCCCGGTTCAGCCGCATTCACCTTCAGGGCAGATTCGTCGAGTACCCGATCCGCTTTCCCGGGGCTCTGTCGATCTTTTCCCCTCCTCGCGCCGCTCTCATGCTCGGCAGCTTTCTGGCAGCGAAGCTCACCGAGCGCGAACGAGAGGACGTCTCCTTCGAGGACTGGGTGGTGAGGCGCTATGGCAAAGCGCTCTACCGCGTTTTCTTCGAGCCCTATACCGAAAAGGTGTGGGGCATCCCCTGCCGCGATCTCTCCGCGACCTGGGCCTCCCAGCGAATCGGGATCCCCAGCATGTGGCGGGCCATCCGCCACGCAATATCTCCTCCGAAGGAACAACTGGCCACGGCCATCTCCGAGTTCTACTATCCGCGTTCCGGGTTCGGAATGATTGCAGACGCTCTCGGCGCCGAGATTCGCAAGCGGGGCGGCGATGTGATGACGGGCTTTCCACTGAGCCGGCTCGCGCCCGATCCCGATGGCGGTTTCAATGTCGAGATCGATCGGGGCGAAGGCGATCGAACGCGCTTCCACGCAAAGAAAGTCATCTCGTCACTTCCCCTGAACTATCTCCTCGCAGCACTCCCGCCGGAGCTGGGAAGTCGCGCCATTATCGATTCCTACCAGCTCGATTATCGAGACATCATCTGCGTTTTTCTGGCGTTGAAAACGAAAAACGTCAGCACCGACAGCTGGACCTATTTCCCCAGCGCCAATCTCATTTTCGGCCGGACCCATGAACCGAAGAACTGGTCGTCGGAAATGGTTCCATCCCCGGATGTCACTTCTCTGGCGGTAGAGATTTTCTCGAGCCGGGGTGAGCCGGTATGGATGCTCCCTGACGGGGACCTGATCGAGAACGTGGTCGATCAGATGGTGGCAATCGGCTGGATCCGTCGCGCCGATTTCATGAAGGGCTGGGTACTGCGGGTTCCCAACGCCTATCCCGTCTATCGCATCGGCTACCAGGACAAGCTCCAACACGTGAAAGACTACCTTTCTCAATGGCCCGATCTGCACCTTGTGGGTAGAACGGGGTCCTTCCGTTACATGAACAGCGATGGAGTCATCGAAGATGTCTTCGAGCTGATGACGCGGCTCTTCCCGGAAGGTGCCCCGGAGGTTGAAGCACCGCTGGTCGACGAAGGCCGGTGGGTGTAGCCGGCAGGAAACCGGCCTCGGTCATGAAGACCAGCAAGACGCCGCTCCTCTCCGTAATCATGCCCGTATTCAACGGCGGCGAAGTCTTTCGTCAATGTCTGAGTAAGGCCCTTGGCAGCCTGCCGCCCAACGCGGAGTTGATCGTCGTGGATGACTGTTCGACAGACGGATCCGCTGCGATCGCTCGAACGCAAAACGCGCGGCTTCTGTCGATGGACCGACGCTCCGGTCCGGCGGAAGCCCGCAACGCCGGAGTGCGCAACGCGCTCGGAGACATCGCCTGTTTCGTTGACGCCGATTGCGAAGTCCACCCTGACACCTTCGATCGGATTGTTGAGCGTTTCGCCCTCGATCCCGGTCTCGGCGCCGTCTTCGGCTCCTACGACGACCAGCCGGCTTCCCCGCAGTTCATTGCTCAGTACAAGAATCTGATGCATCACCTCGTTCACCACGGCGGCCGCCGTGAGGCCTTTACATTCTGGGCCGGCTGCGGCGCAGTGCGGCGGGAGCTGTTCCAGCGAGTGGGAGGTTTCGACGGGCGGCTCTACCCGCGGCCGAGCATCGAAGATATCGAGTTGGGATACCGGCTGCGCAGGGCCGGGGCACGCATTACTCTCGATTCAGCGATTCAGGTTCGCCACCACAAAGCGTGGACGCTGCGAAGCATGGTCGTCACGGATTTACGGGATCGGGCCATTCCATGGACGGAATTGATTCTGTCCGGTGCGCCGGCAGCGAACGATCTCAACCTTCAGTACCGCGATCGCATCAGCGCCATCGGCGTATGGCTTCTCGTCCTTGTGTTGGGATTCTCGATCCGCAGGCCGCGCTTTCTGGCGCTGGCACTGGCACTCACGGGAATTCTGCTGCTGCTGAATCGTGACGTGTACAGATATCTGAAACAGAAACGAGGTGCGTGGTTCGTCACGAGGGCGATCCCGCTGCACTGGCTCTACTACGGCTACAGTCTTGCTGGTTTTGCTATTGGATCGATTCGGACCGCGCTGCGGAAGGCAGGACCCGGGTCAGGAACCTGACTTTCCGCCGGGTGTCGTCCACACTCGGGCGCCCACGGCTGCCCGAGCCAGCTGTGCAGGCTGGAAGACGATGCTCGGCCAGAGAAACACTTCATTCGTGCACCAGCACTTCCTGGCGCGAATGTTCTCGCGAAGCTGATTGGCCTCCGGCGAGTCCCAGATCTCAAAGAACGATCTCGATCTGAGATTTCCCAGAGGCGGATGCGTCTCACAGACGGCAACGTCGCCGTTGGCGTGGATCACGCCCGTAAGCGTTCCTGCCGTGCAGGGCACGAACTGCGACTGTGACTCGATCGTCCGCTGTTTGGCCCACTGCAACATGGGTTCGACGATCGCTCCGAACCGTCCCTCTTCGCGGTCACGCCAGACCGTCGCCGACTCCCGATACAGATCGTAATATTTCTGCAGTGCAGGTCCCTGCAGTGAAGGGTTTTTGCGATCGCCGCGAATGATGGCAATGTTGTGATGATCCATGGCCGGGCAGCGCTCGTGAAGATACGCAGTGAGTTCCCGGATTTCATCGAGGTTCACGGACGTAGCAGTACTGATGGCATGAATGCGCAGACGGGGATCGCTCTGCTGCAGTTCGGCCAGCATCTCGTACGTCTCCATGGCCTTGTCGAAGGAACGGGGATTACCACGAAACTTGTTGTGGAACTCCGGCATGCCATCCAGTGAAAGCTCGCAGACGAAGAGCTGCAACTCCTCCGACTGGAGCACGGACTGGACGTGCTTTTGGGTGCGATCGGTGAAATAGCCATTCGTCGGTACGTAGATCTGCTTTGCCCCGTTGTTGTTGATGAACAGCTTGCAGATCTCCGCGAACTCAGGCCGAAGGAAGGGTTCTCCCCCGGACAGATTCAAGTTCTCGATCGGTCCCAGCTCGAGCGAGAGTTTCTCCAGCTCGGCGAACGTGAGGTCGTCACGCTGATTGAGATTTTTCCAGTAGAAGCAGTGCTCGCACGTGAGGTTGCAGATCGAGTTGATGAAGACGATCAGGAACGGGGGCGTCTGCCCCTCGGCGGAGCTCCGCGCCCGGGCGGTAAGCCGGATGTGGCGGGCAGCTCTCTTCGCGATGGATATGGTCACGATTCATCTCCAGTGACTGGAGCTGTCTCCCTTTCCCATGAGATATCCCGTCCCCTCTCCCAGGGACCAGGCCACGGAAAGGACTACCAGCCATGGAAGTGTTAACAGGTATTGTCCAACAAGCTTCGGCCGGTTCAAAATTCTGGACCCGATTCGCCCCAGGATGACCATAGGAACGAGCGGCTGCGCGGCGATCCGGAAGAGGAGCTGGCCGGCGTTCGAACGCTCTCGACGCAATCCACCGAAAAACCGCCCGCCACGGAAAAACTTCATCGTCACGCGCCTCGTGCGGTATCTCCCGAAGTGGATCACCCGCATCTCCGCACTTCGAAAAACTGTCATGCCTGCGCTGCGAAGAGCATCCTCCATTTCGAACTCGATGAGTCCTTCTGACCACGCACCGCGGAGAGTCTCCAGTGCCGCGCGGCGAAAGCTGACATTCACGCCGGAGATTCTCTGCCCGGCTTTGACCCCGGGCGCAAACGCCCCGTAGTCGAAGAGGTATACCGCCCAGGCGATGGGCGAGGAATCTTCCGCATTCTCGACACTCCCAACTACGACATCATGACCGTTCTCATGGCTGCGCAGAATGCTTTGCACCCAGTCGGGCGCAACTTCGCAATGGTCTTCCGTCAGTGCTACCGCTGCCCCTTTTGCCGCGGCAATTCCGGCGGCTCTGAGTTCGGGCACCGTCACCCCGGGATGCTCAATGAAGCGAAGGGTCGGGTTACGGGGCAGATCCTGATTCTTTTCCAATCCCTGGTTGCAAACGACGATCACCTCGACATCATCCGAACCCTGACCAGCCAGGGCTTCGAGGCAGCGACGGAGAGCAATCTCTCCGTTCCAGGCGGCGACGACCACGCTGAGCTTCACCGCGACGCTCGGGCCTCTGCTGCACGCTGAAGGAGATGATCCCGCGCCAGTGCCACTGCCAGAACCGACTGCGGCGGAATGGGAGAAGGTCCATGCTCGCGAACAGCGGCGTAGAACTGCCCGATCAATTCCCGCAGGCCGGGATAGGCCGATTCGCTTCGCCAGGCGCGCTCGAGAAGATTGGCGCTACCGGCGAGCACAGTGCGTCCAGAATGTTCGAATGGCGAAGCTGCTTTGCGCCAGCGGCTCGTCCACGCCCGTTCCGTGAATGAAAAGCCATGAAAGAAATCGAAGTGAATGGTGGCCCGGGAAGAAACGAGCGTTGCGCGATTGCGTGGAGGGCGGCCGTGCATGCTCACCAGCACGGATACCGTGGCTCCGCCGGCGCAGTTCCACATGGCTGAAAGTTCTCCCGCTCGTGGCGAAAGCACCGCCGTGCTGCCTTGTTCGGCGCCAAGTCCGAAGGCCTCGGCTACGGAGATCGGGTGAGGAAGAATCTCATCCACAATCTGATCGAGCAGGTTCTCGCTCCGTTGCTCACCTCCTGCCGAACAGATCTCGAAGGATAGATGCTGAATGTCACCAAGGGAGGGCAGACGCTTTAGGGCCTCGGCCACTCCCCGCTGAAAGACGAACTGATGGACGGGAGCAAGGAGGAGGTTTCTGCTCTGCGCCAACTCGAGCAGTGCCCCGGTCTCTTCCGCGTTTCGCGCAAGCGGTTTCTCGATGACAACGTGCGCTCCACAATTCATGGCCACGGTTGCCAGCTCGGCATGTGACGAGAGCGGCGTGCAGAGGTGCACAACGTCGGGAGGCAGAGATTGCAGGGCCATGTCCAGGGACGAGAACCCTCTCGCCCCGTGATGACGCCCGACCATCGTTTCAAGACTCAAAGGATCGGGGTCGACAACGGAAACGATTGTCCCTCCGACGGCCGCCACCGATGCGGCGTGCCATCGTCCCATCAGACCGGCGCCGACTATGCAGGCCCGCAGCGCTGGACCGCTCTCCTCAGGCATGTGCGGAACGGCTGCTTTCGATGAAACCATCCATGGTCACGGGGACACCCGTTTCAGCTGACTCGTATGCGGCCAATGCCAAGGCCAGCGAAGCACGGGCACTGAGAGCGTCAGACTGGGAAGTCTCGCCGCGTTCGATGGTATCGACGAATCTCTCCAGCAACGCGGCCGTGGCTGGAACGAAGGGGTTGATCGGTGCTCTGGCCAGCAACCGGGAACGATCACCCTGCTGGAGGTGTGCCGTCCCCCCGCCGGCCACGTGCAACCTGGCGAAGGGGCGGCGATCGTGCGTGCGCAGTCCGCCTTCCATGCGCAATTGACCGCCGATCGATGCATGAATCGCGGCCTGTTCGCCGTCCAGTCTCATCTCCAGATAGTGCTCGGGTCCCCTGCTCAGCCGGTCCAGGACGATCGTCGCCGCCCGGCCGTCGTCAAAGTCCAGAACGATCGTGTTCACGACGTCACTCTTCTCCGCTCCGAATGGATTGGGCATGTGCGCGTAGACGCGCGACGGCTCGTCGTCGAAAAAGTAGCGCATGAGGTCAAGCACGTGCACGCCGAAGTCGAGACAGAGACGGCGTCGGGCGCTGCCTCGCCAACCCGCCTCGGTCAGCTTCGTGGGACGGAAGGTCTGCCAGGCATGAACGAAGAGAAGTCGTCCGAATGCCTCGCTGCCGATTGTGGACATCGATTCACGAAAGATCGGCATCTCGCGAAATTCGTGATTGACGGCCAGATATCGTTCCGCCTTCCGAGCTTCGTCGATCATGGCGTCGGCTTCGGCCAGAGACGTGGCGAAGGGCTTTTCGCAGAAGACATGGCAGCGGGCGCGCAGGCTTTGCACGACAGCCTGATGATGCTGATCCGGCGGAGAGGTGACAATCGTCGCCTCCGGCGTTGCGTGCTCGAACATCTGCTCCGCCGACTCAAAGAGCGGAACCGCGGCGAATTGCCTTGCGAACCGCCGTCGGGCCTCCTCCGAGGGATCGCAACCGGCGACCAGCGCGAGGCGTGAAGATAACTTGCGGATTGCCGGGCCATGGATGTTGCGTGCCGCAGCACCCAGACCTACGAGCGCAACCGTTGTCCGTCTGTGCTCCGCATGCTCCATCATGACGCAGTGAGCCGGGCCTTCGAATTCATACTTGTAGTTTACGCGCCGGGGCGCGAATGCCGCCTCGGAGAACGAGGGATGGCCAGAAAGAAAGAAGGGCCCAAGCCGATGTGCCGCCTGAGCCCCTCACAGTTCGATCGCTTCGATCTTTCGATCAATGGATGTTTTCGTCGTCCTGTGCCGATTCATCACCAGGCTGGGTCGAATCCTCGCCGATGGACTCTTCCCCGGCGCCTTCGATTCCTTCGTCATCCACACTGTCCTGGTCGTCGCGATCAACGAGTTTCACCGTCCCGACGACGATGTCGTTGTCCTCCACATTCAGCACGCGCACGCCCTGCGTAGAGCGACCCATGGCCCGAAGGTCGGAGACGTTCACGCGAATGATCATTCCCTGCTCCGTGATGAGCAGAATCTGCTCGTCGCCGGTGACGTGGACCATGCCCGCCACCTTGCCGTTCTTCTCTGTGATCCGGATGTTTGAGACGCCCATTCCGCCGCGGCTCTGGAGACGATAGAGCGAGACCGGAGTCCGTTTGCCGAAACCCTTCTCGGTCACGGTGAGAATCTGGCCGCGTGAGTCATCGCTTGTGGCGATCTCCTCGTCGGAGCCTTGGGACGGGTCATCCATCATTCCGGTCCCATTCTCCGCACCCTCTGCATCCGCGCCTTCGCCGGCCGTAACCTCGCCAACCGGAAGCTCCGCCGGATCGGAGCGCAGCACATCCATGGCCACGACGGAATCCCCGGCACGGAGAGAGATCGCTTTCACACCGGCCGCGCCTCGTCCCATGGGGCGGACATCGGTCTCGGAGAATCGAATGGCTTTACCATCATGGGTTCCGATGAACACTTCGCAGTTGCCATCCGAAAGACGGACGGCATACAGATCGTCACCCTCATTGATATCGATGGCGATGATCCCCGTGGCCCGGACATTGGAAAAGGCCATGAGCTCGGTCTTCTTGATGCGGCCCGAGCGCGTGACCATCACCACGTATTTCCCTTCGGTGAAATTCTTGGAAGTGAGAAGGGCGCGCACGTTCTCGTTCGACTCCAGGGGCAACAGGTTCACGATTGCCTTGCCACGGGCGTTCGAGGCCACCTCAGGCAGGGCGTGAACCTTGATCCAGTACAGGCGCCCGCGATCCGTGAATACCAGGACGTAAGAGTGCGCCGAGGCCACGAAGAGATGCTCGACGATATCTTCTTCCTTGGTCTGCATTCCGATGCGCCCTTTTCCACCGCGGCGCTGGGAGCGGTATATGGAGAGCGGTGAGCGCTTGACATACCCGCCACGGGAGACCGTGATGACCATGGGCTCGTCGGCAATCATGTCTTCGATGGAAATATCGGAAGTTTCGGCCACGATCTCCGTACGCCGCGCGTCTCCGTAGTGTTCCCGGATCTCACGCAGCTCCGTGGAGATGATCTCCAGAACCAGCGTTTCCGAGGCGAGAATGGCTCGCAGGCGCTGAATGGTGGCCAGGACGTCGTTGTACTCGGCGACGATCTTCTCCCGCTCCAGGCCTGTCAGCCTCTGCAGGCGCATCTCCAGGATGGCTTGAGCCTGCACCTCGCTGAACTGGAAGCGGGCCACCAGCTCGCTCCGGGCATCGGCTGGATTGACGCTGGCGCGAATGAGCCGGATGACCTCGTCGAGGTGATCGAGAGCTTTGACCAGACCCTCGAGAATGTGCAGCCGCTCCTCCGCTTTGCGCAACTCAAAGCGCGTGCGTCGAACGATGATCTCCTTGCGGTGATCGATGAAGTGACGGAGCATCGTGGGCAGATTCATCACTTCCGGCCTGTTGTTCACAATGGCCAGGAAGATGATTCCGAAGGTGGTCTGCATCTGCGTGTTGCGATAGAGACTGTTCAGAATGACCTCGGGCACTTCGTTACGCTTCAGCTCGATGACCAGGCGGATTCCTTCGCGATCTGATTCGTCACGCAGATCGGAGATCCCTTCGATCCTCTTTTCCCGGACCAGCTCGGCGATCTTCTCGATGAGCCTGGTCTTGTTCGTCATGTAGGGGATTTCGGTGACCACGATCTGCTGTTTGTCGCCCTTCTTCGAGGTCTCGATCAGGGCCCGGGCCCGGAGCTGAATGATTCCGCGCCCGGTCTCGTAGGCCTGGCGGATACCGTCCCGGCCATGGATGAAGCCCGCCGTGGGAAAGTCCGGTCCGGGCATGGCCTTCATCAGTTCCGCGATGCTCACCGAGGGGTCGTCGATCATCATCAGTACGGCGTCGATCACTTCACCGACGTTGTGCGGAGGGATGTTCGTGGCCATACCCACGGCGATTCCCGACGAGCCATTAACGAGCAGATTGGGATATCGGGCCGGCAGAACGGAGGGCTCGCGCTCGCTGCCGTCGTAATTCGGAACAAAGTCGACTGTTTCCTTGTCGATGTCGTCCCGCAACAGTTCTTCGGCCAGACGGGTCAGCCGCACTTCCGTGTAACGCATGGCCGCGGCGTTGTCGCCGTCGACGGAACCGAAGTTTCCCTGGCCATCGACGAGCCTGTAGCGCATGGAAAAATCCTGGGCCATGCGCACCACCGAGTCATAAATCGCCGAGTCGCCGTGCGGATGATATTTCCCCATGACGTCACCGACGATGCGTGCCGATTTCTTGTAGGCCTTGCCCGCCGTATTGCCCTGTTCGTACATGCCGTAGAGAATGCGGCGGTGTACCGGCTTCAGTCCGTCGCGCACGTCCGGGAGGGCGCGACCGATGATTACGGACATGGCGTAGTCGAGATACGACTTGCGCATCTCGTCCTCGATACTCACCGGCACACGGATGTCCTTGAAACTCTGATAATCGGAATCAGACATAGTCAATCATTCATTCATTTGTTACCCGCGCGCCTGGCGACGGCACGCAGGATCGATGTGGAAAGCGCTCTCGCCAGAGCACGGTCAGATATCCAGGTTTTTTACTTCCAGGGCGTTGTCCTGAATGAACAGGCGACGGGGCTCGACCTGATCACCCATGAGCACCGTGAACAGCTCTTCGGCGTTTACAGCGTCTTCAATGGTCACCTGCAGAAGCCGACGCGTCTCGGGATTCATCGTGGTGTCCCACAGCTGCTCGGGATTCATCTCGCCCAGGCCCTTGTAGCGCTGGATGGACAAGCCTTTCTCGGCCAGCTTGTAAATACTCTCCACCAGCTCCTCGATCGTGACCAGGGTCGTCGTGGTCTCGCCGTGCTCGAGGGTGTAGGGAGGAAGCCCGAATGCCGAAAACTGCTCGAAGGCCCTGGCCATCTGCCGGAACTCGAAACTTCCCAGTGTCTCGCGGTTGATGGTCACGGGGCGTCCCGAACCGGCGCCGGGCGCAACGAACTGCACAGATGTGCTTTCACCCGGAGAGATGGCCACCACCTGGACGAAGCCGGCACCGGTCAGATCCCTGATCAGTGCCTGAACGCGCTCAGGCTCGTTCAGCGCCGCCCGGTCGCTGAAGCCGTTCGCCAGAAGGATGCCGGCCGCTTTGATGGGGATACCGCGGCCAGCGAGCTTACGTCCGTGAATTCCGAATTCATCCATTCGCTGGATCATCGTCACCAGGGCTTCGCCGGTGATTCCCATGCCGGCCTGGGGAGTGACCGTGAGGTTCTCGGCCACGCGGCTGAGAAGGAATCGGGATTTCTCGGTCTCATCCTTGAGATAGGTGTCCTTCTTTCCCTGGGAAACCTTGAAGAGCGGAGGCTGAGCGATATAGAGATGGCCCCGATCGATGACCTCGCGCATGTGCCGGAAGAAAAAGGTGAGGATCAGCGTGCGGATGTGGGAGCCGTCGACATCGGCGTCGGTCATGATGATGATCTTGTGATAGCGGAGTTTTGCTACCGCGAAATCATCCGATCCGATGCCGGTGCCCAGGGCGGTGATCATCAGCCTGATTTCCTCGGAGGAGAGCATCTTGTCCAGGCGGGCTTTCTCGACGTTCAGGATCTTGCCCTTCAGGGGAAGGATGGCCTGGAAGCGGCGGTCGCGGCCCTGCTTGGCCGAACCTCCGGCCGAGTCTCCCTCGACGAAGTAGATCTCACAGAATTGCGGGTCGCGCTCCTGGCAGTCGGCCAGCTTGCCCGGTAGATTTCCAGAGTCCAGAGCCCCTTTGCGACGGGTGAGGTCGCGGGCCTTGCGCGCCGCCTCACGGGCCCGGGAGGCATCCACCATCTTGTCCAGGATGCGTCTTGCCTCGCGTGGATTTTCTTCCATGTACTCAGCGAAGCGTTCGTTGACGACCTGCTCCACCCAGGTCTTCACGTGTGAAGAGACAAGTTTGTCCTTGGTCTGCGATGAAAACTTCGGGTCGCGGATCTTCACGGAAATCACAGCGGCCAGACCCTCGCGGACGTCGTCCCCTTCCAGCTTCACTTTTGAAAGTTGCGCGGACTCCGTGGCGTACTTGTTGATGGTGCGGGTCAGGGCGCCCTTGAAACCGATGAGATGCGCGCCGCCGTCCTGATTCTTGATGGTGTTGGTGAAGGTGAAGATGTTCTCGTTGTAGCCGTCGTTCCACTGCATGGCGATCTCGATCTTTTCGCCGTCGCGCTCGTCGAAAATGAAAATGGGAGCGTGGTGCAGAGGGGTCTTGCTCTTGTTCAGATCCTGAACGAAGGAAACGATTCCACCCTCGTAGCAGAACACGTGCTCTTTCTCCGTTCGCTCGTCCAGAATGCGGATGTTCACTCCGGAGTTGAGAAAGGAAAGCTCTCGCAGACGCTGCGAGAGCGTCTCGAAGTTCATCTCCAGAATGGAGAAAATCTCCGCATCCGGTTTGAAGGTCACCTTCGTACCAGTGGCAGGAGCCCTCTCTTTTCTGGCTATGGGAGCCGTGGGCACCCCTTGTTCGTAACGCTGCGTCCAGAAATAGCCGTCCCGCTGAATCTCGAGCTCCAGCCACGCCGAAAGAAAATTCACGACGGACACGCCCACTCCGTGCAGACCACCGGAGACTTTGTAGGAGTTGTTATCGAACTTTCCGCCGGCATGAAGTTCGGTCATGATCACTTCCGTCGCCGAGCGCCCCTCATCTTTGTGCATGTCCACGGGGATGCCCCGGCCGTTGTCCTCAACGGTCACGGAACCATCGGGGTGAATGGTCACCAGCACCCGATCCGCGTAGCCGGCGAGCGCTTCGTCGATGGCGTTGTCCACCACCTCGTAGACCATGTGGTGCAGGCCGGTGACGTCGTCCGTGTCGCCGATGTACATGCCCGGACGCTTGCGAACCGCGTCCAGACCCTTGAGAACTTTGATGTCTTCAGCTGTATAGCTACTGGTCATTCAACTCTTTCATTTATCCTGGGGTGGGACCGAAGGTTATGCCCTGCGATCAGGTAAATCAGGAGTGCAATTCGGCGTAAAACCCGGATGCCTCCGAGCGGGTCCGCGATGCCCCGTTTGCCGCGATTCCGTGGATCGCTGACGGGGAGTCGCTCGTCAGAAAAAGTAACACCTTATTCTATCAGAAAATTCTTTTACATCCCGGTCTCAGGGCAGCTTTTCCGCGACCTCGGCAGCGCGGCCCGACAGGAGATGGAAGGTTCTCCTAGGCCCGACGTCAAGTGACTCAAAAATCAGTTGTTTAGCAGAGGTTGCGAAGATTTGCACAGTTCCTGTGATGTAGGCCAGGAGCCGCCCGATGATGCCCAGATCGAGTTCAGCATCGACGTCGTCGAGAAGGAACAGCGGCTGCTCATCAA
This sequence comes from Acidobacteriota bacterium, assembly GCA_039931435.1. Classification (GTDB taxonomy): domain Bacteria; phylum Acidobacteriota; class Thermoanaerobaculia; order Gp7-AA8; family Gp7-AA8; genus JBDTRY01. The sequence continues at coordinate 6,444 of JBDTRY010000051.1, read as the reverse complement.
AACGAGCCCGGTACAGGTGGATTTTTGCGAACTTCAGGAAGAGAATCACCATCTTCAATTCGCCACTGGAGAGCACTTCCACAGCCGGCCGCCGGCGCAGCTCGAACAGGAGGTTGTCGCGGTGTGGCCCGGCCAGTGTGAACCCGGCTGCGATCTCCCGTTTCCGGTTTGCCCGAAGCGTCTCCAATAGTGTCTCCGCATCATCGCCTTCCGCCATTCCACCCGGCTGATAACGCATCTCCAGATCGCGGACATGGTAGTTGTGTGCGGAGACGATGTGATTCAGTTCGCGGAGAAGCTGCGTTGTATATGCCTGGCGCGCCTTGAAAATGGGAGTTGCTGCCGCGGCAAGCTCCGCATCCCACGAATCGAGCAGGGACAGCGAAGCGCGACGCTCATTCAGTTTCTGAAGGAGGGCATTTCGCTGCTGCAGGGCGCGACTGTACCGGCTGATGTCCTGGATGTGACCGGGATGGAGACTGGTGATCCCGCGATCGATGAATCGGCGGCGTTCCTCCGGGCCTCCTCGAAGAATCTCCAACCGCGAGGATGAATAGGCGAACAACTGAATGGCCGACACATACTTCTGCAACGTCACCGGCTGGTCGTTGAGGCGAAGCTCTCGTTTTCGATCGGGAGTGAACTGCAAACCGGCGGATATTGTCCTGGTCACTCCCTCGCGCTCGAGGGTGCCCTGCACGAAAAACGACCCTTCTTCGAATCGGGGCAGGTTGACCAGGTGCGTGGTTCGGAAGGAGCGCGTCGTGGATAGAAAGTAGATGGCCTCGAGGAGGTTGGTCTTTCCCTGGCCGTTCTCGCCGGTGAAGATGTTTACCTGAGGATGAAAGTCGTAAGCAGCTTCAGCGAGGTTGCGGAACTTCGTCACCGTCAGCGTGCGAAGAATCACGCGCGGTCAGCCGATACGCATGGGCATTACTACATAGACGTATTCGTAAGGCACGCTCTCGCCGGATAAAGGCTTACCGATGCACTGGCTGTTCTCGTCTTTCAGCTCGAGCGAAACCGACTCGGTCTGCAACGCACTGAGAAAATCGGTCACGTAGGCCGCATTCAACCCGACGAAGAACGGTTCGCCGGTGTAGTCGACCGGCACGGTCTCCCGAGCATCGCCGAGTTCTGGATTCGTCGAGGAAACCGTGAGTTTCCCCGGTGCGAAATCAAATCGCACTGCGCGCGTTCTCTCATTAGCGACGAGCGAAACTCGACGGATACTGGAGAGCAGGCGCTCGCGATCGACCACGACCTTCCGGTCGTTGTCGCGGGAAATGACCTCGTTGTAATTCGGAAAATTCACGTCGATCATGCGCGCCAGCAGCCGGCGCCCGCCTGTCTCGAAGAAGATGTGATTCTCGGACGTCCCGAACTTCACCATTCCATCGTCGCCGGCGTCCAGACGCAGCAATTCGTGCAACGCCTTTCGCGGTATGAGAATTGTCAGTCCATCGCCATCAAGCGCTTTTTCGGGTTGAGGAAAATTTACCAGGGCCATGCGGTGACCGTCCGTGGCCACCATCTCCAGTTTGTCCGGATGCACCTTGAGCAGAGCACCGTTCAACTGGAATCGCGTTTCTTCGTGAGTGATGGCGAAGATCACCTTTTCCACCATCGTCTTCAGATCACGAAGCTCGATGATGTGCGGTTGCTTCATGGTTACGACCGGCAGTGTCGGGTAATCCTCCGCGGGAAGGCCGAGCAGACGGAACTTCGCTGTTCCCGATTCGATCAGCAGCGAAAAATTCTCCTGCAGGTCGAGGCGTACCTCGTCATCCGGAAGCGAGCGAATGATGTCGAAGAAACGCTTGGCCTCGATGGTCAGGCCGCCGGGCGTGCGCACATTTGCCGCACAGGAGCTCTGGATAGTGACATCGAGATCGGTGGCGGCGAGTTCTAACCGGCCATCCGCCGCGCGAAGAAGGACATTGGAAAGGATGGGTATCGTCGAGCGCTTCTCGGCAACACCCTGGCAAAGCTGCAGCTCTTTCTGCAGTTCAGCTTTTCCGACCGTCAGCTCCATTGCGCCTCGTCCTTATCCCCAGAAAGATTTCTATATTACTTTGGTAGTGACTGCAGTAGATGTTCGCGGAAAATTCTTCGATGCCGCTCAACTGTCTCAAAAGTATATCAGTCTTCCTAAGACCAACCTGTGCGAATCGTCGCGGAAAAGAAGCGGATACTCTTCGACTTTTCCACAACGCTGTTGTCCGGTTTTCTGCGGTCCAATTTTATCCGCAGCTTTTCGGTAGGTCTCTGCACAAGCCCGCCTTCGATCGGCGATTCACTTACATCACCGGAAGTGTTTGATGAGCATGTCCAGGGTGTTGGCCACTGCCGGGTCGTCCTGTTTCAATTTCTCGATCTTCTCGACCGAATAGATCACGGTCGAGTGATGCTTGTTGTTGAACAACTTGCCGATTTCGGGATACGAGAGATCGGTTAACGCCTTGCAGAGAAACATGGCGATCTGTCTGGGATAGGCGATCGGCCGGGAATTCGATTTCGACTTCAGATCGACCACCTTGATTCCGTAGTGGGCCGCTACAAGCTTCAGAATCTCCGAGGGTGTGATCGGTTTGTTCTCCTTGGCCAGCAGATCCTTCAGTGCTTCTTTGGCCAGGTCCAGATCGATGGCGTGACCTGTAAGCGAGGCGAACGCCGTGACGCGGTTCATGTGTCCTTCCAGTTCGCGCACGTTCGATCTCACGCGCTCGGCGATGAATAGCGCCACATTTTCCGGGATGGCGATCTTCCGCTCTTCCGCTTTCTTGCGCAGGATGGCAACCTTGGTCTCCAGGTCGGGTGGCTGGATGTCCGCGATCAGACCCCACTCGAACCGTGATCGAAGCCGGTCTTCGAGAGTGGGAATGTCCCGGGGTGGTGCGTCCGAGGTGAAGACGATCTGCTTCTGCGCCTCATAGAGCGCATTGAAGGTGTGGAAGAACTCTTCCTGCGTTCGTTCCTTGCCGGCCAGAAACTGGATGTCGTCCAGCAGCAGGGCATCCACGGAACGGTACCGGTCGCGAAACTGGCCCATGCGGTCGTAACGAATGGAACTGATGAGCTCCGTGACGAATGCGTCCGCGGACATGTAGACCACTTTCATTTCCGGGTGCATCGTGGAAATCTTCTGTCCGATGGCCTGAATGAGATGCGTTTTGCCAAGTCCGGCGCCGCCGTATAGAAAGAGGGGGTTGAACGACCCACTGGGATTCTCGGCGATGGAGAGCGAGGCGGCATAAGCCAGCTGGTTCGAGCTTCCCACCACGAAACTTCCGAATCGATAGCGGGAGTTGAAGCTGGCGGTGGGCAGTTCCCGGGCCGGCGGTGGCGTGGGACGCCCGGCTGGAAGGTCCCCCGAAGTGACGTCGGCCACGAAATGGACCGTTTTGCGCTCGCCACCGAGCTCCACCAGGACGGAGCGGATCTGGGTTCCGTAGCGCTCGGAGATGGTGTCGACGAACGAGGAATCGGGGACTCGGACGTCGATCGACTCACCTTTTTCGGCCAGAAACGAGGTCGGGAGGAACCAGGTCTGGTACTCGGACGGCTCGATGCTCTGCTCGAGTTTATTGAGGACCTGATTCCAGAGATTCATCACCGCGGCGGGATCACTTATCTGCTTGATCTTCCACAAGATTTCCACAATTGTGGAAAATAATTATCGGAAAAGGGGTTGCGAGTCTAGCACAGCAGATATACCCCAGCAACAGTCCTGGAGCGGGCCTCCGACAGGGTGATTTCGCCTCTGGAATAGCGGCTCCGGAGGTCACGTTTGGCTGCTTTGTCCGGGGAGCGGGATTTGACCCGTCCTTAAGGGCCCCATATACTGCCCGCTTTCTTTTCAAGAGGTTAGAAATGAAACGTACATTCCAGCCAAATAATCGCCGCCGCAAACGCACTCACGGCTTTCTCGAGAGAATGCGCACCCGCGCGGGTCAGGCCGTTCTCTCCGCCCGCCGCCGCAAGGGGCGGAAGCGCCTCGCCGTCTGAATCATACCGGACGGAGGGAGTGACAAGGGGCGCCCGTTTGACCGAGAAGCCACCTGCATCGATCCCGTCCACGCAGGATTTTCCGAGACGGGAGCGAATCGCAGCCAGATCGGATTTTCTGGCTGCCTATGAAGAGGGCCGAAAAGAATTCTCCCGTTACTGCGTCGTTTTCACAAGAACGAACGCATTCGGGCATCCCCGCATTGGAATCACGGTGACGAAAAAAGCGGGAAAGGCCAACGTAAGGAACCGGCTGAAGCGGTGGGTTCGCGAAATCTGGCGCCGCGGCCGGGCCGAGCTCAAGCTCGCAGAGACCAGCCTCGATTTTGTCGTCAACGTAAAACCCGCCGCGGCAAGCGCGAACTTTGATGAATTTGCCACTGACCTTCGTCGCGGCCTGCGCCGTGCAGCATTTGGACGATGAGCCGGAGGCCGCCATGCGCCGACTTGTCCTCGCTCTTCTGCACGGGTATAAGCGCTTTGTCTCGCCACTGCTGCCTCCCATGTGCCGGTTCGAGCCGACGTGTTCGGCCTACGCCGCTGACGCGGTGGCGCGGTACGGCGTGGCAAAGGGAGGCTGGCTCGCGGCGAAACGTCTTCTGCGGTGCCACCCGCTGAATCCAGGAGGTTGGGACCCGGTCCCTTGAAAGATGGAAAAGCGACTCTTCATAGCAGTGATGATCTCCATCGCCTTTCTCTTCGCGTGGAGCACTCTGGTCCCGAAATTCTTCCCGGATCTCGTAAAGCCCCGCGGCCAATCCGCGCCCGCGGCATCTGCTGAAACACCGGCGGCCAATCCGGCGCTCCCGCGGCCTGACGAGGTTCGCAGTGCCTCCACCGTTCCGGCAGCCGGACCGGCGAAGCCGTCCGCTGTTGCCTCCACCGTCACACCGGTCGTCGCGCCAGTGCAGGCGGGACGCGAGATCAGAACGGTCATCGAAACGCCCTTGTACGCGGCGACATTCTCCAACCGCGGCGCGCAACTGATTTCGTTCCGTCTCAAGGAATACAAAGACGACGGCAATTCTCTGGTCGAACTGGTCAAGCGGCGCGATCCCCGCATGACAGACTTCCCGTTCTCCATCGAATCCGGCGACCCTAACGTCAATCAGGCCGTGAACGGGTCGCTTTATGTCGTCGAAGAGAGCACGCAGGGGACGCTTCACAAACTTCACTACAAGCTCATCACTTCCTCCGGGGTGACCGCAGAAAAGTCGTTCGAGTTAACGAACGCCTATCAGTTCGGATTTTCTGTCGCCGTTCGCGGCACCCAGGTTCCTTACCGGCTCATGGTCGGACCGGGGATTCAGAACGTTGCCTCGGCGGACAAGGACACGCAATTCGTGACGACAGGAAACGGTGTCGTTCTCATCAACGACTCGTTCGATGTACTGCAGCGGGAGAAAGCGCCGAGCCTGAAAACTTTCGTGGACAGCCCTCAGTTTGTGGGCATCGAGGACAACTACTTTCTGGCCGTGCTTCAGCCCACTCATGCCGGTGAGGCTCTCTTCCGCCGGACCATTCTTCCTGCGACAGACAAAGGGAGTAAGGGACGGCACGAGCTGTTCGCCGGCGTCAATTCCGCACAGGGATCAATTTCCGGGAAAGCCTATTTCGGCCCCAAACAGGCCGACCTGCTGGGTAAGTACGGCCTGAACAAGACCCTCAAGTTCGGGATATTCGATCTCATCTCACGCTTCCTGCTGGTGTGCCTGATCTGGATCCACTCGTTCACGAAAAATTACGGTTGGGCCATCGTCGTTCTGACCGTTCTCATCAAGCTCGTGCTCTATCCCCTCCAGCACAAGAGCATCGTCTCCATGAAGAAGATGCAGAAACTGCAACCAAAGGTGAATGCGCTGAAGGACCGTTACAAGAAGGCCAAGAGCGACGCCGAGCAGCGCCAGAAGATGAACGCCGAGATGATGAAGTTGTATCAGCAGGAGGGGGTGAACCCCATGAGCGGCTGCCTCCCCATCGTGCTTCAGCTGCCGATACTCTGGGGCTTCTACAGTCTGCTCTCGCACGCCATCGAGCTTCGCAACGCGGGCTTCATGCTCTGGATCACGGACCTTTCCGCGAAGGATCCTTACTACATCACTCCCATTCTGATGACCATCACCATGTTCATCCAGCAGGTGATGACTCCCACGACAGCCGATCCGGCCCAGAAGCGTATATTCATGGTCATGCCGCTGATCTTTGGATGGATTTTCAAAGAGTTTCCGAGCGGCCTCGTTCTCTACTGGCTCGTTCAGAACATTTTGACAATCGCCCAGCAGATGATTATGAATCGCTACTGGAAAGAACACCCGATTCAGATTGGCAGTGAAGTTAAAGGGGCCAGATGAGCAGTCAACGCTTCGAAGGCGGAAATCTCGACGAGGCACTGGGCGACGCAGCGCGCACTCTCGGAGTCGAAAAATATCAGCTGCG
>JBDTRY010000050.1:0-19765 GCA_039931435.1 Acidobacteriota bacterium | reverse complement strand
GCTGGAATCGCCTATAATCCCGGCGTGTTGTAGGGCATTGGTAACGCGTGTTACCATTCGACAGCTTTCGAAAAGTGATCGAAAGCGGCCGATTTCGGCCGCTTTTTTTGTTCTCTGAGGAAAATGGCGGAGTTGCCGGAGCACGTCGCGAGGGACATCGAGAAGATCGTCGAGGCAGAAAATCTCGAGCTGGTCCATATCGAATACAAGCCTTTCGGCGGGGGAGCGCTCCTTCGCATCGATATCGACAAAGAGGGTGGCGTCAATGTCGACGACTGCCAGCTCGTGTCACAGCAGGTCAGTACCTATCTCGATGTCGAGGATCCCATCCCGGGTGAGTACGAGTTGCAGGTTTCATCTCCGGGACTGGACCGGAAGTTCTACAAAGAATCCGACTATCGGAAGTTTCTGGGGCGGTTGGTGCGGGTCCGGACCAGCCAGATGGTGAAGGGGCTGTACGTCGTCATCGGTCATCTGACCGCCTGCGACGGCATGACGATCGTGGTCAACGATCCGCAGAGCAGGAAAGATTATGAGATCGAGCTGAGCAACATCAAAGAGACGCGGCTCGAGGTCGAGTTCTGATGGCAGTAGTAGGCACCCGGCAGTCCGGGCTTCGGTCCCGGGCTCTGCGCCGAGCACTGAAGCGTTAAGGGGATCGCATGTTCAACGAAAATCTGAGTCGCGACATCAAAGCGCTTGCGCACGAAAAGTCGATCGACGTCGAGCGGGTCTTTTCGGCTCTGGAGGATGCACTATCCACTGCCGCGAAGAAGTACTACAAGACCCGCGAACCGATCGAGACGATCCTCGACCGTGAAAAAGGCGGTGTATCGGTCTTCGTGGTCAAGGAAGTCGTCGAAAAGGAAGAAGACAAGCTGGACCCCATCACCCAGCTCACCGTGGATGAGGCACGGAAACTCGAGCCCACCGCGGAAGTGGGAAGCGTCATCCGGCTGACCTACATCACCAAGATGGTCGTGGACCTGATCGACGACCCTCATACGGAAATCCGCACCTACGACGCGCGCAAGATCGATCCCAGTGTCGAGCCGGGCGACGAGGTGAGAATTCCGCTGACGAAGCCGCCCGAGGAACTGGGCCGCATTGCCGCGCAGTCAGCCAAGCAGGTGCTTTACCAGAAGGTTCGCGAAGCGGAGCGTGAAAAGGTCTACGCCGAATTCGCCGGCAAGGCCGGGGAGCTGGAAAACGGCTATGTGAAGCGCTTCGAGCGCGGGGACATGATTGTCGACCTCAACGGCAAGACGGAGGGCATCATCCCCCGTTCGCAGCAGTCCCGGGCCGAACGTTACTCGCAGGGCGACCGCATCAAGGCCGTGATTATCGACGTGCATACGCAGCCCAAGGGCCCGCAGGTCGTGCTCTCACGGACCGACCCCCGCCTGCTCATCAAACTCTTCGAGATGGAAGTCCCGGAGATTTATGACGGCACCGTGGTCATCAAATGCGCCGTTCGCGAAGCAGGGGAGCGCGCCAAGATCGCCGTTGCTTCACGCGAGCGGGACGTGGATCCGGTCGGGGCCTGCGTGGGCATGAAAGGAAGCCGGGTGCAGTCGATCATTCGCGAGCTGCGCGGCGAGAAAATCGACATCATCCCCTGGCACGAAGACATCGTCGTCTTCGCTCAGAACTCGCTGGCTCCGGCCAAGATCACCCGAGTCTCGGTCACCTCCGACGAGACCGCGCACCGCCCGCATCTGGACGTCATCGTCGACAACGACCAGCTCTCGCTGGCCATCGGCAAGCGCGGACTGAACGTGCGTCTGGCCGCCGAGTTGATTCAGGCCAAGATCGACATCAAGTCCGAGGAAGAGGTCAAGGGCGAGGTTGCAGACGCACTGAGCGCCATGCTTCAGGAAGCGCTGGCGCAGTCGCGGGGCGAAATGCCCGTCGCCGAAATCGAAGGACTCGATCCCGCGATGGCGGAGATGCTGGACGCCGCGGGTTACGATGACCTGGATTCGCTGCTGAACGCCTCGACCGAAGATCTGCTGCAGATTGAGGGGATGGACGAAGAGACTGCCAACGCGGTTCTCGATGCGGCCCGTCAGCAGGAAACAATCTCGATCGAAGAAGAAGTCGGTTACGACGACGAAGAATCCTCCGACGAAGAGGGTGACGAGTACGAAGAAGAAGAGTACGAAGCCTCTGCCGATGGCGAGGAAGCCTCCGTCGATGGGGAGGAAGCCTCCGCCGATGGGGACGAGGAAGCTGCAGCCGAGGGCGAGGAATATGATGGGGCCGCGGCAACGGAATCCGAACCGTCGGAAGCGGAAACCCCTGAGGAACAGAAAGTCTAATTTTCGGGCACCGATGGCCCGCAGCGCTTAGGAGCACACTCGATGGCAAAGGTTCAGGTCCGTGACTTGGCAAAACAGATGGGGATTCCCGACAAGGACCTCATCTTCAAGCTTCAGTCACTGGGAGTTCAGGTGGACAGTCCGTCTGCAGCAATCGATCATGAAGCGATCGTTGCCATTCTGACGGGTAAGAAACTGGCCACGCGGCCGCGCAACGTCATCATGCGCGACGAGAAGCCTCAGGCGGAGAAGGCCCGCGCCGTCGTTCGTCCGCCGCGTCCCATCGTCAAGCCTCCGCGCAAGATCGCGACCGAAACTGCAGTGGAAGCTCCTGCGCAGCCGCCGCCCACCGGGCCGATCATCGAAGAGTTTTTCCAGGCCGCCGAAGCCGAGGCCGCGGAACAGGAACGGGCCGCGCGCGAGCCGAAGCCAGTGGTGGAACGTCCCCGCGCCGCTGCCGAAGCTGCACCGAAGCCGAAGGTGGAGGAGCCGCCGGCTGCCCCGCCGCCTCCGCCATCTCGTCCCGCGCCCGCCGCCCCGCCGTCGGCTTCCGATCGTCTAACGGGAGCTACCGGACCGCGCGCTGGCGGAGTAGGCCGCCCTCGACCGAATTATGCGAATCAGGCAAGGCCCGCTGCGCCTCCTAGGGTTGCGGTCCCCAGCCGTCCTTCGATGGACCGTCCAGGCAGCGCTCCGGCACGTCCCGGAATGTCTGCCCGCCCGGGAACAGGCACCGACCGCCGGCCCCCGATGCGTGCCGAAGGTGCGCCGGGACGGTTCAGCGGACCGCGCCCCGGCGGAGGCCGGATCGGCCCGAATACCCTCGTGCCGCCCCCTCCACCGACGATTCCCATGGGACCGACGGTGCGTCGCCGCAGAGATCAGGAAGAAGAGCGTCCTGAAAAGAAAAAGACCACCGGAAAACGCGGGAAGCGTTCCACGGGGCAGGTCGAAGAGAATACGGATCTCTTCAAAAAAGGACCGTTCTCTGCCGCCGCTGTCCTCGACGACGAACTCGCGATCCCGGAAGCCGTTCATCGGGAGACTGAGGACGGCGAGGAGACAGAGACGCGCCGTCAGGCTCCGACCTCGCGCCGCGACTCGCGCAAGCAGGCCGCTCCCGTCACAGGCAAGGTGCTCGACTTCAAGCGTCCGACGGGCAAGGTCGTGCTCACCGAGGGCGTAACGGTCAAGGATCTTGCCGACAAACTCGGAGTGAAAGCCAACGATCTCGTCAAACATCTTCTGATGAAGAAGTCGATGATGGTGTCGATCAACGCCCCTCTCGGAGCGGACCTCGCTCTGGAAATCTCGAAGGAGCTGGGTATCGACGCAGAGATGGTTTCCTTCGAGGATGCTCTGGAACTGGAATCACTCGAGAAAATGGCCGCGGATGACAAGACACCCGGACGGACGCCCCGGCCGCCGGTGATTACTGTCATGGGCCACGTCGACCACGGCAAGACCTCGCTTCTCGATGCCATCCGGGAAACGAATGTGGCTGCCGGCGAGGCTGGTGGAATCACCCAGCACATCGGCGCTTACCAGGTTGAGAAACGCGATCGGAGAATCACCTTTCTGGATACTCCCGGCCACGAGGCCTTCACTCTGATGCGAGCCAGGGGCGCGAAGGTGACGGACATCGTCATTCTCGTCGTCGCTGCCGATGACGGCGTCATGCCTCAGACCAGGGAAGCCATCGACCACGCCAGGGCGGCGAACGTACCGATGATTGTGGCCATCAACAAGATCGACAAGCCGAACGCCAACGTGGACCGCGTCCGCCAGGAGCTGTCTGTGGCCGGCGTCCTCCTCGAAAATTGGGGTGGTGACGTCGTATCCGTGGAAGTGTCCGCTCTGCGCAAGACCGGAATCGACGAGCTGCTGGACATGATTCTTCTCACCTCCGACATTCTGGATATGAAAGCCACCCCCGAGCTTCCGGCTCGGGGAATCGTGCTCGAGGCCCGCAAGGAAGTCGGACGCGGCGTCGTTGCCACGATCCTCGTACAGGACGGCACTCTGCGCATCGGAGACACATTCTTTTCGGGAACCACCTCCGGGAAGGTCCGGGCCATGAGCGATGAGAAGGGGGAGCGGGCTCAGGAAGCGCTTCCTTCGACGCCCGTTCAGGTCACGGGATTCGACGATGTGCCGAACGCCGGAGATACGCTGCAGGTGGTCGATGAAGGTGCCCAGGCCCGGATGATCAGCCAGATGCGCCAGAACAAATCACGGGCCACCATGGCGGCCTCCTCTCCGAAAATGTCACTCGAGCAGCTCTTTCAGCGCATGCAGAGCGGCAGCGCCAAGGAGTTGAACATCATCATCAAGGCGGACGTACAGGGTTCGGTGGAAGTGCTCAGCGACACGCTCCAAAAGCAGTCCAACGATCAGGTCACCGTAAAAGTTCTGCACGCTTCGGTGGGCGCCATCAGCACCAACGACGTCCTCCTGGCCTCGGCCTCGGACGCCATCGTCGTCGGCTTCAACGTCCGTCCGGAGCGCAGCGCCTCGGAACTGGCCGAGAAGGAAGGCGTGGATGTCCGCCTGCACACCGTGATCTATCAGCTCACCGACGAGATCAAGGCAGCCATGACCGGCCTCCTCGAGCCGACCTTCGAAGAAGTCTTTCAGGGGCGGGCAGAGGTTCGGGACACCTTCAAGGTTCCCAAGGCAGGGACGATTGCCGGCTGTATGGTCACCGAGGGGCTGATTCCTCGAACGGCAAATATCCGTCTGCTGCGGGACAATCGTGTGATTTTCCAGGGCAAACTTCAGTCGCTCCGGCACTTCAAGAACGACGTCTCGGAGGTCCGCGCGGGATTCGAGTGCGGAATCGGCATCGAGCGTTTCCAGGACGTGAAGGTGGGCGACGTGATCGAGGCCTTCAAGACCGAGACGCTGGCCGGGGTGCTGCAGTAAGCGCATCCGGCATCGAAATCTTAACGGGGATACTCGTAGGGCCTCACGGCGTGCGGCCGATATTCTACGTCTTGCCCTACGGTTGAATCGCAGACTGGCATTAGTCCGAAGGATACCGGCCGCATGCCATGCGGCCCTACCATGTTCACCGCGGTCGCATCGCAGACTGCGTAGCACCGGTCCGGAGAGTACCGGCCGCATGCCATGCGGCCCTACGATGTTGTCGCTCCGCGTAACCTGGCATCCGGCCCGAGCTTATTTCAAATCGACGGATCAAGATCATGCTTGTCGGCGTAGCACTCTTCGAGATTCACATTGCAGGATCGCGGTCTCTGAAAGAGAAGCGGACGGTGGTGAGGAGTCTGCGTGACCAGCTCCGGCGGCGGTTCGAAGTGTCTGCAGCCGAGGTTGCTCTTCAGGAATTGCATCAGCGGGCGCGCATCGGGGTGGCCTTCGTCGTTTCGGCTGCCGGTACCGCAGACCCCATGTTCGCATCGCTGCAGGAGTTCGTGGAGGGCAACAGCGAAGGAAGGCTCGTGGGATGGACACAGGAAACGCTCGATTTCGATCCCTCGGTAACACTGGGGATTCCGAACATCGAATGGCGGGAGCAGGCAGATGAAGAAGACTCGTAGGTCGGGCCAGATAGGTGACGTGGTGCGCAGCGAGCTGGCCCGGATCATTCTGCGTGAGCTGAGCGATCCGTTGTTCATGTTCGCCACGATCACGGGAGTGGAGATGTCTCCCGACATGAAACATGCACGGGTCTTTGTCAGTTCTCTGAGAGACGAGGAGCTGGCGGCAACGGTCGAGGCTCTTCGAAAGGGCGCCGCCCGGATACGTTTTCTTCTCGGTCAGAAGGCTTCGCTCCGATACACCCCGGAGCTGGACTTCCGCGAAGACCGCACGTCCATCCAGGCCAGCGCCATCGAGAAAATTCTTCACGACGTGCTTCCGCAACAGGAAACGAGTCCGGACGATGACAACGAAGACTGAGACAGCAACGAATGAGACAATGGTCACGGCGGACGCGGCCGCTCGCGAAGTTGCGCAGCGGATCCTCGATGGACGCCGCTTCCTGATCACCTCCCACCGCAATCCCGACGGCGACGCTCTGGGCAGCAGCCTCGCACTCCAGGGGCTGGCCCGCAAGCTGGGCAAAGAGGCCACGGTCATCGTGCGGGACTTTTTCAGCGGGCCGCTTCACAGCATTCCCGGAGCGGAGGGAGTGATCGTCACCGATCGGCTGCCCACCGATTATCCTCAGAATTACGACGCCATGTTCACCATGGAGTGTCCGGAACACGAACGGACGGGCTTCCCCGTCCTTCCCGGTCCGGTGGTGAACATCGATCACCACCTCGGAAATACCATGTATGGCGAGATCAACTATCTGGACCTCGAGGCTCCGTCAGTGGGCGAGATGGTCATGCGGGTGAACGGCACGCTCGGCGTCCCTCTCGATCCGGACATTGCCACGGCCATATACGTTTCGCTGGCCACGGATACGGGGTTTTTCCGCTATACGAATACTACGTTGCGAGCCTTCGAGGCGGCGACGACATTGGTTCGTGCCGGGGCCGATCCCGGGAAAATCTCCCTGCTCATCAACGAGAGTCAGAGTCCGGCGTCCATGAAGCTTCTCGGACTCTGCCTGAATTCGATGGAGTTCTTTTCCGGTGCGAAAATCGCCGCCATCGAGCTTCCGCGGCGATTCTTCTCGGAGTCAGGAGCGACACCCGAAGATACCGAAGGGATCGTGAACTACGGCCGGACGATCGACGGGGTCCTGGTTTCGGTTCTGCTCAAGGAAGTGGAAGGCGGCTCGCGCGTTTCCATGCGGGCCAAGCCGGATGTCGATGTCCAGGCCGTTGCTGCCATATTCGGGGGCGGCGGACACAAAGCGGCCTCCGGTTGCTTCGTCCCGCTTCCGATCGACGAGGCCAAGAAAAAGCTGTTGGGTATTCTGAAGGAGATCGTCTAGGGATTCTCCGTGCACCGGATGCCTATGGGCTTCGCCGGCGCCGCTGAGAATCCCGGACAAAACCGTGACCGTGACATCAACCCCCGACGTCCGCACCCCGCCCCGTCCCCGAGACGGGCTCCTTCTCGTCGACAAAGAGTCCGGCATCACCTCGCATGACGCCGTCGATCTCGTCAGACGCCGCACAAAGATCCGAAAAATCGGACACACCGGGACCCTGGATCCTCTCGCTACAGGACTGCTCGTGCTCTGCATCGGACGCACGACGCGCCTCCAGGCCTACCTCATGAAGATGGATAAGACCTACGAGGGAACGATTCAGTTCGGGTGGGCTACCGACACGTACGACAGCCAGGGCCAGCCTGCCGGGGAGCCCGTCGAGAAGAGCGTCGAGCATCTGGATATCGAGAGTCTCCTCGATGAATTTCGAGGCGAGATCGAGCAGATGCCCCCACCGTTTTCCGCCAAGAAAGTGGGCGGGGTCCGGGCTTACGAGCTTGCTCGTAAAGGCGAGACTCCGAAGCTGGAAGCGAAGCGGGTGAGTATCCCTGAGCTTACGCTCCTGGCCGTGCGGGGATCGCAGGTCGATTTCCGCCTGCGCTGCACGGCAGGGACCTACGTTCGCTCCGTCGCCCATGCCCTGGGGGTGACTACGGGGCTGGGAGCGCATCTTCGGGCCTTGCGCCGGACCAGGATCGGTTCCTTCGACGTCAGCAATGCCATTCCTACCAGGGTCATCCGGGAGGGCGTCGACGACGTATTCGATGAGAAGCATTTCGTCCGGATGCATGAGATCGATCTGCCTCTGGAGCGGGTGATGATCGACCGCAGCCAGGAAGCGAAGCTGCTCCGCGGACAATCGGTGATCGTCAAGCCCCAGACCGACGGGATGAAGGCTGCGGATCTGGTGAGTATCACCTCGGTCGACAACGAATTGCTGGCCATCGCCGAGGTGGCCGAAGTGCTCCGCGAGGGCGGACCGCTGGTACTGCAGCCGAGGCTGGTACTGAAGGAATGACCGGCGCATTCACTCCGGAGGGTTTGCACGACAGTCAGCTCGTAGGGCCGCACGGCATGCGGCCGGTACCATTGCCCCTCTCCGAGGTCGAATCGGAGACTGAATGCAAGGTTCACGAAGAATACCGGCCGCATTCCAGGCGCGGCCCGGCGAAGGACGTCGCAGTTTGCGATTCTGTACCGTTTCTCCCTGCCCGGAATGGATTTGCAGGGCATTCGTGTTAGATTGACGGACCAAAAGAGACGACTGAAAAATCAGTAGATTGCAAGGAGATTGGACTTTGCCGAACCTTACCAAGCATCCCAAAACGGACATCATCAGCGAGTACCGCGTACACGAGGCGGATACCGGCTCGCCCGAGGTGCAGATCGCACTTCTTTCCAACCGTATCAGCTATCTCACCGAGCACTTCAAGTCCCACGCGAAGGATCACCACAGCCGTCGCGGTCTCCTGAAGATGGTCGGACGCCGCCGCCGGCTGCTCGACTATCTGAAGAGTCAGGACGTCGATCGCTATCGCACGATCATCGAGAGGCTCGGAATCCGCAAATAGTAGTTCGACCGGTTCGGCCGCCGGCATTTTTTGCCGCGACCGGCCAACCGGGAGTTTCACCCTCCGGCTGAAGCTCATCTTCGGCCCTTATTAAGCGTTCGCGCAGTTGATGAGTGGACTGCGCATCAGAAGGAAAAAATGACAATCAAGAAAGAAATGCAGATCGGCGGGCGTACGCTCTCGTTCGAGACCGGGGCCGTTGCCCGTCAGGCTGACGGGGCGTGTCTGATCAGATTCGCCGACACCGTGGTGCTGGCCACCGCCTGTCACAAGGAAGGAACGGTCCTCGGTGACTTCATGCCCCTGACCGTCGATTACAAGGAGTACACCTACGCGGGCGGACGTATCCCGGGTGGGTTCTTCAAAAGGGAAGGACGTCCCACCGAAAAGGAAATCCTCACTTGCCGCCTGATCGACCGTCCGTTGCGGCCGTCGTTCCAGAAAGGCTACCGGCAGGAAACGCAGATCATCGCCCTGGTCCTCTCCGCGGACGGCGAGAACGATCCGGATATCCTGGCCATCAACGCCGCCTCCGCGGCTCTGGTCATCTCCGACATTCCGTTCCTCAACCCGATTGCTGCCGTGCGTATCGGTTCGGTCAACGGTGAGCTGGTCGTCAATCCGACGAACTCACAGCGCGACCTCTCCGAGCTCGATCTGGTCGTGGCAGGCACTGAAGAGGCTATCGTCATGGTGGAAGCCGGCTCGCGTGAAGTGAGCGAGTCGCTCATCCTCGATGCTCTGGACGCCGCGCACACCGCCATCCGCGAGATCATCACCTTGCAGAAGGCTCTCCGTGAGGATGCCGGCCGGCCCAAACTCGAAGTGAACTGGTCAGCAAAGTACACCGACCACGTTTACAGCGACGTCTCCGCGAAACATCGCCTCCCGCTTCGCGACGCTCTGCTTACCCAGGGGAAACAGCCGCGCAAGGATGCAATCAAGAAAGTGCGCGCCAGCCTTCTGGAGGGTGTTGCGCCGGAGGATACCGAGAATACCGCCGCGCTGACCTCCGCTTTCGAGGAACTGGAACGGCAGCTTTTCCGCGATCTGATCGTGGATGAAGGAAAACGCCTCGACAATCGCGCTGTCGACGAAATCCGTCCCATCACCATCGACGTCAGCGTACTTCCCCGGACCCATGGTTCGGCCATCTTCACGCGCGGTGAAACCCAGGCACTCGTTACGGTCACCCTCGGTACGCCACAGGAAGCACAGCGCGTCGAGGACTTCGAAGGCGAGACTCTGCAGCGTTTCATGCTGCACTACAACTTCCCGCCCTTCTCGGTCGGGGAAGTGAAGTTCATGCGTGGTCCGGCCCGTCGTGAGATCGGTCATGGCAACCTGGCCCGCCGCGCTCTCGATCCCGTTCTTCCGGCTGTGGACGAATTCGCCTACACCATCCGCTGCGTCTCGGACATTCTCGAGTCAAACGGTTCGTCGTCGATGGCTTCGGTCTGCGGCGGCTCGCTGGCTCTGATGGACGCTGGTGTTCCACTGCTGGCCCCCGTGGCCGGAGTGGCCATGGGTCTGGTCAAGGGTGAGAAGAAGACGGTGGTCCTCAGCGACATCGCCGGCATGGAAGACCACGAAGGCGATATGGACTTCAAGGTCGCCGGAACGGCGAAGGGCATCACCGCTCTGCAGATGGATATCAAGGTGAGCGGCATCTCCCGCGAAGTCATGGCCCAGGCGCTCGATCAGGCCCGCGTCGGACGGATGCATATCCTCGGGAAGATGAACGCCGTCATCCAGAGTGCCAGACAGGACCTCTCCGAATTCGCGCCTCGGCTCTATACCATTCAGATTCCGAAGGACAAGATCCGCGACGTCATCGGTTCGGGCGGCAAGACCATCCGCTGGATCGTCGAAGAGACGGGCTGCAAGATCGAAGTGGAGGACGATGGAAAGATCATTCTCGCTTCGAGCGATGCCGACTCGGCTCAGAAGGCCATCGATATCATCCGGGGTCTCACTGCCAGCGCCGAGATCGGGAAGAATTACACCGGTACGGTCAAGCGCATCGAGCCGTACGGAGCGTTCGTGGAGATCCTTCCCGGACAGGACGGATTGTTGCACGTCTCTGAGATCGCACATCATCGGGTGGCCAACGTCACGGACCATTTCCAGATCGGCGATCAGATCGAGGTTCAGGTTGTAGACATCGATTCGGATACCGGAAAGATCCGGCTTTCGCGAAAACCGCTGCTGCCGCCTCCCACGGAGGAGGAACTTGCAGCGTCGCGGGATCGAGGCGATCGTGGTCCGAGCAGCGGCGGGCGGCCGGGCGGTGGTGGATTTGACCGCGGCGGACGCGGTCCGGGCGGCGGCGGTGGGCGTGGACCGGGCGGCGGACGTGGGCCGGGTGGCGGTGGACGAGGCGGCGATCGCGGTGGACGCGATCACCGGCGTTCGAGCAGCGATGCGCCTCAGCGCGATCGCGAGCCGGTGACGAGCGGCAGCGGAAGCGGCGGCGGATCCGGCAACAACGAAGACTAAACGACAAAAAGCGGACCTTCGGGTCCGCTTTTTTTTCGTTCGCAGATTCCTCATCTGGACTGTGGCTATGAGCGAAGCCGTGTCGGGTTGGTCACGCCCAGCGTCTGGCGCCGGCTTACGCCGGCTCAGGATTCGCCGGCGATTCGTGGTTGGTTTTCTGCGTAACCTTTTCACCGGGCTGACGCCCGGTGCTACGTGTCTGGCGCCGGCTTACGCCGGCTCAGCATTTGCCGGGGATCGTGGTTGGTTTTCTGCGTAACCTTTTCACCGGGCTGACGCCCGGTGCTACGCGTCTGGCGCCGGCTTACGCCGGCTCAGGATTCGCCGGGGATCGTGGTTGGTTTTCTGCGTGACCGTTTCACCGGGCTGTGTCTGAATTCGGACCTGGTGGCTCCGGGAGCCGGCGTAAGCCGGCGGCAGAGACGTAGCACCGGGCGTCAGCCCGGTGAACGATTGCGACGAGCTGAGCGTTTTATTCGCTCCGGGAGCCGGCGTCAGCCGGCGGCAGAGCCGTAGCACCGGGCGTCAGCCCGGTGAAGAATTACGATGCGATCAACGCCGGCAAAACGTCTACCGATTCGGGACGACGTGCAACTCGACGCCGTTCGGGCCCTGGGTGATGACCACCTTCTGGTGTTCATCATGCTTCAACGGCGGGACCTTCGCCTGGCTCTCGGTCTTCGGCGGTGAGCCGATGACGTTTCCGTCGCTGTCGTAAAACGTTCCGCCGTCCAGCCTGGGAGCATTCGCAAGGGGAGGCTGAACGATGGTCTTGGCCGAATCCACTGCTGGCGACAAAGGATCCACTCCCAGATATTGCGATCGTGCGCCGCTCTCCACGAGGAACGGATTCGCTGCGATCTGATCGGTCGACACTTTCTGCTCTTCGACCACGACCGGGGGAGGAGGAGTGGGCAACCGTTCCAGAGCCGGGTCCAGTCTCTTCTCGTAGAGCCGCCCGTGCTGACCAGGCCTGGACCGCCCCATGTATTCGGAGGCGATCGAGATCAGCGCGAATATAACCAGAAGCACCACGAAGAGCTTCGCGGTATTTTTCAGGGTTACGATCCGCCGGTGCTGGCGGCGATCGCGCGGTGGACCGAAATTTCTGATTGGTTCCGGCATGTAAGTTCCTGCTCAACGGTGAACAATTTTCGCGCCAATTCGAATCCCCGGACGCCCCGGCGTCCTCCAACCGGTACAATCCCCACCAATGCAGAGTGACTTTTCCCACATCCAGTTCGGTACCGACGGCTGGCGAGCGGTCATCGCCGACCAATACACATTCGACAATGTTCGTCTGGTTACCCGGGCCATCGCTCAGGCCGCACGCGGGTTCGCCCCGCCTGCTGACATCGACGGAAACGCCCTCGCCGTCAGTTTCGACCGCCGCTTTCTCTCCCGGGAATTCGCCGGCCTCGTAGCCGAAGTTCTGCGGGAGGCCGGATACCGTGTGCTGCTCTCGCCCGAACCGACTCCCTCCCAGACGGTATCGTTCACCGCTCGAAAGCGCAAACTTCTCGGCGGCGTCATGGTCACCGCCAGCCACAATCCTGCAAAGTACAACGGTCTGAAATTCAAGGGATGGTATGGGGGATCGGCTCTTCCGGAAATGTACGGAGCGATCGCTTCGAGCCTCGGAGAGGTTCCTCGGCGGGCCGGCGGCACGATCGAAGAGACAGATTTTCTCGATGATTACGTCGACGCCGTTCGCCAGCGGCTGGACGTGCCAAAACTGCAGTCATTGAAAATTCTTCATGATCCGATCTACGGCGTCTCCTCGGGAATCCTCGACCGCATCGTACCCGTGACGACGATCCGAGGCGAAGTCAATCCATCGTTCGGTGGAGTCAATCCCGAGCCCATCCCCGAAAATCTGGCTGCGAGCCGCGAAGCGATGGAGAAGGGAACGTTCGACCTGGCAATCTGCAACGATGGAGATTCCGACCGGCTGGGGATCCTCGACGAGGGTGGATCCTTCGTTTCGCCACACAAGATTCTTTCGCTGCTGACGCTTTACTTCGTGCGGGACAGGGGAGAGAAGGGAGAGATCGTGAAGACGTTCTCCACGACCCGTCTCATCGAAAAAATCGCCGGCCGCCTGGGAGTGAAGCTGCACGAGACCCCCATCGGATTCAAGTACGTTGCCGACCTCATGCTCACCCGCAACATTCTTCTCGGCGGCGAAGAAAGCGGCGGTCTGGGATTCGGCTCCTTCATGCCCGAACGCGACGGAATCCTGTCCGGGCTGACGGTCGCCGAGTGCGTTGGATTTCACCGCCGGCCCCTGTCGCAGATCATCGCCGAGATGGAAGAAGAGTTCGGGACTCTGCACTATGACCGGCGCGACCTGAACCGCCCGCAGAGCGCCATCGACAGTCTGATGGATCGCGTGAAGGACGGTGCGCTGGACGCAGTCGCGGGGATACCGCTGGAGAGGCGGGAAGAGGTGGACGGAGTGAAGCTGAACTTCACGGATGGCTCGTGGCTTCTGTTTCGCAGATCCGGTACGGAGCCGATCGTCCGCATCTACTGTGAAGCTCCCGGTCGCGACCAGGTGGAATCGATGCTGAATGCGGCGGTGGCCGAGCTGGACGCTCCCTGATCCTTTCACCCACCGTGAATCACACCACCGAGATCGACCGTACGCGCCTGGAGCAGCGCAACGACCGTCCCGCCTTGCAGGGAAGGTTCGTCCTCTACTGGATGCAGCAGAGCCAGCGCGCCGAACTGAATCACGCCCTGGAGTACGCCGTTCAGCGGGCAAATGCGGTGCGGCTTCCGCTGCTTACGCTCTTCGTCGTCGCTGCAGATTATCCTGAGGCGAACGCGCGGCACTACGCGTTCATGCTCGAAGGTTTGGCGGAGACCTCCGAGGCGATCGAGAAGCGGGGAGTGCAGTTCGCCATGCGGATAGGGTCGCCGGTAGAGGAGGTCCTGGATGTCGGCAAAGACGCGGCGTTGATCGTCTGCGATCGCGGATACACGCGCGTTCAGAAAGAGTGGCGGCGAGAGGTGGCAGGCGGTGCCCGCTGCCAGGTGATGCAAGTCGAGTCGGACGTGATCGTTCCACTGCATGTGGTCTCCGGGAAGGCGGAGTATGCGGCCCGAACCATCCGGCCGAAGATCCTGCGGCATCTCGACGATTACCTCGTGACACTCCGTCCTACTCCCGTCGTCCTGCAGACTCCGATGCTGAAGGTAGCGAGGACTGTAGATCCATTCGATCCTGTTTCGCTGCTGGCCAGCCTTGAGGTGGATCGCTCTGTCCTGCCGGTCACGCGATTTTTTCGGGGAGGAGCGTCCCAGGCAAAGCGCCGGCTGAAGCAGTTCATCAGCTCCGAGCTTGCCGGCTACAAGGAGGATCGAAACGGTCCCGAGACGAATCACCTCTCGCACATGAGCATGTACCTGCACTTCGGGCAGATCTCGCCCATCGCCGTGGCTCTGGCGGTCCAGGAAGCGAAGCGGGACGTTTCGGCGGTGACTACCGGCCGGAGGGTGGGAACGAAGCGAGGCAGTCAGAACTCGCTCTTTGCGGCGCGCGACGTCTCGGCGGACGATCGCTCCACCTATCTGGATGAGTTGATCGTGCGCAGAGAGCTTGCGCAGAACTTCATCGAATTCACGCCCGATTACGACCGCTACACTGCTCTACCGAACTGGGCGCGTAGCACGCTTGCTGAGCATTGCTCCGACGACCGGCCCGTGCTTTACACGAAATCCCAGTTGGAGCGCTCAGCCACAGACGACCCGTACTGGAACGCATCGATGGACGAGATGCGCGCGACCGGGTACATGCACAACTACATGCGCATGTACTGGGGAAAAAAAATTCTGGAGTGGTCCAAAACTCCGGAGCGGGCATTTGCTACCACGCTGGAGCTGAACAACAGATACTTTCTCGACGGGCGTGGGGGCAATGCCTTCGCCAACGTCGGCTGGATTTTCGGCCTGCATGACCGGCCGTGGTTCGAGCGGGAGATCTTTGGAAAAGTCCGCTACATGTCCGCCCAGGGACTGGAGCGGAAAAGTGATATCGGAGCCTACGTTCGAAAGGTCAACTCTCTGGTGGACGAGGCGCGGGACGCGCTGTCGGAGCGATCCTGACCGGCAATATCCCCACGTATGCTCCTGTTGGGAAACGGTTGACAGGACCGGGTGCTGTCTTTATGGTTGGCACCCGTTTCAAGCGTCTCTGACCGTAACCAGGGCCGGTAGCTCAGTGGTAGAGCAGTTGGCTTTTAACCAATTGGTCGCAGGTTCGATCCCTGCCCGGCTCACCAGCCTGCGGCCTGTCTGAATCCTCGCCCGGTCCCGGCCACGGGTCCGGTACCCCTCTCCCCAGGCTCCATTCCCCGCCGCGCGTCCGCGCTTTTTCATTGAATTGTTGCCGATCTGTGAATTCGCAATACAATGCCGCGAGAACGCGATGGGTCCTTCGCGATGTTCGCATCCAGCTCGGCCGCACCAGAATCACCCCGGATTGTGGAAAATATGAGGAGACTCCTTTGAAATACACCCGCGGATCGATGCGCAAGGCAGTGGTTGTGTTGCTGCTCTGCATTCCAGCCACGTGCCTGACAGCTATCGGAATGGCCGCGGCCGGTCCTGTACCGCTGACCACGCCCACGCCATCTCCCTGCGCTGCAATCGATCCGCCGCAGCCCTTCGCTCCGGCGCAGGTCACTTCCGGAACATCCTACCGCCTGAAATGGGATCCCGTGCCCGGAGCGAGCCAGTACGAAGTGGACGAGTCGCTCACTCCTGACTTCAACAGTCCGCCGCAGAGAACCGTGACGGGCAACAGCGTCGAATTCACGCATTTCGCTTCGGACGTACCTGTTTCGTACTACTACCAGGTCCGGGGAGTCAGCTCCTGCAACGGCTCGCGCGTGTCGTTCGCAACGCCCAACCGCGTGCTCGTCATCCCGCAGCCGGATCCCGCGGCCCCTCCTCCGGGCGGCGTTTCGGTTTCCGTTCCCGACGACCAGAGCACACCGGTGACGTTCTCCTTCATTCTTTTCCCACCGGAAGGTGTGTCCAGTGCTCCGTTCACCGCCACAACAGACGAGGAGTTTTTTAGCGTCTCGCCCTCCAGCGGAACGGTGACCTCGGCCGGCACTCTCCTCACCGTGACCGGTTTTGTGGCCGGACTTCCGGTCGGGACGAACAGTGGAGAGATTCGAATCAATTTCGCCCCCAGCGCCAAACGCACCGGGCCACTGGGCAACACCTTCGCGTCTGTTCCGGTCAGTATCAGTCTCGTCTCACCGGTGGCTCCCGTGGCCAAGACACCGTTGCCACCGGACAACACGCTCATCGTTCCGGCGATCGCGCACGTTGACGGCATTTCCACGAAGTTCGTCTCCGACGTTCGCATCGCCAATACCTCCAGCCAGGCGCTGCGTTACGAGCTGACCTTCACGCCCACCCAGACGAACGGGACGAAGGTGGGAACAAAAACACAGTTCACCATTCAGCCCGGAGCGACCACAGCTCTCGATGACATCGTCAGGAACTGGTACGGCGTCGGGCAATTCGACAACGGAAACAAGGGATCCCTGGAGATCAAGCCTCTCAATTTTTCCGGAAAGACGGGGGAAAACGCCTCAGCTTTCGCCACCGTGGGCTCCAGCCGTACCTTCTCCAACACCGGCGAGGGCACCTTCGGCCAGTTCATTCCTGTGCTTCCCTTCGGCGATTTCATCGGAAAAACCACCGATCCGCTCCATCCTAAGATCCTCAGTCTTCAGCAGGTGGCGCAGTCGGCCGAGTACCGCACGAATGTAGGCCTCGTGGAGGCTGCAGGGCAGCCGGCGACCGTGGAGTTGTCCGTGTTCAACACCGCCGGCGAGAAGCTTGGGACCTTTACCGAGACGCTGCAACCGGGCGAGCACCGGCAGATGAATCAGTACCTGGCCTCGAAAGGCATTGCACTCGGCGATGGAAGAATCGAAGTGAAGGTGACGTCGGAAACGGGGCGGGTCTCCACCTACGCTTCTGTCATCGACAACGTCACCTCGGATCCGCAACTGGTCACCGCCGCCAACCTCTCGCAGGTCAATGAGCGCCTTTACGTGGTGCCGGGCTTGGCCGATTTGAGAAATCCGCTGGCCAACTGGCGCAGCGATCTTCGCCTCTTCAATGCTTCCAAGGATGCACAGACTGCAACGCTCACGTTTTATCCGCAGGGGGCTCCCGAGTCGCCCGTTTCTCGTGAGCTGACCATCGCTCCGGGGGAGACGAAGGCTCTGGACAACGTTCTGCAGACAGTCTTCGGAGTCGAGTCCGCGACGGGAGCAGTACACGTCGAGACGATCGACCCCAGCTCCATGGTCATCACTGCCAAGACGTACGATCAGCTTGACTCGGGAACCTTCGGCCAGTTTATCCCCGCCGTGACTCTGGGGCAGACCATCGGCGTCGGAGACCGCTCGCTGCAGGTTCTGCAGATCGAACAGAGCGACCGCTTCCGCACGAACGTGGGGCTTGCCGAAGCAACCGGACAACCAGTGCGCGTTCAGCTCACGGCCCTTCTTCCGCGCACGTCGTCGGCGCCGTCCATTACCGTCGATCTCGCGGCAAACGAGTTCCGCCAGCTCAACAATGTTCTGGCCACGATGGGAATCGAACACGCCTACAACGTCCGGCTGACGGTCAAAGCCATCAGCGGCCAGGGCCGCATCACCGCCTACGCCTCGGTGATCGACAACAACACTCAGGACCCGACGTTCGTGCCCGGGCAATAGACAGGGTTGCCCGCCCGCCCGGTTCGGGCGAGATGACGTATGAGTTTCGAATGAAGAATTCAGAATTGAGAGGGGCGGGGATCGCGCGATTGTCGGTTCTGTCCCTCTATTCTGAATTCACAATTCATAATTCGTAATTCATCTCGCTTCATGAGCGAAGGCGTTTGGCGTTCGGTTGCACCGGAATTTCCCATTGCTCCCTTCTGTATGACCTCTCGTCATCTCGCAACCGTCATTGACGGTGCAGTTTGCGGGTGATACGGTCCGCCCGCCGCAACATCGCGTCCCCATCGTCTAGGGGTCCAGGACACCGCCCTTTCACGGCGGCAACACGGGTTCGAATCCCGTTGGGGACGCCACTACTTACGATCCGGATGGATGCGCCTGCGTCCTCCCTTCTCCCCGCGGGAGAAGGTGGCCCGGAGGGCCGGATGAGGGTCCCGGTAGATTTATGTCAGACGGAGAGGCTCTGCCCCTGATTTCTCGGCCCCGGTCATGCGATAAAGATGCAACGACGCGCGAAGCATCCGAATTAGATCGGGATCACGACTCTCGCCTGTCCGCCCCCTGGCTATTCGACGCCGCGCAAAAGCTCCAGAGATCGTTGCCGCGTGATCGGCGCATGCAGTGTGTAACGCGTGCCGCAATTCAACGGCACGTCGTGGATTCCGTGTGTGTACAGGTGTCCAAATCCCCACTTCGACTCGACCAGTTCAGTTGACAGCATGATGCCAGCATGTTGAAGCCACTCCCTTCCTTCCCCCATTCCCCAGTAGAGGATGATGCTTCCCGGAACAGGGTTCTTCTCAGGTACGAGGGCCGGTAAGAAGACTGCTTTGAACAAGGGTGCTGTCGATACGCGTTTCCATCGCGTCAAATTCAGGACACCGGCTGAGCCTCAATGCGTGCGTAAAGCAGTTGAACTGATCGCTTTCATCACCAGAAAAGTCTTCGAGGAGAGAGATTGAATGGGGCCAGACGTCCCTGAGCTGCTGAATACTCTTCCAATGGTCCTCGAGGCAACTGCCCAGAATGATCTCGAACAGCTCCTTTCGAAGCCCTTCATCGGGTCTGATTTCGTTGCCCATTGGTTGCTGTGTTGCCCCTTCGGTAGATTTGTTCAGGAACGAATCTCAATGAATAGGGTCACTCATTGGGAGACATTGTCAATATGATTAGCCCGCCCAGGACTCCGATGCCTGCTGATGGGTGACCCTGATGTCCGACCGGAGGCAGAGGATCTGACCCCGTCGACTCCAGCTCTGACCCTGATTTTCCTGATTCTGGTACCGGACCAGCGGAATCGCGCTAGACTGCGCGCACGACTCGAGAACCCTCGACTCGCCTCCAAACGGAAAAAACTCCCCTCCCGTGCGAGGAACGTACAGGCCCGCTTCGAACGCATCAGAAAGGAAAGCACATGCGCAACTCCGGCAAGGCTCCGACCATGGCTGTCTGGCTCATATCGTTGGTCCTATACGTGGTGGCACTCGTCGCCCACTTCGGGCTACTCACTGTTGATAGCCAGATTTCGGCGTGGTCCTGGATCATCGGCCTCGGCCTCCTCCTCCTCGCCTGCCGAGTGCGAGGGCTCTAGTTCGGGCCTCATGCGCCGTCGATCGAGATTCTGCGGATCACGCCCGCAGAATAGAGCGAATAGGGGTCTACCATCGGATTTTGACGCAGAACCACGGTAGATCGAAGTCGGTGCTG
>JBDTRY010000049.1:0-19778 GCA_039931435.1 Acidobacteriota bacterium | reverse complement strand
ACGGCCGCGGGCGAAAAGAAGAAGGGCGCTCTGGCTGATTTTCGAAAACAGATTCCGCCGGACAAGCGACCGAAGCGTCTCGTTGCGGAACTGACCGGGGCGCGCATTGTCCGGGCCGCGTATTCGGAACGGCAGCTGAACGAAGTGATGGTCGACTTCTGGATGAATCACTTCAACGTCTACGCAGCAAAGGGGCTGGACCGTGTACTGATTGGCTCGTACGAAAGAGAGACCGTACGGCCCCGTATATGGGGCAAGTTCGAGGACCTGTTGATGGCCACGGCAAAGTCGCCGGCGATGCTCTTCTACCTCGACAATGCGCGATCCGTCGCCGCGGCGGAGAACCGTCCGGCCACAGTTCGGAATGGACCGCGGCAGGGCAGGGCCTTCGGTGAGCAGGATTGGCCGGACAGACGCCGCCGGGCCATGCGCGGCGAGCCTCGCCTGGACTCGATGAAGACGCGCCGGCCGGCGAAGGGCTTTCCGGCGAAAGGTGGTCTGAACGAGAACTACGCCCGGGAGCTCATGGAGCTGCATACGCTCGGCGTCGATGGCGGCTACACGCAGCAGGACGTCACCGAGCTGGCGCGTGTTCTCACCGGTTGGTCTATCGCCCGCCCCGAAGAGGGTGGAGGCTTCGTCTTCCGTGCCGCGCTCCACGATACGAAATCCAAGAAAGTCCTCGGGAATGTCTTTCCGGCCGGCGGCGGAATCGGAGAAGGGGAGAGGATGATCTACATCCTCGCCCACCATCCTGCCACCGCCCATCACATCGCTTTTCAGCTCTGCCAGCGGCTGGTTGCCGATGATCCGCCCGCCGCGCTCGTGGATCGCGTGGCAAAGACGTTCCTGGCCACCGACGGTGATCTTCGCCAGACGGTTCGCGCCATCGTTTCCAGTCCGGAGTTCTTCGATCCGATTTATTACCGCGCCAAGATGAAGAGTCCCTTCGAGTACGTGGTCTCGTCACTCCGCGCCACCGGCGGCGAGTTGAACCGTCCCCTCACTCTGGCCCGGCAGCTTCAGTCGATGGGCGAGCCGCTCTATCTCTGCCAGCCGCCGACAGGCTATTCCGACACGTCGAGCGCCTGGATGAACAGCGGGTCTCTGCTTGCGCGTCTCAACTTCGCGCTCGATCTGACCGGGGGGAGGATCGAAGGCGTTGCCGTGGACAGCAGTGGACTTCTTCCCGATCGATTCCACGGGGATTCCAATGCGCTGATCGACTCTCTCGCACGAGAACTGGTGGGTGGGGATCTCTCTCCCGATACGCGCAGGACCATCGAAGCGAATCTGGTGGATAAGGCGGCCCGGGAGAAGACAGCGCTTGTGGGCGGGTTAATTCTCGGAAGTCCGGACTTTCAACGGCAGTGATCACAGGGGCGATTCGATGATCGATCGGAGAACATTCTTGAAATCGACGGGTCTGGCCCTGGTGGCCGGAGGGTTCGTCCCCAACGTATTCGTGCGAATGGCCGAAGCGGGCTCGATCCAGGGGCGAAAGGTGCTCGTGGCGGTTTTTCAGCGGGGAGCGGTGGATGGATTGAACGTCGTGGTTCCCTACGGTGAAAAGGCCTACTACGCCAATCGGCCCACAATCGCCGTTCCACGGCCAGGGTCGGGAGAAGAGGCAGCGATCGATCTCGATGGTTTTTTCGGGCTTCATCCTTCGCTGCTTCCTCTCGCTCCGCTTTTCAGCGATCACGCCGCGGCTTTCGTTCAGGCAGTGGGCAGTCCTGATCCTTCCCGCTCCCATTTCGACGCTCAGGATTTCATGGAGTGCGGCACGCCGGGTGTGAAGTCGACAGGCGACGGATTCCTGTCGCGAACGATCGGAAAGGATGTCCGCACCAAAGCGTCCCCGCTTCGGGCAGTGGCGCTGTCTCCGACGATGCCGCGGATCCTCAGCGGGTCGGCCGGTGCGATCTCCATGAGCAGGATCTCGGACTTCGGTATCCGAGGACAGTCCGATGCCGGCGAGATCTCACAGTCCCTGCAGTCGATGTACGGTTCGGCAGCGGCCGGTGCCCTCGGAGGAACAGCGAAGGATTCATTCGAAGCTGTGCGTATCCTCGAGAAAGCTGCGCCGGCCGGCATCGCTCCCTCGAACGGCGCCGTCTACCCCGCCAATCAGTTCGGCCAGTCCTTGAAGCAGATCGCTCAATTGATCAAAGCGGACGTCGGACTGGAAATCGCCTTCACGGATGTCAGTGGCTGGGATACGCATGCCGGGGAGGGAGGTTCGCAGGGACAGCTGGCGAACAACCTCAGAAACTTCGCTGCGGCCATCGCGGCGTTCGCCCGGGACCTCGGGTCCCGCATGAGCGAGGTCGTGCTGGTGTCCATGTCGGAGTTCGGACGCACTGTGCGGGAGAACGGCAACCGGGGCACCGATCATGGACACGCGAACTTCATGATGCTCGTCGGTGGCAGCGTTCGCGGGGGAAAAGTTTATGGTAGCTGGCCGGGACTGAATGACGGCCAACTCTACGAGAACCGCGACCTGGCCGTAACCACAGACTTTCGCGACGTCTTCGGCGAAGTCATCAGCAAACACCTCGGCGTGACGAACCTGCGTCCCGTCTTCCCGGGATACGATTCCAGTGCGGCAAAGTGGAGGGGACTCATCAGTTGAAGGCCTGCATGCAAAATCTCAATGCCCATGAGCCGGCCCCTCGCGATCAACGTCGAGATTAGTCTTTCCTTTGCCTTCAATCGCGTCGTAGGTGGAGCTCCACGAGCCCATGTTCTATGACGATGCCCTTGCCGTCATAAAGTGTACGTCCCTCAGTCCCACAGGGTGGTGGTGTTCGGAGCAGTTGCGAGAGGAGCGCGTAGAATTTCAGATACAAGTAAGATCGTCAAACCTGTGTAGCTGACCTCGGGACACGCCCGATGTATATTGATGCCCATGGTGATGAAGCCTTCGGCTCAAGCTCCCGCGGCCGGCATCAATCCACCTTCAACGGGCCGTGGGTAACCGCCGGAAACGCATCGCTGCTGCTGCGGGGTTTGCGGCATTTTCCGTGGTCGTCCTGGTTTCGGTGGCGGTTTTCGGAGCAGTTGTCCTGAGTATCTTCTGGGTGAATCACAGAACGCCCCCTCCGGGCGATCCGAACGACTCGCCGGCGCTGTTCTTCGTCTCGATGCAAGTCGTCTTCGGTATCCCCGCAGCGCTGCTTGTGGGGCTGTTCACTGGACTGCGGGTGAAACGAAAGGTGGAACGGATGTTCGAGGACGAACTGTGGAAGCTGGAAAGAGAGTTCTGGACCGGTGGCCGGGAGTTCTACCTCAGCCGTCTGGCGCCGGAGGCACTGATGGTCTTCCCCTCACCCGCGGGGATACTAAGCCGGCAGGAGACGATCGAGGCCATCGGGCCGAACCGTTGGAAGGATGTCCAGTTCTCCAACCAGCATTGCATGTTTCCGGCGGACCAGACGGCGGTGCTGGTCTATGAAGTCGCCGCGGAACGCGAGTCTGACGTCCCGAGGTACGCGGCGTTATGCAGTTCGACCTACATCCGGGCCAGCGGAGCGTGGAATCTGGCCCTGCATCAGCAGACGCCGTCGAACACGCAAGCTCGGGCTGGATCGAAAGTCGTCCAAAGCGTGAGAACTTTGTCGGGGGCTTGCTGAAAATTCTGCAACGGTGCGACCCCCTGCGGGGTCGTGATCTTTTTCGGGGTACCTGTTCCGGTGGTGGCGCACCTTTGGCGCTCACCGTCGATGTGCGGCACGCGCCAGGCAAGCGAGAGCTCTGAGTTGCGAAGGGGGCCCTCAGTTCCCAAAGAGTGAGAACTGCGCGGTCGGCTTTCTGAAGTGGTCCGCCGACAGTTCGGGATGTCCTCCGTCGATGCCCGCTTTGCGGCAGGCGGTCGTGAACAGCGACTTTACCTGATCGGCAAAAATGCCTTCTCCTCGCATTCGCGAACTCCAGCGCGGGTCGTTGAGCTCTCCATTGCGCAGGCTTCGAATACGATTGAGAACTTTCTCTTTCCGATCCGGAAAATGCACATCGAGCCACGCCTCGAACATTGGTGCGATGGCGTAGGGTAGGCGGACGATCGTGTAGCCGGCGCTTCGCGCGCCCGCGGCCGCCGCGGCGGCAATGATGGCGGGCATCTCGTGATCCGTAATGGCCGGAATCACTGGTGCCACCAAGACGCCGCAGGGGACTCCCGCGGCGCTGAGCGTGGCGATGGCTTCCAGACGACGTTGAGGCGTGGACGCTCTGGGTTCCATGATGTTGGCCAGACCTCCATCCAGGGTCGTTACGGATAGAAAGACGGCCGCGGAGCCGTGAGCTGCCAGCGTGGCCAGCAGGTCACTGTCGCGTGTCACGAGGTGATTCTTGGTGATGATCACCACCGGGTTCTTGAATTCGGCCATGACCTCGATACATCGCCGGGTCAGTTCCAGGCGGCGCTCGATGGGCTGGTACGGGTCGGTGACGCCGCTGATAGCGACAATCTGAGGAACCCATCGCTTCCTGGAAAGGGCCTGGCGCAGAAGTTCGGGCGCGCCTTCTTTGACGAAGATCTTCGTCTCGAAGTCGAGTCCGGATGACAGACCGAGGTATTCGTGAGTGGGACGGGCAAAACAATACACACAGCCGTGTTCACAGCCGCGGTAAGGATTTACGCTGTATGTAAACCCGACATCCGGTGAGTCGTTCGTGGCGATGATCTCCCGCGTCTCGTCACGAAGGAACTGCGTCTGGGGCGACGGAAGTTCGTTCGGATCGATCTCGGGATCGGCTTCATAATGCAGTGTGTCGAATCGGTTGGGCGGGTTGAGGACTGCGCCTCTGCCGCGATGGGCGGTGGGTGCGTCGGCCATCGCCCGATTACAGCATGACGCCGAGGCTGGAGGCGAGTTTTGCCCGGTTGGGGCGTGGATAGCGGCCGTTTCTGCGGGTGTGAGCGGCGTTGCTCCCGTCCGCATCTACAGGCAGTAGCAGCAGGTGGCATTCAGTTGGCAGGTCTTTGATCGGGGGCACGCATGAGCGATTACGATGACGAACTGATGGGCGACACGGACCAGAGCGAAAGACGTGAGGAGAACGAAAGCATCAGGGACCACCTCGGGCTCGGGCGGTGGCGGGAAAAGTTTACGGAGGTGGGCACAGACGTCCGTGATTTCTCGCGATCGAACCCCGGTGCAATTCTCGTTGGCGCTCTTGCCCTCGGTGCGCTTCTGGGGTTCTCGCTCCGCGGTAAGCGGGACCAGAGGTGAGAATCGGAGTCATCTCGGACACTCACGGCCGGCTCGATGAAGAGACCATCGCCCTGCTCGGCGGTGTCGACCACATCGTTCACGCCGGCGACATTGGCAACGAGACGATCCTCGATCGGCTTCGCGGGATCGCTCCTCTCACCGCCGTGGCCGGAAACATCGACGGGTTCCGATGCGGAGATGCCGGAACGGAAGCTCGTGTGGAGCTCGATGGATTGAAGCTGTACGTGACTCACATTCTTGACCGGCCCTCACAGCCGCTCGAGGAAGTGAGGACGGCGCTGCGAACTGCGCCTGCGGATATCGTGGTCTTCGGGCACAGCCATCTGCCGCACAACGAGACGATCGATGGCGTGCTGTTTTTCAACCCCGCCAGCGCCGGTCCCCGTCGATTCGACTATCCGCGATCCATCGGCATGATCGAGGTTACGGGCCCCGGAAGGATGCGGGCCTGGCATCTTCCGCTTGACGAGCGTTCGGATGAAGCAATCGGACGTTACATGAATCAGCTCAGCCGCTGAACTGCTGGCTTAGAGCTGGGTCCGAAACAGGGCAATGGTGCGCTTCCAGGCGTCTTC
Source organism: Acidobacteriota bacterium (assembly GCA_039931435.1). GTDB lineage: Bacteria > Acidobacteriota > Thermoanaerobaculia > Gp7-AA8 > Gp7-AA8 > JBDTRY01. The sequence continues at coordinate 13,966 of JBDTRY010000049.1, read as the reverse complement.
CGCTGCCTCTTTTTTGTAATTCGGGCCGGTGTCATTGAAGAAGGCGTGGTTCGCGCCAGGGTAAACGACGGCCTCCACGTCCTTGCCCATTCTCGTGAGCTTGTTTGCCAGAGCTTGCCCTTCGGCTGCCGGGACGGCCCCGTCGTCCTGGCCATAGATGAAGATCATCGGGGCGCCGAGATCATCCCAATCCAGATCGACTTTCTTGAATCCGCCGTAAAAACTGACTGCCGCGCCGATCGAGTTGTCGTGCGTCGCCGCGTACTGGGCGAGGGCTCCTCCCATGCAGAAGCCGACGACGCCGAAGACCTTCGAAGTGCACTCGGGCTGCGAGAGAAGGAACTGGCCGGCCGCGGAAATTTCCTTCCCGGCACGCTCGGCGTTCAGTTCCATGAGCAATCTTCCCGCTTCGTCCGGCGATTGCGTGGTACTGCCGTGATAAAGGTCGGGTGCCATGGCCAGGAAACCTTCGGAGGCAAACCGCTCCGTCACTTTTTCGATATGCGGTACCAGTCCCCACCATTCCTGAATGACCACCACCGCCGGACCGCGGCCGTCTTCGGGCCGCGCCAGGTAGCCATCGCAAGTATGTCCGTTCGATTGGAACTGAACCCTCTTTCCCATGAAACCTCCGGTGCGACGAGGAATATCCGGCACACTGCACCCGACTGGAGGCGTCCAACTTCGCCTCGTCGTCCCTTCGATCGCAGACGGTTGCGACTAGCGGACAGTCCCCCTCGATCGATTCAACGAGGAGAAGACACTGGCCGTCCTGCTGTCGACCGAACCACAGGCATTGGAAACCCGCACCCAGAACTGCGAGGTGGAATTCACCGGCCCCGTGTCGAGGTCAGAGCTCGTAGCTCCTGTGATCGGGAAGTGCGTACTGCCGCTCGGGCCCCGATACCACTGATAGAAAAACGGTCCGGTTCCACCGGGACGCACGGAGATCTGTACCGATCCTCCCACGGGTGTCGATTGATCCTGCGGCTGGTTGCCGGGGAGCCCATAGATAAAGGGCGGATCGCAAAACAGATTCAACTCGAACACGGCGATGCGCGTGAATCCTCCGCCTGTGACCACGACAGAAATCTCGTACAGTCCGGGCAGAGCGAGCGGGCCAGCGGTGATCAAGATTCTGGCGTTGCCTGTGCCCGGGGAGGGGATCAGGGCCGGGGTGATGGTCGCCGTCAGTCCCTCAGGCAGATCGGGGATGGAGAGCTCGAGGTCTGCTTCGAATCGACGCGAGGCCTGGGTTTTGACGTCAAAAGCTCGGGACTCGTCGTTGCCAACATCCTGAGGCGACGGCGTCACCTGAACGAAGAACCCGCTGAATCCTCCGCAGTTGGCGATGATGTCGTTGATCGCCTGAGCGGTGCCGGTGCCGTCGGGATTGGTCTTGATGTAGATGCCACCGGACAACGCGGCGTAATTGCTCATGATGGCAGTCACCGTATCGCCGACGCCGAAGAAGACGCTCGCTTCGGTGGGAACGAAGACCGCCGAAATGTGAATGTCCCTGGTTGCTGCTTCCTGGGCGACGTTTGCCGCGCTGACGTCATCGACTCCGGCCGTGTAGGAGTCATCGAATCCTGCGGGCCGGGCGTCGGTGATGACGATGATGATCTTTGCTGCGCCCGGTCTGAACCGGCCCAGGAAATCGCCGGTTTGCTGTCCTCCGGTGCGATCGGAGGCGCGAAGCCCCTCGACAACGGTACGTAGTGCCTCGTCGGATGCTTCCGATTCGCCCGCGCCTCCACCGGCGGTCAAACCGTTGATGCCTGCCTGCACAGCGTCGGTGTTGCCGCTGGCGAGGTCGGCGATCACATGAACGTCATCGTGGAACTCGACGAGACCGAGTTGGTAATCGCCTCCCGACGCGGTCTGAATCTGGCTGATGATGCTCGGAAGCTCCGATTTCACATTGTCGATGGCGCCGCCCATGCTGCCCGTCGTGTCCACGACGAAAACCACGTCCATGGGACCGCATTGAGCCCAGGCTACAGGCGCGGCCAGGGCAGCCGCGACGAGCGCTACGATTGCCACGCGCAAACAGACACTCCACCCGGGGTTTCGACAAATGGTCATGACGACTCTCCTCCCACTCCACATCGAAGCTTCGTTCGAACCGAACTCATACAAGCACAAGTTGTTAGTGTTGTGATGATTGGAATACAAGCAGGCCTCGCTTGTCAACGCATCAGGCGCATGCAGCTCTCTGATTCCAGCCCCTGTCGTCCGGGCGTCGAAGGCCCCTTTCGGGACTATTTCGCCGGATGCCCCGGGTTGAAGGCTGAGGAAGACGCGATTCTTCGGATTCCGGACCGAGGTCGCCACCCCCACCCTTCGATTGCAAGCGGGCGCGAAATGTGAAAGCTTCGCGGTGCCCTCCGGAAAGTAGATTGATTCCGAACGGCCCGCCGGGACGCATGTCGCAGCCACGTGAGCAGACAAAACATTGATGACTTCAGGAACGAAGGTACTGGCCGGCGGAGTTGCCCTCCTTCTGTGGGTTTCCTGTGCTCCCCGGGAACAGAGTGACGTGGCCCCTCAACCGCGAGCTGCAACCGGAAGCCCGATCCCTGCCGGGATTTCCTACGAAAAAGAAATTACGAGCTGGCAACAGGATCGCGTGGCGAACCTTCGCAAGGACGGAAGCTGGTTGACTCTTGTCGGGCTCTACTGGCTACATCCGGGAGCGAACCCTGTCGGCTCGGGCAGATCGAACACCGTCTTGCTTCCGGAAGGGAAAGCCCCAGCGACCGCCGGCTCTTTCCTGGTGGAAGGGGAGACTGTTCGTGTGGAGGCCAGGGCTGGATCGGGAATCACGAGCGGGGGCAAACCGGTGACCTCGCTGGAGCTGAAGAGTGACGAGAACGGGGACCCGACAGAGTTGAAGCTCGGTTCTCTGACGTTCTATCTGATCAAGCGGGTCGGGAAATACGGCATCCGCGTGAAGGACAGCGAGACTGCGCTGCGGGTGAATTTTCAAGGACTGGACTATTTTCCGATCGCTCCCGTGTGGCGAATCGAGGCGCGTTTCGAGCCGTTCAACCCACCAAGGAAAATTCCGATCGTCAACGTCCTGGGCATGACCGAGGACGAGCCCTCGCCGGGTCAGATCGTATTCGAGGTGGACGGCAGCGAGTACAGGCTGGATCCGATTCTCGAGGAGGGGAGTACGGACCTGTTCGTGATCTTCCGCGACGGGACGGCGGGGAAAGAGACCTATGGCGCCGGGCGCTTTCTCTACGCTGATCCGCCGAAGGACGGCAGGGTCATTCTGGATTTCAATCGTGCTTACAACCCACCGTGCGCCTTCAGTCCATTTGCGACCTGTCCGCTACCTCCTCGGCAGAATCGGCTGCCTTTCCGCATCGAGGCCGGTGAGAAAGTCTTCCATGGAGCGGGACACGCGGTTCCGCCGACGTAGTTCATGCAATGAGGCATTTCGCGGGAGCGACGCTCCCTTTATCAACCGACTGAGAAAGGAACATCATGAATTTCTGCATCACGAAGCTCTGGCTTCCGACCGCGACGCTCGCCGCGATCCTGTCATTCACAGCATGTGCGACGACTCCGGCTCCACCCATGCAGTCCGCACCTGCACCCGAACCGACGCCGATGATGGCACCCACGCCCACACCCGCTCCCATGGACAGCCGCGGATTCGATCCCGCCAACCTGGATCGGTCCACAAACGCCTGCGACGACTTCTATCAGTTCGCGGTCGGCGGCTGGATGAAAAACAATCCCATTCCCGCGGCCTACTCGCGCTGGGGAAATTTCTCCGTCCTGTCGGAAAAGAACCGCACGGCGCTCAACGATATCCTCAAGGACACACGGAACGGCAAAGCTGGATCGAACGAACAGAAAATTGCTGACTTCTACACCACCTGCATGGATGAAAGCGCCGTGAACGCCCTGGGGATGAAGCCTCTGGAGCCGGAACTGCAGCGCATCCAGTCGATCAGCAATCGCGCAGATCTCGTTGACGAGCTGGCGCGCCTCGAGAGCTTCGGGGTGGCGGTGCCCTTTGCCATCGGGTCCGCCCAGGATTTCAAGGACAGCACCCAGGTGGCGGGCATTCTGTATCAGGCTGGTCTTGGTCTTCCTGACCGCGACTACTACACCAAGGACGACGCCAAGTCCGTGGAGCTTCGGGACAAGTACCTCCAGCACATGACCCGGATGTTCCAGTTGATGGGGGACGACGCCGGCCAGGCAGCCATGGCAGCGAAGACCGTCATGAGCATGGAGACGGATCTGGCAAAGGCTTCCATGACGCGCGTCGAGCAGCGCGATCCGAACGCCATCTACCACAAGATGTCCGTGGCCGAGCTGTCGAAGGTGACCCCACAGATCAACTGGCAGCGCTACCTCAAGGAGATCAACGCCACGGGCTTCACCAGTGTCAACGTCGCCCAGCCGGAGTTCATGAAGCAGGTCGGCCGGATGGTGGCCGGGCAGTCCCTTGCAAACTGGAAAACGTATCTCCGCTGGCAACTGATCAACAACGAGGCGCCGTATCTCTCCGAGCCCTTCGTCAACGAAAACTTTGATTTCAACGGCAAAGTGCTGACCGGCTCCACGGAGTTGCTGCCACGATGGAGGCGTTGTGTAGCCCAGACCGACGGCGCTATGGGAGAGGCTCTGGGGCAGGCCTATGTGGACAAGAACTTCAAGGGCGAGGCCAAGGCCAGGGCCAAAGAGATGGTGCAGAACCTGATCGATGCTCTGCATCAGGACCTGACCACGCTGGACTGGATGACTCCCGCGACCCGGCAGCAGGCTGAAGCCAAGCTCAATGCTTTCGCCAGGAAGATCGGCTATCCGGACACCTGGCGCGACTACTCCTCACTGAACATCGATCGCAACTCCTATGTGCAGAACGTTCTCAACGCAAACCGTTTCGAATTTCAGCGCGATCTGAACAAGATTGGCAAGCCGGTTGACCGAAACGAGTGGGGAATGTCTCCTCCAACCGTCAATGCCTATTACAACCCGAGCATGAATGAGATCGTCTTTCCGGCCGGAATTCTCCAGCCGCCTTTCTACGATCCGAATGCCGACGACGCCTATAACTATGGCGGAATGGGCGCAGTGATCGGCCACGAGATGTCGCATGGTTTCGACGATCAGGGAAGCCAGTTCGACGCCAAGGGAAATCTGGCGAACTGGTGGACTCCCGAGGACAAGAAACGCTTCGACGAAAAATCCACCTGCGTCGAAAAGCAGTTCGATTCCTTCGAGGCTGAGAAAGGTCTGCACCTGACTGGCAAACTGGTCACAGGCGAAAGCATCGCCGACCTCGGAGGGCTGAAACTGGCCTACCTGGCCTACAAGAAATCGCTGGAAGGCAAAGCGGACCCCGGAATCATCAACGGGTTCACCCCGGATCAGCGATTCTTTCTGGGATGGGCGCAGGTGTGGGCGACGAACCAGCGTCCCGAGGCCATGCGTATGCAGGTGGCCACGGACCCCCATCCGCTGGCGCGGTTCCGCGTGAACGGCCCACTCTCGAATCTTCCGGAGTTCGCCCGCGCCTACTCCTGCAAGGACGGACAGGCCATGGTCCGGCCGGCAAACGAACGTTGTGAGATCTGGTAGTCGACGAATCCACGTTGTGATGTTGAAGGCAAATGGCCCGGCGAAAGCCGGGCCGTTTGCCTTTGCGAGCGGATACGGATCGTGTACGGCTACGGCGATCACTCCGGGGAGCACGGAGCTACGTCGATCGAGTCATCCCATAAGAAGTTTGGAACGCTCTCTCTTCGATCGTGTCATCCCGAGGAGCGATCTCCCGCTCGTGTAACTGAGTTGGTCCTTGAGCGACGAGACATCCCCCCTTCGCTTTGCTTCGGGATGACCCGTTCGATGGTCGGCTGTTTTGAGCGAACGCTCTCGCCTGCACCAGGACCGGCGGCCCAGCGGTCAGCTGCGCCACTCATCGATCAGGTTCGCGGCGAGCGCCGTCCAACCGGTCTGATGTCCCGCTCCCAGACCTTCCCCGGTGTCGCCGTTGAAATACTCATGAAAGAGAACGAGATCCTTCCAATGCGGATCGTTCGCGAACAGCTCCGCTTTTCTGGAACCGGGCCGCCCGTAGACGGGTCGATAGCCATTGTTGTCCTGCACGAAGATGCTGATCATCCGTCCGGCGATGTCGCGCGCCAGACCGGAAAGCGACTCGGTGTGGCCGTCGACTTTGACCGTCACCGACCCACCGAATGCTTTCTCCAGCTTCCGGAGGGTCTCGATGATCAGGAAACTGGTCGGGAACCAGACCGGTCCACGCCAGTTGCTGTTCCCGCCCTTCAGCCCCGTTCTCGATTCGGCGGGCTCGTACTCAACGGTCTGGTCAGCGAAGACGAATGGCGAATTTTCGTGAAACTTGCTCAGACTGCGAATGCCGTGGGGAGAGAAGAATTCGCCAGGATCGACGACGCGCCCCAGAAGTCTCTGCAGCTGCTCGCGGGTGACGACGGAGAGCACGTGTGTGACGTCGTCCTCGCCTTTCACCGTCGTTACGGTGTACTCCACCAGCTCCGGCCGGTATTTAAGAAACCAGTTCAGGTTTTCTAAAAAGACGGGAAACGGCTCGATCCACTTCTCTTCCAGTCGCTCTATGGCGTAGAGGGGAATGAGGCCCACCAGAGAGCGCACACGGAAGGGAATCACCGATCCATCCGGAAAACGGAGGATGTCGTAGAAGAACGAGTCCTCCTGATCCCATAGAGTCGTTCCGTCGTGGGACATCTTCATCGCCGCGCCGATATAGACGTAATGCTCGAAGAACTTGGTAGCCAGCCCTTCATAGACTTTGTTCTTCTTGGCCAGCTCCAGAGAGATGCGCATCATCACCAGCGAGAACATACCCATCCAGCCGGTGGCGTCGCTCTGTTCCAGAACCGCACCGCCCGGAAGAGGCATGCTCCGGTCGACGACGGTAATGTTGTCCAGACCAAGGAATCCGCCTTCGAAGACGTTGTTGCCCTGGCTGTCGACCTTGTTTACCCACCAGGTGAAGTTCAGCAGGAGTTTGTGAAAGCACTTCTCCAAAAAATCCAGATCAGCCTTCCCATTACGGATGCGGTCCATGTTGTAGACGCGCCACACGGCCCAGGCATGCACCGGAGGATTGAGGTCACTGAATTCCCATTCGTAGGCGGGTAGCTGACCGTTCGGATGCTGGAACTGCTCGAAGAGCATCAGCCAGAGCTGTTCCTTGGCGAACGGCGCGTCGATCAGGGCGAAGGTGACCGTGTGAAAGGCGAGGTCCCAGGCGGCGAACCAGGGATACTCCCACGTGTCCGGCATCGACAGAATGCGCATGGAATTCAAATGGCGCCAGTGCCGATTTCGTCCCTGCTGTCTTGACTGTGGCGGAGGATGATCCGGGCGGTCGCCGTCGAGCCAGATGTCGACGTCGAAAAAATAGCTCTGCTTCGACCAGAGCAGCCCTGCGAATGCCTGGCGTTGAACGTTTTTCTCATCCATGGATGCCCGTGGGGGGTGAACCGAGTCGTAAAACTCATCGGCTTCGGCACGGCGAAGCTCGATGACCTCGTCGACCTCGCTCATGGATTTCGAGCCCACCGGAAATGTCTGGGGAACGAGTCGCAGGCGATAGACGAAGGACTCCTCCGCCGGAATGAGGGTCCGCATTCGCGCGCAGGCCTTCGTGCCCGTCTGTGCGGGATTGATGGCCTCGGTTTCGCCGCCGACGATGAAGCGGTGAAAGGCATCCTTGGTGAAGCGGCTGCGTGAGTCTGCTCCCGGTCCGAAAACTTGCGGCCCGTTCGTTTCGTTATCGGTGAAGAGCAGCTCCGCGCCATCGCTCAGCTCCAGCCGGTGCGGCCCGAGCCTTGAGTCGGCCAGAAGACCGGCCAGAGGCGGGGCGGCTGCGTCGTCCGCCAGGAGTGCGGACCTGCCATCCGCGAGTTCGATTCGGGAAATCCGGGGAATGGGCGGTAGTAGTTCTCCCCATGACCAGACATTTCGAAACCAGAGCTGGGGAATGATGTCGAGCGGCGCCGCATCCGGTCCACGGTTATGCGCCGTGATGCGCATGACCACGGCGTCTTCACTCTCTTTGGCGATCTCGATTTCCACATCGAAGTAGCGCCGGTCGTCGAAGACTCCGGTGTCGATCAGTTCAAATTCAGGGTCGTTGATGCTTCGTCGTGCGTTCTCGGCCAGAAGTTCATCGTACGGAAATGCACGCTGCGGGTACTTGTAGAGCATGCGCTGGTAGGCATGACTGGGCAGCGCATCGAGGTAGAAGTAACACTCCTTCACGTCCTCGCCGTGATTCCCTTCATTGGGAATGACCCCGAAGAACCGTTCCTTCAGGATGGGGTCGTAACCGTTCCAGAGCGCCACCGACCAGCACAGGAGCTGATAGCGGTCGCAGAAACCGGCGATGCCGTCTTCACCCCACCGGAACGCTTTCGAGCGAGCCTGGTCATGGGAGAAAAACGCCCAGGGGTCCCCGGAGGAGCTGTAGTCCTCCCGAACCGTGCCCCAGGCACGCTCAGAAAGATAGGGTCCCCACTTCCTCCAGTGATGGAGTGCGGCGTGCCCGCCTGTGATCCGGTTGCGCTCTGTGTCTCTGGCCATGATGCTGTTCTCTGACTCAGTCGTCGGTAATCGATGTCATCGGTCAGGTCGGAGTTTCAGTGGCTCCTCGGGGACAGTCAGAACCTCGGCGTCGGAGTGTGTCAGGTATGGCTGAAAAGAATTGTCATCGAAACACAGTTCGTCATATTTTGCGCGGAAGGAACTTCCGGCAAAGGTCATGGATGCGAACCATTTGCCGCCAGTTGTTGTCCAACGCCGAACCTAGCACCGATCTTGCGTCCGGCCATGATAATGCCTTCCCGTCCGAACCACCGCAGGGCGTCCCTTGCGCTTGGATTTCAGCTGCCGATGTCCTTCGTAGCGCTACTTTCCATCCTTGCAGCCTGCTCCGAACCCGCCGCCCGCACGGCCGAGGCGGCGAACACCAGGGGATCGGCGCCAGCGCTGGAACTCGTCACTCAGGGATTGTCCTCGCCGGTGGCCATCACCAACGCCGGCGACGGATCGGGATTCCTCTACATCACCCTTCAGGACGGGCGGATCGTCATTCTCGACGGAACGGCCGTCCGTACAGAGCCCTTTCTCGATATCCGCTCTCTCGTCGGTTGTTGCGGGGAGCGGGGATTGCTCAGCGCCGCGTTCCACCCGTCGTATTCGACGAACGGTCTTTTCTACGTCGACTACACCGATCAGAACGGCGACACCGTGATCGCCCGGTATCAGCGCTCGTCGACCGATCCGATGCGCGTTGACCCGACCTCGGCGGCCATCCTCCTGCGGGTCGCCCAGCCATTTCCGAACCATAACGGCGGCCAGCTTCAATTCGGACCGGACGGCTATCTGTACATAGGAATGGGTGACGGGGGTTCCGGCGGAGATCCAGGGAACCGTGCCCAGAACCTCGGGCAGCTTCTTGGGAAGCTATTGCGCATTGACGTGGATCAGGGCAATCCTTACGCAATACCGCCGGACAACCCTTTCGTTACACGGCCAGACGCACGTCCGGAGATATGGGCTTATGGGCTGCGCAATCCGTGGCGATTTAGTTTCGACTCCAACCGGAACCTCTTCATCGGTGACGTGGGGCAGAATGCGTGGGAAGAGATCGACTTCGAACAGGCGGGAACGGGCGGCGGCCGCAATTATGGCTGGCGTCTCATGGAAGGCAGGCATTGCTTCAACCCCGCCACGAATTGTTCCAGCCCAGCTCTTGTTCTCCCCATCGCCGAGTATGACCACTCCCTGGGTTGCTCGGTGACCGGAGGCTACCGTTATCGCGGACGGTTCGCCAGACTGCGCAGCACGTATCTTTATGCCGATTATTGCTCGGGGCGGATTTGGGGTGCCACCGAGGCTTCCGATGGAACCTGGACGAGCGAAGAGTTGCTTACGATCAACGCTCAGATTACCTCGTTCGGCGAGGATGAGGCGGGCGAGCTTTACCTGGCCGATCAGGGTGGAAAGATATTCCGTCTCGTGGACCGCGCTGCCTCCCGCTCCCGGCCGGTGCGGCCTTGAGGGAGGGGGGCGCTCGGGGGCGTCAGCAACAGTTTTTCAGAAACCCTGGGATTTGACGGAGCATTGACGGCAGGGAGCCAGAATCACCCAGAGTGACTATCAACCAGGCAGTCAGCGCGCTCCTGGGATTCAAGCTGGAGTGGCTGACGTACAATGAAAGACCAACCCTCGTGAGCTCTGACGCCTTTTTCGACAAACTGAAGGCTTCCAAGGAAGCCCCGGAGCCGGCTGCGCCGCCAGCAGTCGATCCGATGGAAGAGGTCTACCGGAAGCACTACACGCTTCTGCTCTACATTTCCTGCCGCAAGTTCCGCGTGCCGCCGGGTGACGCCGAAAACCTCATTCAGGAGGTTTTTCTCTCATTTCTCTCCACGGCCAAGGAAATTCACGATGTCCGCTCCTGGCTCGTGGGAAGCATCAGCAACGCGTCCCGCCAGTACTGGAGGTCGCGAGGGCGTACGGAGCCCCTTCCCGATGATCTCGAGCAGCGGGAAGAATTCATCTCCTCCGGACTTGCCGAGACCGTGGCGCTGCGCATCACCATCCGCGAGACGATGTCCCGCCTCCACTCGAAGTGCCGAGAGGCGCTGCGTCTGCACTATTTCGAGGGCTGGTCAGCACCGGAGATGGCCCGCCAATTCTCAACATCCAATCGTTCTGCCGAAAAACTGATTCACAAATGTCTGAAACGCGCTCATGCGATTTATCAAAATCTAACTGCGGGGAAACCATGAACGAACTTCACTACGACGAAGAGACCCTCCTCAGCTTTCTGGAGAACGCCGAACGGGCTCCTTACCGCGATGACCTCGAAGAGCACCTCGAGAGTTGCGGATCCTGTGAGAATCTGCTCGGCTCGATCCGCGAATTCTTTCAGGCCATGAATGATCCCGGGGTCTGGGACTCCGAGGAGCCGGAACTTATGGAGGCCGAGCCCGACCCGGTAAAGCTCCAGCAGTTCCTGGCGCACTCGTATCGCCTTTCGGAAGAGGAAGCGAAGGCCGAGGAGATCATCCCCGCTCTCCTGGCCAAGCCCGCTACCTGGTGGCGAACCGAGATCATGAAGACTCCGGCGCTTCGCACCGCGGCTTCCATCCGCAAGCTCGCCGACGAGGCCAAGTGTCTGCTCGAATCCTCACCGAAGGACGCCCTGGAACTGGCCACAGCAATTTCCGATGCCGCGGAGATGATCGCCCTGGACAGCTATACGAGCAGCACCGTGTTCCAGCTCCGGGGTCTTTGCTGGAAGGAACGGGCCAACGCTCTGCGCTACCTGGGCCGTTACCGCGAAGCGCTGAAAGCGCTCGACCAGGCCGACGCCTGTTACTCCCACAGCGCAGCCAGCCACTTCGACCTGGCCATCGTGGCCTACGTCCGAGGCACTCTGCTTTATGAAATGGAGCGGATCCCGGAAGCGCTGGCCCTTTCTCAGATGGCCGCGGACACCTTCCTCATGTTCGGCGACACCACCCGCTACACGCACGCCCGGATGCTCGAGGGTGCGATTCACTTCCAGAAGGCCGAATTCGCTGAGGCGCGGGACGTCTGGACCGCGCTTCTGAAGGGAGCCAGGGAAGCCGAGGATCTGACTACGCTGGCTTCCCTCTTCTCCAACGTCGGCACCTGTTATGTGGAGCTGGGCGAATTCGACACCGCCGGCACGTATCTTCTGCAATCGATGCTGCTTTATAAGGATCTGGGACTGGAAGTGGCCAGGGTTCGAACGCAGTGGGCTCTCGGGCAGATGCTCCTCAAGAGCGGAAAGATCGCCGAGGGTCTCGATCGGATCGGGAAGAGCCGATCCGAGTTTCAGTTCCTGGGTAACAGTCTGGATGCCGGGCTGGCGGCCCTCGATATGGTCGAGGCCTGCCTGGCCTCGGATCGAAGTGCCGAAGCCCAGTCGCTCTGCGCGGATCTGAGCGAAGTTTTCACGGCCGCGGGCATGACCACCAACGCAATGACTGCGATGGCGTATCTGCACGAAGCCGTCGAAACCAACAAGGCCACGCCCCGGCTCGTCCGGCACGTTCGCCAGTTTATGGAGGATTTCCCGCAACAGCCGACTCGGCTCTTCGCACCGCCACCGGTTCCATAAATAGAAAGGTAAGTATAGCTCGATATTGAGCTTAGCGGCTGGAACGAGTATTCTCGTCCGGTCGCGTCGCTCCCCACCCATAAAGTTTTTTTGGAGGGGGGGGTAGGGAAGTGTGTCTTTCAGACACTCCTTGGTTGAGGGGCAATGCGGCCAGCATGCCTCCAACGAGGAGAATATGATGACGCGACAGACTTCCACGAATCTGATCCGCCGAACAGCCGGAATCGCTGCACTGACCATGCTGCTTTCTGCAAGCGCCCAGGCTGCGACGTTCTCTACGCCGCGTTTCGACTTTGGATTCGGCTCGTTTTTCTCGTCGATCTTCAATCAGTTCGACTCGTTCTTTGGTCGCTTCGGTTCGGGAGTCATCCAGCTTCCTCCCGGAGTGAATAATTCCGGAGTCATCCAGCTTCCGCCCGGATTCGTTTCCGGATCGGGTGTGCTGCAGCTTCCCCCCGGCTAGTCGCCGGCGCGAGTTCGGTGCCTTCAGGCACCTGTGGGAAGATCATGACGCGCGGGTAACTCCGCGCGTTTTTGTGTTCGTTCGATCATCCTGGTATGACGACCGGTGAACCCTCACGTGCCCTGCTGCCCACGGCACGCGCCCGTGCGGACATACTCGTAATGGATGACGATCCCTAGTCGCTCAGCCCGTCCGGGCAGCACTTCTCGAATCGATTTGCAACATCCTCACTGCTGCCACCATCGAGGACGCCTGGCAGGTTCCTCATTCCCCCGGCGCCACAGGCTGCGAGACGCCCACCACATGACGACTGGGTGAAACGCAGTTTGTTCTCGCTATATCCCGGAAAGTAGCCGTGACCGCGATGACAGATCCGCGGTTCGTGGAGTCGTCTCCGAAGTGGAAACTCGGGAAAGAGTTCAGTTCGCCGTGACCGAATCGAGGAACCCGTAGAGTGCCGAGAGTGTTGCTGCGCCGGCATGGTGGGCGCTTCCGGTTTTGCCTTCGGAGTCGCAAAGACTCTCCAACAGTTCCCTTGCCGTAGCGGAGTGGGCGACGTCGGCGCTCATGTGCACCGAGAAAAACGCCACAGAACGGGGATCTTCGATGCCGTACCAGCGCGCCAGCCCTTCGATCTTGGCAGCGGCCACCCCGGGCACCTGGGATTCGTAGGCATAGAGCGCGGCAAGACCCTCGTGCAGGCTGCCGTTCCGGGCAAACGAGCGGATGCATCCAATCAAAGCACGGGTGGCCTCGTTCGGCTGGCCTTCTTCGACCTCCTGCCGGGTCAGACCGAGTGCCTCACAGAATCGCAGCCATAGTTCAGGATGATTCTCCGGACCACGCTCTTCCTCGATCAGATTCTCCAGGAGAAGCTGGCGCGTTGGAACGTCCGCCACGTTGGCGTGCATTGCGCTGAGAAACGTAGGGAAGGCCAGAGCGTAGTGATAGTACTGGCGCGCATACTCCTGCAACTCGGCCGCGGAGAGAGTGCCAGCCGTCCATCGCTGGTAGAACGGATGGTCGAGCAGCCTTCGGGCGGCGATCTCCTGGTCGAGCAATTGCGTGACTGCGGTCATGGTACCTCCTCGTAGTCCGATTCCGGCGGAGTGTAGCAGCGAGTTGCGACAGCCGTCGAGGGTGCATGCGATCCTTGGTTTCATTTGTGTCACGGTGGATTTCGCAGATCCGGGGTAAGGTCTGCCAAGGAGTCCATTCATGCGAGTTTGCACTGCAGCGATCTTCGTTTTCCTGGTCGGTTGCCAGTCGTTTCCTGCCGCGCAATCTTCTCATGCGAATCGAGTCAA
>JBDTRY010000048.1:0-19851 GCA_039931435.1 Acidobacteriota bacterium | reverse complement strand
CGTCCTTCTTTGAGTTTCATCAGGTTTTGACACAGTCTCTCGTTCGGGATGACACTCTCGCTGCACTCCTTTGCGAAACGCGCGGACGCGCATTGCATTGAGCCGCTTCGAACTCTCTTCGGTCGTGGCCCGATCTTTGCGCTGAGCGCTGCCAAGAGCGATGCCCAGAGTTCTTCTTACCGGTGCCACCGGCTTTGTCGGTTCGAGGCTTTACCCCATTCTCCGCCGCCGCGGAGTGGATGTCTGCGGTCTTACCCGCGATCCGGCTCGGGCGCGCAGCAGATTCCCCGATCGGCTATGGCTGGAAGGAGACGCCGGCGACGAGCGCGCGCTGCAACGGGCCTTTGAAGGCTGTTCAGCGGCGTACTACCTCGTACACGAAATGGGAGCCACCGCAGATTTCAGAGCGCGCGAAGTTGCGACAGCACACACGTTCGCCCGCGCAGCCGCCGCAGCCGGTCTGGAACGGATTGTCTATCTCGGTGGTGTGCTGCCGGAGAGCGATGTTTCCTCCGAGCATCTACGCAGCCGCGCCGAAACAGGAAGGATTCTGATGGAGGGATCCGTCCCCGCGCTCGAACTGCGGGCGAGCATGATCATCGGTCATGGCAGCCTGTCCTTTCTCATCGTCCGCGATCTGGCCGCACGGCTGCCCTTCATGATCCTCCCGCGCTGGCTCGATTCCCGAACCGAGCCAGTGGCCATCGATGACGTACTTCTGGCCCTGGATGGTGCCCTTGAGATTCCTCTGCCGGAGTCGAGATCGTTCGATATCCCGGGTCCGGAGATCCTATCCGGCCGCGAAATTCTGCTCAGGACCACCGCGGCCCTGGCAATGCCGAAGCCGATAGTGGTCAGGGTGCCCGTGCTGACGCCGGGCCTGTCTTCGCACTGGGTACGATTCGTCACGCGTGCAGAGTGGAAAGTGGCCCGGGAGATCGTGGTGGGTCTGACCACGGACCTTCTGGCGCGCGACCGCCGCTACTGGGAGCTGATCGACAATCCCCGCCTGACCACATTCGACGAAGCGGCGCACAAGGCCATCGAGGAGGAGCGCGGGGCCGGAGCGCGGTCCGGTTTCTGGGAAACCATCGAGCGCGTGAGGCACCGCCTGGGTTCCGGCGTCAGAAAATGACGCGTGCACGGAGCACTGTGCGCTGGCTGGTGCCCGTCGTCTGGGCCTTCGGCATGTTTGCCGCCCGGCGGTTCGATCCCTGGCCGGCCATCGCCATCCCGGCCCTGATCATGGTCGCGGCGGTTCTGATCACCGACCGTATCGCGATGGGCAGTCTGTTCCGTCCATCCATACGCTCCCTCTCGCTGGCCCTGGCCGCGGCGGCGGCGATGCTGGGAGTGACCTACCTGCTTTTTCCGTTTGTGACCCGATCGATTCCTTCTGTCCGCGAACAAACGGAAGCCATCTACTCGCAATTTCTGGCCGGTCGCCCGCTGGCAGCCATCGTGGCGTTCGTGCTGCCCATCATTCTGGCCGAGGAGATCCTCTGGCGAGGAGCATTTCAGGAGGCGGTACGCCGACGCTCGCGAGGAGGCTCAGCCCTCATCTCCGCCGCTGTCTACGCTGCCGCGCACGCTCCCCTCGGGTCGGCCCTGCTTGTGGCGGTGGCATTCATCTGCGGGCTGTACTGGTCGATTCTCAGAGAGCGCTCATCCAGTCTGTTGCCGTCGCTGATCGCGCATGTGGCCTGGGACCTCGCTCTGATTCTGGTTCCTCTGATACCCTCGTCTGCGCCGGTGCATTGAACGATCCGCTTCCCAGCGATGCTCAGTCCGTGGCCTGTCCAGCAGCATCGATCACGCCACACCAGAATTGCCTGTTTGACTCGCCCGGTTTGGTAGGCTAAAAGAGAAGCACGCCAATCGAAGCCAGTCTGCGGCGCTTCATCACGCTGCGCTGCAGCTTTCCGGTTTTTCAGGGAGGTTCTCATGCTGAAGTTTCGTCTTTTGCCGGTTACTGTGGCTGCTCTCATGGTTTTCGCCGCCACGGGAGCGAGCGCCCAAACGCTGAATCTTCGGGATCTTCTGACAAACTTTCTGCTGGAAGGTGTCGTGCTGTCTCCGCCGCCTCCGACATCGGGATTCCCGTCGCATGAGGCCCATTTCATTGGGACCGACTCGCTACAGTTCCAGGCCCTGCAGCAGTTCAATGCCTCGCTCTCGCAACAGTTGTCGTCCTTTCCGCTGCCATCCTCCGCCGGCGGATTCACCTACGAATACGATCCGCAACTGGGAGTGTTCAATCGGGCCTCGAACAGCTTTGGACCGGTTTACGCCGAGCGGGCGAACACCATCGGCCGGGGAAAGTTCAACCTCGGCATCAACGCCAGCCACTTCAGTTTCGACCACCTCGACGATCTGTCGTTGCGTGACGGTGACGTCCGTCTCGTGTTCACACATGTCGATGTCAACCGAGACGGAAATTCGGAGGTCCCCTTTTTCGAAGGAGACCTCATCACCGGCCAGTTGTTCCTGAAAGTCGACAGCGACATCACGGCCTTCGTCATGACTTACGGAGTGACGGACCGGCTGGATATTGGTGCGGCCATTCCTCTCGTCAGAGTGCAGATCGATGCGCAATCGAACCTTCAGTTGCAAAGGATCGCCACCGGACAAAGCTCGACGATCCATCAATTCCTTAACGGCAGCAGGGCGGAGACGGTCTCTCAGAGTGGCAGCGCCTCGGGGGTTGGCGATGTCCTCCTCCGGGCGAAATATCGCCTCGTGCAGACTCCCTCAGCGGGCCTGGCCATCGGCGGCGACCTCCGGCTTCCCACAGGTGAGGAGCGCGACCTGCTCGGAACCGGCGCCACCCAGGTCAAGGCCCTTGTGATCGGCTCTCTGACGGCGGGTGCGTTTTCGCCACACGTCAACGCCGGGTACCTCTGGTCCTCGGGCGGGCAGCAGGACATTCCCAACGAGATCGACTATGCGGCCGGATTCGACTGGGCAGTCCATCCTCGTATGACTCTTGCCGTCGACGTTCTGGGCCGAGATGTGCTGGACTCACGCTCCGTGAGCGTCGAGCCCGTGACGTTCCGGGCGAACACGAATCCGGATTCGACCACCGCTCCGGTGATCACTACCGCCCAGTTTCCCAGTCTCCTCACCACCGTTCAGGACTCAAATGCCTTGAGCGGATCGATCGGAGTGAAGTTCAATCCGTTTGGCAATATCCTGATTACAGTGAATGGCCTCTTTGCGCTGAACAACAAGGGCTTGCAGAGTGACTTCTCTCCGTTGATCGGACTGGATTACAGCTTCTGAGTGCGCCCGGACAGCGCGCGTAGTCAGGCTGTCATCCCGAACGGACCAACAGGCGGGGGGCTCTGAACCCGGGTGCCGTCATCCCGAGCGGGAGCGAGGGACCCCAGCGGACGGGGGGCACGATCCCCATGGCGCTGACCACCCACCCCTCTGGGATTCCTCGCTCACGCTCGGAATGACGCGTTTGCGAGGCATCGCTTGATTCTTCAGAGACGACGTCACATGGATCTACGGTGAGTTTCGTACAAGCGAGGGCACGGCCCGTGATTCACCGGATTCCCGTGATGACCCACTTGCCACTCTGTCTGGTAAGGCTGATCGTTCGTTCGCCATTGACTCTCTGCTCGGTGCCGGCGCGGGGAGTGGCCACCCGTTGTTCTGTTGCCCGAACGGTCGCGCTCTGTCCGTTGCTGCCGATTTCCACGCTGTGAATGTCCAGGGTCAGGGACTGGCTTCGCAGCGATGAGAAGCCCGCGGCGATCCGGCCGCGATCAGCGGAGGGATAGATGGACAGGTAGGCGTCCGCATTCAACGATTCGGACGCGGCCACGAACTGGGCGATGGCGGCCCGAATCCGTGGCTCCTCGGAAACGGCGGGTTTGGGAGTGGACGGGGCTGCAGTGGGCGGAGGTTTCTGTAGAGCGGCGAGACGTTCCCGCTCCAGCTGTTCCTGTTGCAAGCGCTGTTTTTCCGCCTCCGCTGCGGCCGTGCGATTCAGCGCATCCCGCCGCGCCGTTTCCTGCGCGGCCGACCTCGCTGCTTCGGTGTAGCCCGTGCCCGCAGATTCAAACCTGCTGGCAGCCTCCGAGTACTTGCCAGCTCTGAGCAGGTTCTCTCCATCACGCCTGGCCTGCTCGGCTCGTTCGAATGTCGTGCCGGCCAGTTCGCGGGCACCGGCCCTCTCGGCACTGCTGCGAGCGTCGGCAGTGCCCTGTTGCAGCTTGATTGTCCGGCTTCGCGCAGCAGTCTGCGATTGGCCCGGGCCATTTTTGATAGATATGGTTGACGTCTTAATAAGAGGTGGTGCTGGCTTTTCGAGCGCAGTTGATCGATTTGTCAATGAACCCGATGGAGCCGCTGAAAAACCGGCGTTTAACGTTGTCGAAGGTGGAGGCAGCTCGGTCGTGGACGGCATGCTCGCTGTACTCCCGGAAACCTGTCCGGCCGGCTCCGACGGCCGGAGAGAGGTCGTCTCCGGACTGGTTGAGCTGGGGGCGGACACCTGGCGACCGGACCTCTGACTGAGTATCACCGCTGTGGCGGCCAGGACAATGATGATGAGCACGGCTGCCCACATCCATGTCCGACGTGGCCGCTTCGCCGTCGACGAATTCAGCGAGACCGTAGTTTCCGGGGTATCGACAATGGTCTCGGACTCGGGCTCAGCGATGTCGAACGTCAGTCCGGTCGCCTCGGTGGCCTGTGCCGGGAACGGAGTGGCCGATGGTTGAAAACGCCGGTTCAAACGCGCCTGGGCGCTCGGCGTTGGATTGGACAGGTCGCGCGTGGAAGACCCTGAAGTGGACCGGACCAGATCCATGAAGGCTGCCACTTCAACCAGATCGACCGGCGGAAACATCCGCTGCAGCTCCTCAATTTTCTGCAGAAGGACCGTGGAGTTCGGGAAGCGTTCCTCCGGCTTCTTTTCCATCGCGCGCAGCACCGCGGCTCGAACCTCGGGTGGGATCCTGCCCTGCGGATCGGCTTCGTCGAACGGCACCGGGGGCTGAAAAAGATGAGCGGCGGCCAGTTGCGCGCCAGTCTCACCACGTACGGGCAGCCGTCCGGTGAGCATCAGATAGAGGACGACAGCCAGGGAGTACAAATCGGTCCTGCCGTCGAGTGGCTGTCCGTCGGACATCAGTTGTTCCGGTGATGAATACCTGAATTTGCCGATGAAGACGCCGGTCTTCGTCACGCCATCATCCGAGTCGAGGGCCTTGGCGATGCCCAGGTCAATCAACTTCACCAACAGTTGTCCGTGATGGTCCGTGGTGAGCATGATGTTTTCGGGGGAGACGTCGCGGTGGATGATGCGGCTCTTGTGGAGATACTCGAGCGCTTCCAGGCTCTGGCGTGTGATCTCCAGCGCGAGCGGGACTTCCATAGGACCACTCAGACGCAACCATTCGGACAGGCTGACCCCGTCGATGTACTCCATGACGATGTAGGCCGTCATGTCCTCATCCACGGCGAAGTCGAAGATCAGGCAGATGTTTTTGTGGCGGACGCGCGTGATGAGCTGGGCTTCCTGAGCGAACCGCCGTTGCAGGTCTTCGTCGTCTGAACTCTGAGCACGCATCACTTTGATGACGCGCACCTCGTTCAGCAGACTGTGATGCACTTTGTACAGCGCACCCATTCCCCCCTCACGAAGCTTGGAGAGAATCTGATACTTCCCATCGATCAGGGTGCCGGTCTCAGGCAACGCTCAAGCCCCTCCATGGGCGAATGCCAACAGCGAAAGCCTTCCCATTCTACGTCAGCGGAATAGTTGTACCGGGGTCGGTGGTCGCGGCCCCGTTTGGTGTACCTCTGGCTACCGGTTCGCAAAAACGGTACGCAAGGTTCTACCCAAGGAAGACCGCGGACACGAGAAATCCCCTCTGAATGGAAGATGCGAAGCCAGTAGCGATAAAGGTTCCTCTCCAATCGCTGGGGAATGTGCGGAAATCAGACATCAGAAGGTCCATCCGCCAGGGGGTCGTCCCCAGTTCGGTTCCCACACGTGCGTTCCAGACAGTGAACTGCGCGGGGGAGAAGAGAGTGGGAGCGGCGATTCTCCACTCTCTTCAACTCGACCCCACAGCCAGGAACTGGTTTCTGGCTTCGCCGCCAGCCTCGCGAAGGCGTCCGGTCCTGCGCTGGATTCCGCCGGGTCTCGCGCTCGCGTGCGCGCCTCGCGGGACCTACGGGTTCGCATCGTAAATCCAACGAATTCTGTCCGGCCTCCGTACAATTTGAGCAGTGGTCATGCTTCGATACGTACTCGTCTCCATGCTGGCGTGCTTGCTGTCGGTGACGGGATGGGCCTGCGGGATTCCTACACCGGACTATCGGGTGACGTTTTCCGGGCCCGATGTAGTCAAGGCAGGCGAAGATTACTCCTACTTTCTTGGCGGTACCGGTGCTCTGACGTTGACCATCCCGGCGGACCTCACGGTCGTGAGAGCATCGATGCCGTTCGCTCAGGCTGGTCCCGGAGTGCTGGCCTTCGGTCCGTATCCGCCCGGTTTTATCGTGGAGATCGTGGTGCGCGCACCGCTGCAGGCGCGCCTGATCACCGCGGTCGGCCAGATCAATCCTCAGGGCGCTGAGCTCAATCCTGCGAATAATGTCGCCAGGATTCAGACCATCGTGCGCCTGCCACGGAACCGGGGCGCAGTTCCCATGCCTCCGCGGCCGCCGCAGGGCGCGAGCCTGGTCTGGGTCGGCGCGCACCCGGACGACGAGATACTCATTGCCGGCCTGATGGGTCGCGACTGTGTCGATGGTGCGGCGACCTGCACCCTTGTCACAGCCACGCGTGGAGAGAAGGGGGAGTGCTCACTTTCCGGCGGTTGCCTGCCCGACCTGGGTACGGTTCGCGAAGCTGAGTTCCGCGATGCGGCGGCCGTCATCCACGCCGAAGCGAGAGTCGGGGATCTGCCGGATGGCAGCGGCGGATCGCCCGCTGTAGTGCTTCAACAATGGAGTGCTGCAGCCGGCGGACGTCAGAACCTCGTCGATACTCTCATTGCCATCTTTCGCGCCAGATCTGCCGACGTGGTGTTCACGTTCGACCCAAGGCATGGAAGCACCTGTCATCCCGATCATCGAGCTGTTGGAGAGCTCACCGCAGAAGCTGTCGCAGCGATGGGCGCCGATGCGCCGCAGCTCTGGTTGCTCGAGGATGTCGTCGAGTTCCCGCCGGGCTGGTCGATTCCGATTATCATTCCCGCAGCCGATGATCCCGCCTCGATCACCAGCGTCGATCTCAATGCTTCCTTTGGATCCGCGAAGCTCTGGGATTTTGTTGTGAATGTAGCCAAAGCACATCCCAGTCAGAATCTGGCCGGTGCGTTCGCGAATGTGGCTGCACCCGACCGCAGGCTCTTTCTGCTGGCACCCTGGCGCCTCGATCCCGCCGATCCGCGCTACTTGAAGTGCGGTCCGTGAACGGCTGGACGCTTTCAGTAAGGTCTGTTCCCGGCGCCGCGGGTCTGCGATCCCGTCCCTCGGACTTCGCTTAGTTTCGGCGGACCTCCGCCGGCACTGGACAGAAACCTTCGAACCCCTGGGCGCTTTCCCTTCGTCGGAGCGGTTCTTCAGCGGAGGGAATCACTCCCAGTTTCACGAGCTGATCGCGGTACTCGTAGCGCAGTCGCACGGAGGCCAGTGGCTGGCGCTCAAGCTGGATGCGAACGCTCTGAATCTCGTGGTCCGTCCGATCTCCCATCCCCGTAGCAGCGTACTCGTCGGACAGCGCACCCGCGCTTTGAGGCGCAGCCTGCTTTCCGGTCTGCGATGAGTGTTCGGAGGGAGGCGATGGC
The DNA here is from genome assembly GCA_039931435.1 of Acidobacteriota bacterium. Classification (GTDB taxonomy): domain Bacteria; phylum Acidobacteriota; class Thermoanaerobaculia; order Gp7-AA8; family Gp7-AA8; genus JBDTRY01. Next base: position 12,037 of record JBDTRY010000048.1, on the reverse strand, counting down.
GCCTGGGCCTGATCTCGGGCGCCGGACTTCCGGTCCTCTTTCGGCCATTCGCGGTACGGCTCGTAGGTGATGATCGGTTGCCGTTCCCGGAAATAGACGGCTTCGATTACGCCGAGGTTGGCGGTTTGCCCTATGGCCGCTCCGTATGAGCCACGCTCGCCAGTAAAGAAGAATCGCCGGGCCTGAGCGTTATTGATCTGCCATCCGGAGATGACCGCCGAGCCATATGGTTCGAGCACCCACTTCGAGGCACTCCAGACATCCGTGTGGTTGGCGTCGATCGTGTTCAACCCGTCGACGGAGAGGGCAACCGCCACGCGGTAGGGAGTGGGGTTGGTGATTCGCAGTTCGTAGCTCTCACCCCGCAGCGCCTGGATATAGACGGTTCCGCGATGATTGAATTCCTGTCGCTCCCCACCATCGGTCAAAACGTCCAGTCCGAATCCGTTGGTGTTGGAAGCCTGCAGACTTGCGGCGAGCAGAATCGATATCAGAAGGGCTGTGCAATTGGATGAAGCGTGGTTCATTGTTTTCTCCTCACTTGTTGGACACCGCACCAACCGAAAAGCGAACTGACGACGGGTAGGCCTGTCACACGATCGGAGACGAGCCTGCCCGCACGTACCGCGAACTCATGGGCGTCCCGGCGGACACGGTAGGATGAGGAGCAGCCCACAACGGAGGCTGGAGTGTCTGGCGTCCCGCTCGGAGGGGGCGTCTGATCTCTGTAATCGTTGTGACCTTTGCCTGTGCCGGACCCGTAATGCAGCAGCTCCAGCCGGGGAAATACGGTCAAAGACGCGCGAGTCATTGACGCTGCGGGGATCCACCGTCACGACGAATTGAGCTGTCGATGATCGCCCGACTTCTCGTCGATCGCGGAGGTAGGTGGGATTCCGTGACAGCGGGTCGTGTTCGGCGGGCGAAGTGTTACGTTAGGTTGACGTCCAAAACTGGTTTGCTGCACTCCGCACCATGTACGATCGCTTCAGAGAGACAATCAGGAGGTAAGCCCATGCATCGGTACTCATCGGCGTTGCTGGTCGCCCTATTCTGGTGCGCATCTGTCCATGCGCAGCCATTCCAGGTCCTGAGCATCACCCCGTTCGTCGGGTCCACCCTCGGGGGTAACAGAGTCGTTTTCCAACTGGACGACATCCCATTCTGTTTTGACCCCGTTCCCGGGACCGAACTATTTTTCGGCGGGGTGGCGGCGACGAGCGTGACTGTCGACGAAACCACCAAGAAAATCACCGCCGTCACTCCCCAGCATGAACCGGGGGTCGTGGATGTCCTCGTACAAACCTGCGGAGGGCCGCAGGTCCTCGTTCCGAACGGCTTCATCTACGACCCAAATGCTCCAGACCCGAATGGGTACGAAAAGGTGTTGTTTCCCATTGTGTTTTCAGGTCTCGGCGCTCTTGGCTCCGAATGGGATACAAAGATTTCGGTCTACAACTCCGGTGATGAGCCGGTCGACTCGGCCCAGCCGATCTTCGAAGGCGATCCGCGTTCTGCATGCCCTTCCGTGTGTGGCTGCGGAGTATCCAATACGGTGGAACCGCGGAGTACCCGCGAGGTGTGCGTGGATGGATTCCAGGACCCGGCCGGATTGATCTATTACCCTCGGCGGCGGTTCGCCGGTCAACTGGCCTTCGGATCGCGCGTCTTCGACACGTCGCGCTCCCAGGAGAACTTCGGAACGGAAATTCCGGTGGTACGCGAGTGCGAGTTCAGGACGGATCAGATCGCGCTGCTGAACGTGCCCCTCCATGGACGCCAACGTGTGGCGCTGCGCGTCTACGACCCCGACCAGCATCGCAGTGCTCAGGTGGCCATGACCATTCTCGATGGCGTTACCGGCGAGACGATTGCCTCGGCAACGATTACCACGGAGTACTCCATTGTCACGATCCTTCCCGATCCATTTCCAATACGACCCGGATTCGCCTACCTTGGAGATCTGGACAGGGTCGTGACTGCCATGCTTCCCGCCGGAGCGCAGATCGATCGATTTCACGTCCTCCTCACTCCGCTCACGCCGGGGTTGCGCTTCTGGGCCTTCGTTTCCGTGACTAACAATGACACGCAGGTGGTGACGACGGTGACTCCGCAGTGAGGGATCCCTGATACGGCCTGGTGGCGACCTGAAACTGAAGTCGTACGCTTCACTCTTCCTCAAGGTGGGTCTGCGACTGCAGGCCGGATCGGAATGCGCGAAGAACTGCGCATTCCGATCCGGCCACCGGCACGTGTTAGCATTCGCCTAACCGAAGCAGGAGGAGCCAGGACATGGAGATAACGAGCCTCGAGAAGGACGGAGTGACCCGAATAGTCATCAGTGGTTCGCTCGATTTCCAGTCCACTCCCGATCTCGAAAGCCGCTTTGCCTCGCTTGCCGAGACCATCAAGTCTTCAGCGATTCTCGATCTGTCCGGGATCGACTACCTGTCGTCAATCGGAGTTCGCGCCCTGGTGACGACCGGAAAGGCGATCGCTTCGAAGGGGGGCAAACTCGTCCTGCTCAATCCGCAGGACGTCGTGCGAACGGTTCTTTTCACAACCGGCGTCAACCACGTAATGCCCATCGTCTTCGACGACGACGATGCGCTTCGTGCCGCAACGGCATGAACTCGGGGCGATGAGTTCCGGGGAATTCCGCTGAGGGCACCGCCGACAAACGGATGGATCCTCAATTGGAACTGCTGGACCTCCACGGACCGGCAACGCGGAAGACGATCGCCGCGATGATCGAGGCGGTCATTGCCGCCTGCGTCGCGGTCGGCGCGGATCACGAAGTGAGTTACGCTGTGCGCCTGGCGGTCGAGGAAGCGTCGCTGAATATCCTCAATCATGGTTACTGCGGCCAGCCCGGACCGATCGCGCTGCGACTTCTCCGGGACGACGAAAAAATCGTCGTGATCCTCACCGACTCCGCCCCCTCCTTCACCCCTGACAGCCTGGAACAGCCGGATACCACCTCGGACTGGCAACGGCGTGAAATCGGAGGGTACGGATGGCACCTCATCCGCTCCATGATGGATGGAGTTCAGCACAAGGAGACGGCGGACGGAGGAAACGAGCTGACTCTGACGAAAAACCTCTTGCGTGCTTGATTGTGGACGCTGGTCAAGGCACTGTGCGCGACGCGGGTCGGGTAATGGAGGCGGAAGGCCACAGGGAGTCCGTGTATCGGCAGGAAACCGGACCCAACTCCATCCTGCGCCTCGTGGCCTTTTCTTCAATTGCCGTTGCCGTTGGCCTTCACAACCGTTTTGTCCTGCACGAGACGGGAGTTGAGACGTTTGTCCTGACCTCGGGACTTTTCCTGCTCTATTGCACCCTGTCGTGGCTGATTCTGAAGGTCTTCGTCAGGCGCTTTCCAACTCTGGCTTCCGCCCTTGTGCTCACCGATATCGTTCCTCTCACATTTGCCGTATACATCTCGGGCGGGGAGCGCAGTCTTCTCTTCTTTCTCCCCATCCTGCGAGTCGCGGATCAAACCCAGACGTCGTTTCGAAGAGCATTGTTTCTCGGACATGCAGCGATCGCCGCGTATGCAGTGATGATGGTCTGGATCGCCCGAAGCGGGACCCCCATGGATTGGCAGCGCGAGATTGCCAAGTTCGGCATCCTCTGGGCAGAGGTAATTTACACGGCCGCGGTGGCGCGCGTCTCCGATCGCCGGAATCGTCGCCTGACGGATGCCGTTGCCCGTACGCAAAAGTTCGCTGCCGACCTTCGAGATCAGTCGGAGCACCTGCAGAACTCGCAATCCGAACTGCAACGGATTATGCGTCGCAATGATCTGATTCTGGAGTCGGCAGGGGAAGGCATTGTCGGTGTCGATCTGGAGGGAGTGATCGTTTTTGCGAACTCACGAGCGGCAAATGTGGTGGGTTCGACGGTTCAGGCCCTCATCGGCCGTCCCGGGCACGATCTCGCGCCGCATCTCGGAGACGAGGGTGGTCTCTGTGAGGGGCGCGGATGTCCCCTGGTGGCCGCGTTGCGATCGGGAACGGAACAGCGAGGTGAGCACCCCGGGTTCCTGCGACCCGATGGGGAGACGGTTCCGGTGGAGTTCACCAGCGCGCCGATGCACGAGGACGGCGAATTACGCGGCGCGGTCTTTTCATTCCGTGACGTCACGGCCAAAAAGGCGGCCGAGAAGGAGTTGATACGGGCCCGCGACGCAGCCGAAGAGGCGAACTTCGGCAAAAGCCGCTTCCTGGCCAATATGAGCCACGAGCTGCGTACTCCATTGAACGCGGTGATTGGATACAGCGAGATGATCGAGGAGGAGATGAAGGCCATTGATCGCGAGGATCTTTCTGCAGACGCCGAGAAAATTCGTCATTCGGGAGAAAGGCTGCTGGGTATGATCAATGACATTCTCGAAATCTCACGAATCCAGGCGGGGAGAATGGAGTTGAACATCGACAACTTTGACGTCGCTGATTTTGCCAGCGACATCGCCGGGCGAATGAAACCCTTGCTGGCCGCCAGGGGCAACCAATTTCACTTCGATTGCCAGACAAACGCTGGCTCCATGCAGTCGGATCCCGAGAAGATTCGCCGGGCGCTCGTAAAACTGTTAGAGAATGCAAACAAATTTACCGAGCATGGAGAGGTCTCTCTCAACGTGAAACGCGAAGGCGGTACGATGATCTTCGAGGTCTCCGATACGGGAATCGGGCTTACTTCTCAACAGGCCGCACACATTTTTGAACCCTTCCGGCAGGGCGACATTTCCTCCACACGAAAATTCGGTGGCACCGGCCTCGGTCTGGCTATCGTGAATGCGCTGGTGGGACTACTGGGCGGAAACTGTACGGTCACCAGCGCCGAAGGGAAGGGCTCCACATTTCAGGCCGTCATTCCGGCTGACGCCCCGTTGGGCCAGCCGCGGTCCGAGGAGGGCGAGCGTGGGCGTTGAGGCTTCCTCGGTTGCGATCCCATCGGGGCGACAGCGTTTTTCGCTAACAGGCTCAGCGGGCAAGCATCCCATCGTCTCCCTGGACTACGTGGTTCGCATTCCGGCCACATTTATCGTCATGCTCATGGTGGGCAGCGTCCTGCGGGAACAACGCAGCGGAATGGTGGCCTGGTCTTTTCTCATCTTCTACGGTCTGCTCTGGCCCCATGTGTCGTTTCTCGTTGCCGGCAACAGCCGCGATTCCAAAGCAGCAGAGCTACGTAATCTGCTCGTGGACAGTTTCAGTCAGGGCTGTCTGGTCAGCCTTATGGGATTTTCCCTCTGGCCTACCGTCGTCTGCCTTACTTCGGTAAACGCTGCCAACCTCAGTCTGGGTGGCGTTCGATTCGGGTTGAAGGGGTTGATTGCCTCCCTGGCGGGCATCGGTACCGGCGTGGCACTGGTCGGCGCAAACATTCGCGACGAATCGTCAGCGCTTACCACAGGACTGGGCATCTTCTCCTTGATCATCTTCACTACGATCTTCGGGCTCCATTCCCACCTGCAGACAGGGAGGGCCGTCCGTGCACGAAAGGAACTGGGCCTGCAGAAGCTCCGGCTTGAAGAGCAGAACATGGAAATCGAAGCGGCGCGCATGTTTGCGGAGCAGGCCCGGGAGGCCGCGGAAGACGCCAGCGACATCGCCATCTCCGCCAGCCTGGCCAAGACCACATTTCTGGCGAACATGAGCCATGAGCTGCGCACACCTCTGAACGCAATTATCGGCTACAGCGAAATGCTCGAGGAAGAAGCCGAAGACCTCGGGCATGTGGACATGATTCCTGACCTGCAGAAAATCCGCACGGCCGGGAAGCATCTGCTGGAGTTGATCAACAGCGTTCTCGACCTGTCGAAAATCGAGGCAGGGAAGATGGGTATGCTGGTCGAGAACCTGGACATCGCCAGCCTCGTTCAGGAGGTGGCCGTGACCGTGGGCCCGGTAGTCGAACGAAATGGAAACCGCTTCGGTATCTTCGTAGAGCCCGACGTCGGTTTTCTCAAGGGCGACGCCATGCGCCTGCGGCAGGTACTTCTCAATCTACTCTCCAATGCCGCGAAGTTCACTAATGGCGGCACGGTTTCTCTCCGTGTCCGACGGGAGACGATGGATGACGGGAACTGGATCACGTTTCGAGTCAACGACACGGGGATTGGTATGACCCCGGAGCAGTTGGCGAAAGTGTTCGAGCCCTTCACTCAGGCCGACAGTGCTACGACGCGAAAATATGGCGGGACCGGACTGGGACTGGCCCTTTCCCGCCGTTTCTGCGGCATGATGGGTGGCGATCTTTCCGTGACCAGCGAGCTGGGAAAATGGACGACCTTTCTGGTGCGGCTTCCCAGTGAAGTCTCCAATGAATTCGGAGAGGCCACCTCTATCCATCGCCGGGTGAACTGGGGTGACCTCACCCCGGGGGGAAACAGTTGAAAAAGATTCTCGTGGTAGAAGACAACGACATGAACAGGGACATGCTCTCGCGGCGTCTGCAGCGGAAGGGTTACGAGACCGTGATTGCCGTTGACGGCCAGGAGGGACTAGCTATGGCCGCATCGGAGAGCCCTGATCTCATTCTGATGGACATGAGCCTTCCGGTCATTGATGGATGGGAGGCCACGCGGCGATTGAAAGCGTCCGAATCGACGCGAATGATTCCGATCGTTGCGCTGACCGCTCATGCCTTTTCGGATGACCGTGAGAAGGCCATGGCGGCCGGATGCGATGACTTTGATACCAAACCGATCGAGATGCCGCGATTGCTGGAAAAAATGGAACGGTTGCTCCAGAGGTAGCGTCTCCACTGGAATGTTTCGGCGGTGGTTGGCAACGATGATTCTGGCCGCACCCCGCGCAGCAGAGAAGGAGCAGCTTGGAAATCGAGGTTCGCAGCGAGAACGAAGTGACGGTGGTTGTGATTCGCGGTAGTGTCGACGGTCTCACGGCCGAGGATCTCACCTCGTCGCTCAGCAGTCTGATTCAGGCAGGGCAGGAGAAGCTGGTGGCAGACTTTGCTGATGTCGACTACACCAGTAGCGCAGGACTGCGGGCGCTTCTGGCCACGGTCAAGGAATCGCGTCAGCGCGGCGGAGATATACGGCTGTCCGCGGTCCGGCCTGAAGTCATGCGCGTTCTGCAATTGAGCGGGTTCTCCAACATCCTGAAACTCTATGGCGACGTGCGGGCGGCAATCGCGAGCTATGCGGCATAGCCTGCAGTGCCCTCTCCGTATCGTGACAGTGCCCTTGCCCGGAGTTTTCGCGTGACCGGGATTCGTTCACGAAGTGTGGCTGTGGTCATCGGCGCGGGAAGCGTAAAATGCGCCGCTGCCATAGGCCTTTACAACGTTCTCAAACGAGAGCAGATCGCCGTCGACCGCCTTGTCGGTTGTAGCGCCGGAAGCATCTACGCGGCGTTGATGGCAAATGGGTTCGACGGTTCAACCGCCGCGGAAATGACCATGCGCCTCTGGACGGAAGAAATCACCGGCCAGAGGAACCGCCGGGCGTTGCTCTCGATTCTCTTTCCCCGGCTCTTCGGCTTTGGCGACCGCTTCGGAATGCGAAGCGATACTCTGATCATGTCACGGCTGAAGGACGCTTTCGGTGAGAAACGCATCGAAGACGCGCAAATCCCCCTGCACATCACCGCCACCGATTTTCGCAACGGAGAACAGGTGGTGATGTCGGAAGGAAGTCTGGTCCAGGCAATCCGCGCCAGCATCGCCATACCCTTCATCTTCGCGCCCATCCCCGTGGGGGACCGGCTGCTGATGGATGGATTTCTCTCCGACCCTCTTCCAATCGGGGTGGCCATGCGCGAGGGCAGCGACATCATCATCGCCATGGGCTTCGAGAGTCCCTATCAATCGCGAATCTCCTCACCAACGCGTTTTGCCTTCCAGCTCAGCAGTATCATGACCAACAATCTTTTGAAGTCGACCTACGCATTTCACAACATCGCGCACCACGCAGAAATCATCCCGATCATCCCTCAATTCAAAAAAAGAGTGCGCCTGTTCGACACCGCCCGCATTCCGTACATCATCGAAGAGGGAGAGCGTGCCGCGGAGGAACAGATGCCTTATCTGCGGCGGCTACTGGATGCGCCGGTGGAGAAAACGGTGACCGGCGAATGAGCATATCGGAGCAGTATCTGATCAGTGACCCGCCCGCTCAGTCGCGGCTGCTTGTCGTTGACGACAACGAGATGAACCGGGACATGCTTTCTCGCCGTCTGATAAAGCGCGGGCACCTCGTGGAAGTGGCTGTGGACGGCCGCGATGCCCTGAACAAGCTCAGGGCCGGAGCGTTCGACCTCGTCTTGCTGGACATCATGATGCCGGAGATGGACGGCTTCGAGGTGCTGGAGACGTTGAAGGCTGATCCCGGGCTGTGCCACATTCCGGTGGTGATGATTTCCGCCAGCGAAGAAACTGCGAGCGTGGTGCGCTGCATCGAGCTCGGTGCTGACGATTATCTGCCGAAGCCTTTCAATCCCGTCATCCTCAAAGCGCGGGTCGACGCCTCGCTCGAGAAAAAGCGCCTGCGCGACCGGGAGCGCCTCTATGCCCTGAGTATGGAGAGGGAACTGGAGATCGGTCGAAAAATTCAGAGCAGCTTCTTTCCCGAACGCATTCCTTTCTCGGAAACGCTGGAAATCGCTGCCGCTTTCACGCCGGCCCGCCAGGTGGCCGGAGATTTTTACGATGCTTTTGCCCTGAGCGACGGACGGATGGCGCTGGTCGTTGCCGACGTCTGTGACAAGGGAGTAGGTGCCGCTCTGTTCATGGCCTTGTTTCGCACCTTGATCCGTGCGATTTCAGGCGAGCAGAGCGTCTCGAATGCGGATACGGAAACTGTTCTGTTGCGAACCATGGAGTTGACGAACAATTACATTGCCGAAACGCACGGGAGCTCGAACATGTTCGCTACCGTTTTTTTCGCAACCATCGATCCCGGGAGCGGTCATCTCGCCTACGTCAATGGAGGTCATGACTCTCCTCTGCTCATTCGCCGCGGCGAAATCGTCGATCGGCTGGCTCCCACCGGTCCGGCGCTTGGTCTCCTTCCCGGATCGAATTTCACCGTCGCTGAGATGATCCTGGAGGAACGGGACATCCTTCTCGCTTATACCGATGGCGTCACCGAAGCCCGAGGGCCGGGCCGGGAGTTCTACGGTGAGTCGCGGCTGGTCGAACTCGTCGAGCATTCGTGGAGTTCAGCCGCTGAACTGGTTGAGGCGCTCGACGGATCGGTGCGCGCGCACATCGGAGAGACAGAGCGATCCGACGACATCACCATTCTCGCCGTGCGAACGGGATCTGCAGCCGGAAAGGAGCTCCGATGAAGGGTTTTATGTCCCTGCTGTTGGCGATTCTCAATTTCACAATTCCAGCAGCCCTCAATGCGGCGGATTCAGTTGGTCAACTCCCCACCGGCGTGAAGCTGGATCCGGCCGTTTCCTCCCTGGATGTCGGCAGCTTTCCGTTGGCCATGGTCTCCGCGCCGGCAGGCAAATACGTGGCCATTCTGCTCAACGGCTGGCGTGAGCAGGGAGTGCAGATCGTCGATCTCGAAAGCAGGGCAGTGGTGCAGACCATCTCCCAGCCGGCCGCCTTTATTGGAATCGCCTTTTCTCCCGACGGGAAGACCCTCTGGACCTCGGGAGGATTTGACGATGTCGTTCACCGCTATCGCTGGGCCGATGGTCGGGCCACTCTGGACAAGACCATGTCTCTCGATGATGACGAGAAAAAAGGGACGAGCTATCCGGCCGGGATCGCTTTCTCGCCCGACGGGAACCTGCTGTTGGTAGCCGAGAATCTTGGCGACACACTCGCGGTCGTCGACACCGGAAGCGGGAAAATTCTGCAGCGACTGCAGACCGATCGCTATCCCTATGGTGTGGCGGTGTCAGGCGACGGGCACGTGTTCGTCTCGGCGTGGGGAGATCGTGTCATCGACGAGTTTCAGATCGGTACGGATCGATGGTTACAGCGCGTCGGGAGGATCGATGCGGTTCGCCATCCGTCGGCGCTCCTTCTCAATGGCGACGGATCCCGTCTTTTCGTCACTTCGTCGAGTACCGACCGTATCGCCGTCATCGATACCAAGCGCGCAGCGGTCGTCTCCGTACTTGCCGATCGTGCGCCGTATGGACCGGCCGAGGGGAGCACGCCGAACGCTCTGGCCCTGTCCTCCGATGAGAAAACGCTTTATGTCGCAGAGGCGGATAACAACGCCGTAGCCGTCTTCGCATTGGAGAAGAATCAGAGTCAGAGACTGATCGGACGCATTCCCACTGACTGGTATCCGACCGGTGTCGCCGTGAGCGGGAACAATCTCCTCGTCCTCAGCGGTAAAGGGAAAGGAACGGCTCCAAACCCCGGACTGCCTCAGCCGGGCAAGCGCACTCCTCCAGCCTCGGGGGACTACACGCTCGGGCAGATTCGTGGCTCGCTCGCCGTGCTCCCAACCGGCAACGCCCGCGTGCAACTCGAGGGCTGGTCGAAGCGAGTGACCGCCGCCAATCGATGGAATCAACCGTCCGTCTCCTCGGGTCTTCCGCCGTTCAAGCACGTCATTTATGTCATCAAGGAAAATCGGACCTACGATCAGATTCTGGGGGACATGGCCGAAGGCGATGGCGACGCATCCCTGGTGTTCTTTCCGCGGGACGTGACGCCGAATCATCACGCGCTGGCGGGCCGCTTCGGACTCTTCGATCGCTTTTTCGTGAATGCCGAAGTCAGCGCGGACGGGCACAACTGGTCGACGGCAGCGTACGCCACCGAGTATCTGGAGAAGACAGTTCCCTCGGCTTACAGCAGCCGGGGGCGTGGGTATGACTTCGAGGGATCGAACCGCGACCGCGTCGTGGATGAAAACGACGACGTCAACGCCCCCGCGGAGGGCTATCTCTGGAACAAGGCCCTGGCCAGGCACGTCACCATGCGCAACTATGGTGAGTTCGTCACTCCTGAAAAAATTGAGGGCAGCGAGTCCTATGAATGGCTTGCCACGAGACACGCTCTGGATGCTGTGACCTCGCGTGAATACCCAGGTTACGACCTCTCCATTCCCGATCAGAAACGAATGGATGTGTGGATGTCGGAATTCGAGCACTACGTGCGCGACGGAAATCTTCCGCAACTGGAAATCATGCGCCTGCCCAACGACCATACCTCTGGCGGCTCGGCAGGCAAACCAACACCTCGGGCCTACATGGCCGACAACGACGTGGCGCTGGGACGCCTCGTCGCCGCCGTTTCGCATTCGCAGTACTGGAAGGACACGATCATTTTTGTCCTCGAGGACGATGCTCAGAACGGTCCTGATCACGTCGACTCTCACCGCTCGGTGATGCTGGCCATCTCAGCCTGGAATCGCGGGGGCGTCAATCATCGCTTCGTGAATACCAGTGACGTTGTGGCCACCATGGAGAAGATCCTCGGACTTGATTCCATGTCCCAGTTCGATCACTTCGGACGTCCGCTCACTGCAATCTTCGCGGAACGTCCAAACCTCAAGCCATACGACGTGCTGACATCCTCTGTCGATCTGCAGGAGAAGAATCCGGAGAATACGCCGGCGGCCAAGGGTTCGGCCCGGCTCGATCTGTCGCAGGAAGACCGCGCCGATGAGGATGCCTTCAATCGGATTCTCTGGGCGATGATCAAGGGAGCAGCGCCGTATCCGGGAATCAGCCGCGCCCCGGCGCAGGTCCTGGAAGGGCGGAACTGATCCCGGCGGCTGGTAGCCGCCGGACCGGGCGGCAAGGATGCCGTCACTTTGATGCGCGACGGTGGCCCGATCGGAGCGACGCCTTCCAGGCGTCTGGAAGGGCGGCGTCCCGCGCCGCCCACCCCGGTATTCTGGCAACTGGAAGCCGCCGATCCAGACGGCAGGATGCCGTCACTCCGATGCGCGACGGTGGCCCGATCGGAGCGACGCCTTCCAGGCGTCTGGAAGGGCGGCGTCCCGCGCCGCCCACCCCGGTATTCTGGCAACTGGAAGCCGCCGATCCAGACGGCAGGATGCCGTCACTCCGATGCGCGATGGTGG
>JBDTRY010000047.1:0-19999 GCA_039931435.1 Acidobacteriota bacterium | reverse complement strand
GACTTCTCGGGATCGATATACCTTTTCGAGTACCTGCCCACGTTGAAGGGCTCGAAAGACAAGTTTGAAATTTACGCACTCGTCCTCAATCTCGACACGAGGACCAGCGATGAGAAATACGGGCTGCACGTGCAGGGCCGTGCACGCGACTCGAAACTGCGGCCGTTCTTTCTGTCGAACGTCTGGTTTCAGGAAGCCTACGCATACGCGAAAACAGGCTATGGCGACCTTCACGTAGGCAAGTTCTACCGGAAGGTTGGCATCCTCTGGGATGATTCGTTCTTCGGCAACGTCCAGTACTTCAACGGACTGAAGCTCAACCCCGATTACGGGGCGGAGTTTGTCGGCAGCCGGCCTATGGGCGGAGCCCTGACGGTCGACTACTCCGGCCAGTACCTGAACAACAACGACCACGTCGCCGGTTCGCTCGATGGGCGGGACGTGGAGAGTGATCCCGACGCCAGAATGCACGCCACGGTCACGGGACGGATAGCCCCGAGCTGGAAGTTGTCGGACGACACCAGCCTCACCGCCGGATTTTCGGGTCTCAGTGGCCGCATAGAGCGGACGAATGCTCAGTCGTTCCGGATTTCTCAGATCGCCGGCGATCTCACGCTTAAATGGCGAAGGTCTATCTCGTACGTGGAACTGCTTCGCCAGGATGGCGAACGATTTGATTCACTGCATTCCAATGGGCGTCTCGGTTACGACGACGCAGACTATCTGCTGGCCGGAACGCGTTGGCAGCTGACGCCACGGGCCAATGCCCGGCTGAACGCCAGCAGAGTGCGCTACCGCGGTCATCGTGAGGTGGAAACCGAAGTGGTTCCCGGACTGGTCTTCTCTCTGGACAAGCATCTAAGTCTCATCGGTGAGTACGACTGGTGGAAGACGAATCCTGCCAACGGCCCTGCCACGTTCATTGATAAAAGCTGGAACTTCGTCGTCGATTATCAATTCCAGGAGAACTGATGAAGAAAATTCTGATTACGGCGGCGATGATCGCTGCTTTCGCATCCGTTTCCATGGCCGCCGGGGACGTCGTCATTCAATACGATGCCATTCCGAACTATGCCAACTGGGGCGGCGTGACTGCGTTGTACAAGAGGACTACGGGAGTGATCGTTCCCCCGGACATGAAGGGAAGCTCGGTGGCTATGGCGGCGCTGGAAAAGGAGAGGGATCATCCCGTTGCCGACTGCGCCTACTACAGCGGGGCGATCGGCTATCTCGCTGCTGAGAAGGGTCTGCATGCTGCCTACAAGCCCAAAGGATGGGCAGGGATCCCGGCCTCGCTGAAGGATCCCGCGGGCAAGTGGTTCACGGTGCACACCGGGGCCATCGCCATCATTGTGAACACGAAAGCGCTGGGCGGCAAACCCGTTCCGCGAAGCTGGGCCGATCTTCTGAAGCCGGAGTACAAGGGACTGATCGCCTATGACGATCCCACGTGGGGCGGAACGTCCTACACCTTCGTCTACGGTATCAATACCCTCATGGGCGGCTCGAAGACAAATTTCAATCCAGGGTTGAACTACCTTCACAAGCTCGACGCGAACGTGCTGAATTACCCTCGCGAATCGGTTTATAACGCGGTTCTCTCAGGTGAGGTCCCGATCTGGATCAACGCCGACGGTAACGGCTACAAGATGAAGTTCGAGGACAAGGGTCCGATCGAAGTGGTCATTCCCAGGGAAGGCTCGTTCTCGATGCCCCTGGTCATGGGTCTGGTCAGCGGCGCACCTCATATGACTGCGGCAAAGGCCTACCTCGATTGGCTGTTCACTCCTGCTGCCCAGGCAGAGATGTCGCGAGGCTATTTCCGACCGGTCATTCCGAATACGATGCCGAAGGAAGTGGCCGCCCGGTTCCTGCCAGCGTCCGAGTACGCCCGCGTGCATGACCTCTCTCTGGCCGATTCTGCTGCGGCGGCGGACTCACTGAAAAAAGCGTGGATGGAAAAGGTGAGGGGAAGCCGGTAATGATGGACGTTCAGGAGCGGCGGTCGCGGTGGCTGGGCGCAGCACTCACCGCGCCGCTGCTTCTGTTCTTTCTGCTGATCCTCGCCTATCCGGTGGGGCGCCTGGCACTGCTCGCTGCTCCCAACGGCATGCACGTCGATGCAGCCATGTTGCGCAGCCTGCGGAACTCACTTGTGCTCTCGCTTGCGGTAGCACTGGTATCGATCGTTGTCTGTATCATTCCGGCGTGGGCTCTGGCCCGCTGGAACTTCCGGCTGAAGTTGCTGGTACGGAGCGCCTTGACGGTGCCCATCATGTTTTCCGGCGTGGTCGTTGGTTTTCTGGCCATCCTCACCATCGGGCGCGTCGGACTCGTGCCCCGGTTTCTGGAGATGCTCACCGGCAAGCCTCTCCTTTCCGGCGCAGCCTACGGAGCCACCGGTCTTGTGCTGGCCTATCTCTACTTCGAGATTCCGCGCGCTACGCTGGCTCTGGAATCGGCCTTCCGGGAGATGAATATCGACTACGAAGCGGCCGCCGCCACGCTGGGGCTGGGACCGGTTGGCCGGATGCGCAGGGTCATCGCTCCTCTGGCACGCCGGGCCATCATTTCCACGTTTCTTCTGACGTTTTCCGTCTCCCTTGGATCGTACGGGGTGGCCCTGATGCTGAGCAGGCGGCTGACGCTGCTTCCCGTCGATATCTACACGGCATTCACAGGATTTCTCGATGACGAACGGGCCGCGACGATGTCTCTCATGCTTCTGCTCTTCGCTCTGATCGGCGCGGCCTGCTCCCGGTTCCTGGAGGGCACCGCCGAGTGATCGAGCGTTGGGGCACAAAGCGATTCGCGGCGGGGCTGACACTGACGTACGGCCTTGCTTTGATCGCGGTGCTGCCGCCGCTGAGCGCACTCATGCAGTCGTTTCAGCCGCCGGCCAGTGAAGGCTGGTCCGGCAGCGCCTACCGGTACGTACTCGATACCTACGGCTCATCACTGACATTTTCGTTGCGTCTGGCGCTGTTCGTCGTGGTGGCCTCGCTGCTGCTCGGTGTGCCGGCGGCGTATGGGCTGGTCCGTCATCCCTTCCGGGGTTCCAGACTTGTGGAACAGTTGACTGTGGTACCACTGGCGGTACCGGGCATCTCCATCGCCATGGCCATCATCATCGGCTACAGCGCACAGCGCGGTCAGTGGCTGCTGCTTGCCGCCGGTCATATGCTTTACACCGTCGCCTATGTCGTGCGCATCGTAATGAACACGCTGCGGAACCTTCCGTTGCGTGAGCTCGACGACGCCGCCAGAACGCTCGGTGCCAGCCGGTTGGACCGTCTGCGGCGTATCGTAGCGCCGCTTCTCGCGGCGCCGGTAGCTCTGGCTTCGCTGATTGTGTTCGCCATCTCCTGGGGCGAGTTCAACGTCAGTTTTCTGCTGGCCACGCCGACGCAGCTTCCGTTTCCGGCAGCTCTGTACGGCACGTACACCTCCAACTCAGGACCGGTTGCCGCCGCGGCTACCGCCATTTTTCTTCTGGGAGCTCTCCCGCTCATCATTGCCGTGCAACTCGCCGGACGAAGCCGCTTCGACTACGGCCAGGGAGCCTGATCCTGGAAGTCTCCGTCACCGGACTGACCAAGCGTTATAACGGCACGTCCGTCGCCGTGAAGGATCTCGATGTCGCATTTCCTTCCGGTCGCACCACCGTCGTCGTCGGTCCATCGGGATCGGGCAAGTCGACGTTGCTCAATCTCATCGCCGGACTGCTTCGTCCCACGGACGGCAACATCCTCTTCGACGGAGTCGACGTCACGAATGTTCCCCCCGAGCAGCGCAACATCGGTTTCGTCTTCCAGTCCTATGCCCTCTTCCCACACCTCAGTGTGGAGGAGAACGTCGCCTTCGGTTTGAAGCGGGGACTTCCGGTGAGCGATCGCGCCCGGGCGACGGAGGCGATGCTCGATCTTTTCAGGCTGGGAACATTGCGCCGTCGTCGTCCAGCGCAACTGTCGGGAGGGGAGCGCCAGCGAGTAGCACTGGCCCGGGCTCTGGCGCGGAGTCCGGCTTTGCTTCTTCTGGACGAGCCGCTCTCTGCCCTGGATGCGCAGCTTCGCGAGCGACTTCGTCTGGAGTTGATGGCTCTCTTCGGCTCCCTGGAGACGACGACCATCTACGTCACGCACGACCGCACGGAAGCGATGCTCATGGGGCATTCGGTCGTGCTGATGAAGGAGGGCAGGGTGCTCCAGCAGGATCCACCGGACCGGCTCTATCGCAGCCCGGCGAACCTGTTCGTAGCCAGGTTTTTCGGAAGCGCCAATCTGATCGAAGGCGTTCTCGACGATTCAGGAGGGGTTGCCCTGCCGTTTGGCAGATTTGCGGTAAACGAGGGAGGTCCGAGACGCTCACCAGGAATTCTGGCGCTAGTACGGCCGGAGATGTTCCGAGTGGATCCGTCCGCTCCGCACTTGACCATCAGGGTGCTGACTGCGGTGTTCCTGGGATCCTCGTGGCGTATCGAGGGAGTGAGCGCGGGCGGTCTGCGCCTTACCGTCGATCTGGCACTGGAGCGCGTTACTCCGAATGAACAGATTCCGTTGCGTCTGGACCGGAGCGCGCTGCACGTGCTCGATCCGGAAGGGGAGACTTAGGAGCCGGAGAATCGAGAGCCCGGGTCTCACTTGTTCGCAGCGATTCGAACCCACCAACGACATCATGCTCAGCCTGTAAGAAGCTCCCATGGGGTCCTGTCATCCTGAAGGAGCGCAGCGACCGAAGGACCTCTTCAACGAGGAATGGGCGGCAACCGGGAAGGTGGAAGAGATCCTTCGCTCGACGCTCAGGATGACAGCCGGCCACAGAGTTTCTTCACTCTGGTTAAGATCCCTCGCTTCGAGGGGGCTCTCCGGCAACGTTGCTAGTAAATGACCTTCTGCACGAAATACGACTGGGGGCTGATCTGCTTGGCGTTGATCTCTTCGGCGTCGGCGCGGGTCATCTGAAAACGGCCTGCCGTTCCCCCATTCGTTTCCTGCATGTAAATCTCGACCATGTCGATGGCATCGCCTGTTGAGCGCGGAATGCCGGTGATCAGAAAAGCTGTGGCGGTCAGCGCTGTGAAAACGCGGTCTTCCTGATCGACGGACAGGTCCACACGCACGCGTCCCGCCCCGGGCGTGGTGACGCGATGCTCATAGATCCCGACATTCTCGTAGGCGTTTTCGAATTTGAGAAGGGCTTCGTTTCCCACTCCTCCGGGAGCGTTCGTGATCGGTTTGGCAGATTTTGCAGTCGTGGAGGAGGGAATGCCGATGTTGCCGGTGACTGGCGGTTTCCGGAGTTTGCGACCGGAACCGAGGGGGTTGACCTCGTCTTGAGACGAATCTGCGGACCCCGGCTGTTCCTGAGCGAGCACCTTGACGTTCCCCAGCCCGAGCTTATTTACCAGGTCGGTCTTCTGAATGTCGATCAGGGCCGGATCGAGCTGAAGCCTGTTGCCGTTCTCCAGAACTACCAGAGCCTTCCCATCGGTGATCGTCCACTTCTCTTTAGCCTTGTACTGCGTCCCGTCGCGAAGGACGACAACGTATGTGGCAAAGGCCTGCGAAGCAAACAACCCGACCACCAACACCACCCCAGCCATTTTCTTCATAAGAATCTCCACGGTACCCGCGTCTGGATTCGAACGTGATTATACTGCGGCAACAGGACCTTTCCGGACCCGATTGCCGAATCAGGCCGATCGGCGGACGATGGTTCGGCTCGAGGGGACCACGGGAGTGCGGGCCGCCCGGCGAGAGTTTTTGGTCGAAGACAGGAGAGAAAACATCAAACGACGCGCAAAAATCGTTGCTACCATCGGTCCTGCCTGCAGCTCCGAGGAGATGATCCAGTCGTTGCTCGGGGCGGGTGTCGATGCTTTCAGGCTGAATTTCTCGCATGGGACGCACGAGCAGCATCGATGCCTCATTGAATCGATTCGTGCCCTGGCAGAAAAGGCCGGGAAGTTCATTCCCATCATCGCCGACATCCAGGGCCCGAAACTTCGAATCGGTGAGGTGGAGGGCGCGATCGTTCTGCCCACCGGGGCGGATTTCACCATGACCACCGAGACCGTCAGCGGCTCGGCCAGGCAGGTTTCCACCCCTTTTCTGGACCTCCCGGCCGAAGTGCTCCCCGGCCATCGGATCATGATCAATGATGGATTGGTGGAGTTGCTGGTGACGGCCGTGGACGGGCCGCGCGTACACACCACAGTCCTCCACGGAGGTCCGATCTCTTCGAGGAAGGGAATGAATTTCCCCGACTCCGAACTGTCCATTCCGGCCATCACCGAGAAGGATCGCCAGGACCTTCGCTTCGCGGTCGGGCAACAGGTGGAGTACATCGCCGCCTCCTTCATCCGCCGGAAGTCCGACATCGTCGAGCTGCGAGCGTTCATCGACTCCCTGGGAGGGGTGGACATTTCCCTGATCGCCAAGCTGGAGAAGGCGCAGGCAATCGATGCCCTGGAAGAGATCATGGAGGTCAGCGATGGAGTGATGGTCGCCCGTGGTGACCTCGGTGTGGAGCTTCCGCCGGAAGCGGTGCCCGTGGTGCAGAAGAAGATACTGGCCGTGGCCAGTCACTGGGGACGTTTCGCCATCACCGCCACGCAGATGCTGGAATCGATGACCACGAATTCCAGGCCGACGCGTGCCGAGGCTTCGGACGTGGCCAACGCCATCTTCGATGGCTCCGACGCGGTGATGCTTTCCGCTGAAACAGCGTCCGGAGCCTACCCCGTCGAGTCGGTGGCGATGATGGCCAGGATCGTCGTGGCCGCCGAAGAGAATCCCCATCTTCGCGTTCAGGCCGAGCGCGCTCCGTTTCATCAGTCCTTCGAAACGGACGAGTTCACGGATGCGCTGGCCGGCGCCACCAACTATGCGGCTGAGGAGATCGCGGCGAAATACATCGTGGTGTTCACGCAGACCGGCTTTACGGCCCGGCTGATGTCGAAGTTCCGCCCGCGTGCGCCGGTGGTGGCGCTGACACAGAAACCGCAGATTGCCCGGCGCATGAATCTCCTGTGGGGGGTCGAACCGTTTGTTCTGGCAGACGTCGGCCGATACCACGAGCAGAACGTCGAGCATGTGGAGCGTTTCCTGCTCGAGCAGGGGATGGTGGTGGCTGGTGACCGGATCGTCATTCTCATGGGGTCACCTCTTTTCCAGCGAGCGCAGACAAACCTTCTGAGGGTGCACAGGGTGGGATCCCTGGGCGATCACCGCGGCCCGGATGACTGATCCAGGGTCGATGGAAGCTTCTGGAAGTTAACAGGGTTAACACGGAAAGCGGCTTGACTGGGCCTGAATACCGACCTAGACTGAGCCAGCGACAGGTGCGCGAATGACGAACCGTCACATCAGAACCATCGCGCTCGCAGTCCTGACGATCATTGGTAGCGCGGCGTCCGCTCAGACCCAGCAGCAGAACACGCTGAGCGATGTGGTGGAGATCCTTGGGAATGTCTCGAGCGCATCACGTCCTGTGGGCAGCGCTCTGGTCATCGCTCTGAATCTTTCGACCTTCTACGCCGCCCAGACTTTCAGCAACGAGACCGGCGCGTTCCGGCTGCCGCCTCTCCGGGCCGGTGTCTACCGCATCATCACTGTCAAGCAGGGCTTCACGCCGGCCATCGCCACGATCATTCCCACCTCCCGGGAGCAGACCATGGCCATCCGTCTGCAGACGGAAAAACCGCTCAACAAACAGCAGAAGGAAGACATCTGGGAAATCCGGAACGCTCTTCCAAAGGATGTTCTGCGTGAGATCGACCTGGCTCTGTCTGATGGGGTCCCCGATACGCAGCGCGGAACGCAGCATTTCGCAGCGGAAATGGTTTCCATGGCAGGGCTCTCCGAACAGACTTTGAGCCCCAGTCTGGCCCAGACCGCTGTTGGGGTGCGGGGCGACGTAGGTGGCGGCTGGCAACTGAATTTCCGGGGCGACATTCACCGGATGGCCGATCCCTCCGTCGATGCAGCGGACAATACCCCGCTTTCCGAATCCAGCGGCGTGGTGATGGAACTGCGCAGTGAGCCGGGAAGCGCCTATCGCATCGCCTCCACGCGCAGTTCCTGGAAAATCCTCGACCGCTTCAACGACGGTGGCCCTAATGCTGCCGACCTGGAATCACATAATTTCGAATGGCAGCGGCCCGGGGCCAAGGTTCAGGTCCGTTACATGGCCGAGCAGAACGTCTATCAGACCCGCTCGAACTCGGAGCTGTTCGAGGTCTATGGCAACAAGATCCTCGTTGACTCTTCCCGTTCGCAATTCGGGGTTTCGGTCAGGCTGGGTCAGGAGAATTACGGCCTCGACGCTCCCACCGCTCTTCCTCATCGGCTCGCGGAGGTCTCTGCGACCGGATCATTCAGCGCGGCGAGCCCGATCTCCCTTCAGTACGGCCTTCTCACTCGCGTTGCAGAGAACGGCACCGAGCTTTCCCCTCTGACGGGCGCTTCGATCCGCCTCGGCAGAAACGTGAACCTGGTCGTGACCGGACTCTATAAAGTCGTGGACAATCGCGTCATGATCCAGAACCTGCCCAGTCTGGTTTTCTGGAGCGATCCTTCCAACGTCTCGCCGCAATACCGTTACTCGGTGGGGATCATCAGCGGCGACGGCTCGAAGAGCGAATTCTCCGCCATCGGAAGTGTGGCCGAAATTGATGCGAACGCCCGGGTGGTTTTCGATGACGGCTTCGAACAGCTCGGCGACAGCCTCTATCTGGAGCCGGGCGACCAGCGCCGTGATCTGACCGTTAAATATCGACGGAACCTGGGAAAACTCTTCGCTGTGGATATGAGCGGAACTGCCGGTTCCGCCGTGTCTCAGGTGGATCCGGGGCAGCCCTCGAAATACTATCTTGTAGGTGATCTGCAGTCGCTCTTCCGTCCCACGGGCACGTCAATCAACGTGGCCTACCGCCAGATCGGGCAGCCCGAGACTTTGGCGAACAGCGGCCTGGTGCCGACGAAGGAACGGCTGAATGTGGTCATGGGGCAATCGCTGCACCTTCCTCTGGATATCCGCGTACTCGTCGGCGTGGAGCTGGCGCGCCTTTCGGATATTTACGAGCAGGCACAGAACGAGCCGGACGGTTATCAGCGCCGCTACATCGGCGGCCTGTCCTTCGCTTTCTGATCCTTCCCATCGAAAACCGTACCCGAACTCGTAGGGCCGCACGGCGTGCGGCCGGTATTCTTCGTGGTCCGTGCACTCAGTCGGGGATCAGACCGCACGGAAAGGCAAAAGGGTACCGGCCGCACGCCGTGCGGCCCTACGAGCGTGTGCCGTGTGCACACGAGCCCACCTTGCGGCGTGACTGATACGAGCATTCGCGCTGAGATTTTGTTGTACGGTTTGAGTTGGATATCGGTCACTCACGCCGATCTCAGGGATTGCGGCCGCGAATCTTTTCCATGAGGCGGGGAAAGTGCATGAGCATCCCCTTCGAAACCACGATCTGCTTCAGATAGTTGATCGAGGTGATGGCCGCCGGTATTCCGGAGATCGCGGTCGGGATGCCTGCCAGCCTGACAGCCAGTTGGGTAGCCTTGTCCGATCCGCTGTACTCGTTGGAGGCGAAGTCGTTCCGGGTCTCGCCGTAATAGGCGAGGATGAGCAAGTAGATGTCGGAGACCAGGTCTCGAAAGCGCATCTCCTCTCCCCAGGCGAAGCACTCTCCTCGACGGATATTCTCCAGGAACTCGTTAATCGTCTCTCCCTTGGAGACCGTGTACACCTTTCCGACGTGCTTCAAGGTGTGTGCGTCGGATCCGCCCACCATGGAGATATGACGGCGCTCTGCCTTCACCGTCGTTACCAGCTCGCGCACCATGCGGTTGTGCAGCGAGGCCATGGCGCCGTTCAGTACCTCGAAGACGTCGAACATCTCGATCAACTCGCTGACGTAGTTCGAGGCTACGTTCTTCATGCGGTAGTTCTGAAACATGTGATTGACGCCGAAGATCATCCGCTCCGACCTCATGTAGGGAACCAGTTCGCGGATGTCGCTTCGCAGACGTTGGATCTCACGGTGCTGCTCTTCGGTGATGTCATAGGCACCGATGTGGATGCGCTGTCCAGTTTCCGGGAAGTAGGTTTCGACTTCTTCGGAGATGAAGAAATCGTTCATGTCCGGATTCTTGTTCAAGAGGTAGAGCGCGCCATCGATGGAGTCGTGATCGCTGAGCGTAACGTAGGACATCCCCCGCTCTTTAGCGATGCGGTAGACGTCTTCAGGGGCGTTGTAACAGTCGCGGGTATTTCCCTTCCGGAAATACTTGAAGACGGAAAAGCGGCTGTGACAGTGGAGGTCCGCAGTGCGGTAGGACGGATCCTTCAACAACTCTTCCTGGAGTGGTTCAGTCATTGAAATGGTTTTATCCTGCGTTGCTCGGGGCTGCTCTGTTTTCTACAATATCTGTGCCCGCGAGGCCCGGCCCGTATTTTCAGTATAAGCTGGCGATAGAGTCCTTATGCCCCCATCACCGAAAGCCAAACCTCAGGAAGGCCGTTCCGACGACTGGCTGGACGTTGAGGTTCCGAGCCGCCTTCCGGTCATTCCTCTCGTTTCATCGGTTCTTTTCCCGGGAGGCGTTCTCTCTCTGCAGGTGGGAATCGAGAGAAACGTACGGCTCCTGAAGAACGTCCCCGAGGATCAGAACCTCGTGGCTGCCTTCTGTCAGAAGACCGGCGACAAGGAAAACCCCAAGCCTTCCGATCTGTCCCACGTGGGAGTACTTGCGGCGATCGTGCAGCGTCTGCCGCTGTCCGCCGATCGCTACCAGCTTTTTCTACAGGGCCGGCAGCGAATCGAGATGGTGCAGATGGTTCAGTTCGAACCCTATTTCGAGGCCAAGCTTCGGGAGATTCCGCCGCCTCCTGTACCGAAGTCCGCGAAAGTCACGGCCTTGATCGAGCGGGCCATGTCCACGTTCGAGAAACTGATCGAGAGCGATTCGCGCTATTCCGGCGAGCTGGTGAATATCGTCCGCATGAACCTCAGCGAGGGGCCCGACCTCGTCGCCGATCTCATGTCCACGTTCGTCAATTTCGACCTGGAGGAGAAGCAGAAGCTCCTGGAGACGGTCAATCCCATCGAGAGGATCGAGCGTCTCATTCATCACATGCAGCGCGACCTTGGAAAGGCCTCGGTCGATCAGGAGCTCCAGCGGCAGATTCAGTCGTCTATCAATCGCCGGGACCGCGAAAACTATCTTCGCGAACAGCTTCGCGTCATTCAGGACGAACTGGGGACGACCAATCCGGCCGAACGCGAGGCGGAAACCTATCGGGAAAAGATCGAGGCGCTCCCGCTGGACGTGGAACCGAAGGAGCAACTCCGCCGCGAGGTGGGCAGGCTGGGCATTCTCTCGCCCGCTTCATCCGACTATGCGGTGATCAAAGGGCATCTGGACACCGTACTGGAAGTGCCCTGGGCCAGCCGGACAGATGATCAGCTCGACCTGGCGGTAGCCGAGGAAATTCTGAATCGCAAACACTTCGGTCTGGAGAAAGTGAAGGAGCGCGTCCTGGAGTTTCTGGCGGTTCTGAAACTGAAAGGTGATCTGCGCGGTCCGATCCTTTGCTTCGCCGGGCCGCCCGGAGTAGGCAAGACCTCGCTCGGTCAGGCCATTGCCGATGCCCTTGGCCGGAAGTTCGTACGCATGTCGGTGGGTGGTGTCGTTGACGAGGCCGAAATCCGCGGGCACCGCAAGACGTACATCGGAGCGATGCCCGGGAAAGTGGTGCAGAGCTACATCCAGGTGGGCGTGAACAATCCATTGATCATGATCGATGAAATCGACAAGATCGGCAAAGACTACCGGGGGGATCCAGCCTCGGCACTGCTCGAGGTCCTCGATCCCCAGCAGAACTTTTCCTTCGTGGACCGCTATCTGGAGATTCCCTTCGATCTCTCCAAGACTCTCTTCGTGGCCACGGCCAACACACTGGAGAGCATTCCTTCGCCACTACGCGACCGCATGGAAGTGATCCGCCTTTCGGGCTACACCGAGGATGAGAAGCTTCAGATCGCCAGGGCTTACCTCATCCCTCAACTGATCGATGAACACGGTCTGAGTGCCACGAAAATCGAGTTCGACGATGGCGCCATTCAGACCACGATCAGCAACTACACCAGCGAGGCCGGCGTGCGCCGCCTGACGCAGCGACTGGCCACGATCATGCGCAAGATCGCACGTAAAGTGGCCTCGCCGGAAGGTGCTGTTGGACAGACCTTCGACATCGGCACCGACGACGTCGAGCAATACCTCGGCCTGCCGCAGTTCGAGCACGAATTCGCCGAGAGGCAACCGGAGATCGGGGTGGCCACCGGGCTTGCCTGGACAGCGGTCGGCGGCGAGATCATGTTCATCGAAGCGACGCGCATGGCCGGTACGGGCCGCACCACGGTGACCGGCCAACTCGGTGACGTCATGCGCGAGTCGGTGCAGGCGGCCTATTCCTATGTCCGATCGAAAGCGCACGAGCTGGAGATCGAGGAGCGCATCTTCAGCGACAGCGACATCCATATCCATTTTCCAGCCGGATCGATCCCCAAGGACGGACCGTCCGCGGGCGTAGCCATTGCTACCTGCATTGCTTCGGTCATGGGCGAGAAGCCTGTTCGCCACGACGTGGCCATGACTGGCGAGATCACTCTCCGCGGCAAGGTGCTTTCGGTGGGCGGAATCAAGGAAAAGGTCATGGCGGCACAACGGGCAAATATTCACACGGTCGTCATTCCCGAGGGCAATCGAAAGGACCTGATCGAGGTTCCGCCCGAAGTGCAGGAGAAGTTGACCTTCCGGTTCGCGGATCGAGTCGAAGATGTATGGAAGGAAGCGTTGATTCCTCTGTTTGTGGTGCGGGATCCTCAGCGTAAATACGATCAGGCTGAATTCGAGGCCGATCGAGCCGAGTACGAGCGTCCGGAATCCCGATGAGGAAGCTGGGCTGTCTGGGCAACATCGTTTTTGCCGGCCTGGTCGTGGGCGTCTTCGGACTGAGCAGCTACTTTTCATTCCGGCTGTTCGTTCGAGGCAAGTCCATTCAGGCGCCCGATCTGGTGGGACATCCGCTGGCTGAGGCACGGGCCATCGCCAGCGATGCCGGTCTCGTTCTGGACGTGGACAACAGCAAAGACCGCAACGCCGATCAGATCGCCGTGGGATCGGTAGCCTGGCAGAATCGCGCGCCGGGCAACTACGTGAAGCGGGGAAGCCGTCTGATCGTGGGACAGAGTCTCGGGCCTCTGGTGCTGCAGGTTCCGGATCTCGACGGGGAAACGCCGCGCACGGCGCTGCTCCGTTTCAGTCAGAGAAACCTCAAACTGGGAGACATTTCCTACGTGCCGCGTAGCGGGAGGGGAGGAATCATCGCCGAGGATCCGGCCAAGGGTTCGATCGTCGATGCCGGTACGGGAGTCTCGCTTCTTGTGGCCTACGCTCCGCCGCCACCTGCTTACGTGATGCCGGACATCATCGATCAACCCTTCGAAGCGGTGAGGAACATCTTTCAGTCCTACGGTCTTTCAATAACCAACGTCCGCTACGAGGCCTATCCAGGGATTCGCGATGGCACCATCATCCGTCAGTATCCGCTGAACGGCGCGCCCGTCTCCGGGCGCGACGCCATCACGGTGGTGGTCAGCCACGAGGAACAGGCGGACATACTGGAGGGAGTTACAACACCATGATCCGTATCGCTCCGTCGATCCTGTCCGCGGACTTCACCCGGCTCGAAGCGGAACTGGCCGACGCCGCAGCAGCGGGTGCCGACCTGTTGCACGTGGACGTCATGGACGGGCACTTCGTTCCGAACATCACCCTCGGTCCGGCCATCGTGCAGTCTCTGAAACGGGTAACGGATCTTCCGCTCGACTGCCACCTGATGATCTCCGAGCCTCAGAGGTACATTGCGCAGTTCATCGCCGCCGGAGCGAGCATGATTTCTGTTCATGTGGAGGCAGAGGCCCATCTACAGAGAGCGCTGGCGATGATCCGTGAAGGTGGAGCAAAAGCTGGCGTGGCAATCAATCCGGCCACGTCCGCGGCCGTTCTCGAAGACCTGCTGCCATTCTGCGATTTCATTCTGGTCATGACCGTCAATCCCGGTTTCGGAGGGCAGAAGTTCATCGCCCCCGTGCTTCCGAAACTCCGCCGGATCGCGGACATGGTGCGGAACGAGGCGAGAGCCATCGAAATCGAAGTGGACGGCGGTATCGACGAGTCCACCGCTCCCGAGGTTGTCGGGGCCGGGGCCACGATTCTCGTGGCCGGGTCGGCAATATTTGGACAGCAGGACCGGGTTGAGGCTCTGAGAAGGATCAGGACGGCCGCGACCAATCCGACCGCCTGATGGAGGAGCGTTGAAGCGTCAACTTTCGATTCTGTGCATTCTGGCCGTTGCTTTGTCGATGGCTTGCCATACCCACCGAGGCGCCGCCACTCGTCCGCTGATCGATCCAGAGCTGGCTAACCTCAGCAAGGAAGAGGTCTTCCAGCGGGGCGAGACGGCGTTCGACTCGAAGAAATATCAGAAGTCGCGCCGGTACTACACATTCGTGTACGAGAACT
Source organism: Acidobacteriota bacterium (assembly GCA_039931435.1). Taxonomy (GTDB): domain Bacteria; phylum Acidobacteriota; class Thermoanaerobaculia; order Gp7-AA8; family Gp7-AA8; genus JBDTRY01. Next base: position 5,408 of record JBDTRY010000047.1, on the reverse strand, counting down.
ATCCGAATGACCCTCTGGGACGGAGAAGCCTGTTGCGTATTGCCGACACCTTCTTCAAGGAAGGTGGCCCGGTGAACCTGGTGGAGTCACAGTACAAGTACCGCGACTTCATCAATCGTTTTCCCGGAAGCGAGTACGCGGACTACGCCATGCTGCAGATCGCCAACGTCTCCTTCGCGCAGATGGAGCGTCCCGACCGCGATCAGACCAAGACCAAAGAGGCTGTGACGAAGTTCCAGGAGATGATCGCCGCCTACCCGAAGAGCCAGTATCGCGCCGACGCTGACACGAGACTGAGCAAAGCCCAGGACCGGCTCGCAGAGCACGAACACATCATTGCCCACTTCTACATGAAGCGCCGTAACTTCGAACCGGCCGTGACGCGGCTGAACGGGATCGTGGACAACTATCCTGCCTACTCCGACCGGGATCAGGTCTTCTTCGATCTGGGCACGGCTCTGGCGGCCCTCGGGCGCAGCGGTGAGGCCAGACTTTACTTCGAACGAGTCGTCGCGGAGTTCCCCAAGAGTGATTTCGCCGGAAAGGCCAGGGAAAAGCTTCAGGACAACAAGGCATGAGGCAGCTGCTATGCGCCATTCTGGCCGTGGCCATGATGGCCTGCGGTTCAACCGCGCCAGCGGATGAACCCGCACCGAAGGCCGCGCCCGCTCCCCCTCCGACTGATCCTCGGATCTCGGAGATGCAGGTGCTCGTTTCCGAACTCCTCGACAGGATCGAAGTCATGAACGCCCGGCTGGCGCGTCTCGAGGCGGGGTCGTCTCCCGCCCCGGTCCAGGCCCCGCAGACCACTCAGACCCAGCCACCGGCGAGAACGGTCCCGCCGGCGATCGCTCGCCCGAAACCGGCGGCTGTGGCTGTGGCTGTGGCAACGCCCCTGCCGGTCCCGGCCCATAATGCTGTCGTCACCGCAGCCGGCGTCAGCGATGCCTATCGCCAGGCCCTGACCCTGTTCGGCAAGGGGCAGATCAATGACTCCCGGGCCCTGTTTCAAAAGATTTTCGAAGCGGATCCTTCAGGGGAACTTGCGGACAACGCTCTTTACTGGGTCGGCGAGACCTGGTTCGTGACCGGCAACTACCCGGAAGCCATCAGGGTCTATCAGCGCGTGGAGCACGAGTACGGTGAACAGAACAAGGCGCCGGACGCCGTCCTGAAGATAGGGATGGCCCAGGCCAGGACGGGCGATCTCATGCTGGCCCGCAAAACTTTCGAGCATCTCATCGCCCGTTATCCCTACTCGACCGCCGCTGCGGCTGCCAGAGGCGAGTTGACGCGCATCAAGTACTGAGATTCTGTACGTTGGGCGGCCCGGAAGATTTTTTCTGAACGGCGCGTTCAAGGCTAACCGAATCCCGTTTCAGACCAATCATTACCGGAGCACACATGGCAGTTCTGCCCATTTGCAAATACGGAGATCCCGTCCTGCGCGACCGTACGGTCGAGGTGCAGGTGTTCGATGCTGCACTGCAGAAGCTCATCGACGATATGGTGGAAACGATGTATGCCGCTCCGGGCGTTGGGCTGGCCGCAAATCAGGTGGGCGTGTCACGGCGGCTGATGGTCATCGATATTTCGGTCGGAGACGATCCGTCTCAGCTGCACGTGTTCATCAATCCGGAGATCATCGAGTCCGAAGGGAAAGTGACCGAGGAAGAAGGTTGCCTGTCCATTCCGGACTTCGTGGAGATTGTCACCCGTCCCGAGCGCCTGCGGGTCACGTACCTCGATCGTAACGGGGAGCGCCGGGAGATGACGGCCGCCGGCCTGCTGGCCCGTGCCGTCTGCCACGAGGTCGATCATCTCGACGGGACTCTCTTCATCGACTATCTGCGCGGCCTGAAGAAGGACCGGATCATGAAAAAGATCCAGAAAGTGATCCGCCGGGGCGGTTGGTGAGGGTGTGAGGAGCCTCGAGTTCCGGCCAGAATCTTTATCGCAGCCATCCCGGGAGGATTCCCTGCCGCCGGGCGTCATCGCGGAATTGATCCTGCGCACGCTGTGACCGCTCCACCTCCAGCCGGGCCCGGGGGATTTGATCGCGGGTGACCTGAAGCTGCAGGATCTGGTAGCTGAACTGATCGGTGCGATACCCGAGTGAGGCCAGACCCAGAACCTCGTTTTCGAGCTGTTCCTGTTTATCCAGGAGAAGTTGCAAATCCTCCCGCGCCCGGCGAACCCCCTCAGAGAAGCTCCGAGAACGGTCCCGCCACTCCCACTCGGCGCGGCGAACCTGTTCCTCTTCAGCCTCAGTTGGAATCGCGGGCGGGCCGGCGGTGAACCCTCTTACGGGAGACGGATTCGGCGAATGGCTGGACTGAAGATCCCCGAGCAGCTTTCGTTTCTGCTCTTCGCGGATCGGCAGAGACTTCGAAACAACTTCGTCAGGGACCGCCTTCTGTTCGGGCTGTGCTTTTCTCCAGGCGAGATCCCTGGTGGCCGGAAGATCCAACTCCCGAACCGGCAGAGAGTACAGGGCGCCGTTCGGGTGGCGAAAAATCGCCTGGTCGCCGTCGATGGTGACCTCACCAGCCACGGCCAGCCGCTCTCCCGTACGCAGCACGAGCGTGTCTACCGGCTTGAGAAGTGTGGTGACGAGCAGGAGCGAAGGGATGACGAACATGGCTGATTCTACAGGGATAACAGCGAACTCCGAGCTCTGATTGCACCTCGGCGGCCCGGCATTCGCATATACTCCACTCCAGTGAGCCTGGCGGCCACCTGCTGACCCTGAATAAGCAAAATGAGGGTCCTGGAGGCCCGCCTGCTTCGAGCAAGCCATGCACTCCGCCCAGACCGTCACCGCCGCCGGACCCTTTTTCTGCCGCTGTGGCTGGTCCAGCGCGTTCGGATTCCTCGCGCTGCATGGGTAGTACGGTCTTGCCGCTTCTCTTCTACTCGCTGGCCGCGGGTTGCCTCGTGCTGTTTCTCATTCTGGATGCCACGCGGTATTTCCTTCTTCGGGTCAGCCCTGTTCGCCTCCGGCGCTGGACCGGTGTGGAACGGCAGGATGGCGGCGCATCGAAGTGGTTCCAGTTCAATCCCAACGACGGGGGCCTCATCACCGGTGTCCTCCTTCAGATCTCGCTGACCTTCGGCATGGCCTTTACGGCTACGGCTCTGTACCACCGAGGGGCCTTGTTCGCTGCGCTGACATCTGCCGTGGTCTGGTCGTTGATCGTCACGCTGTGGAAGGTCATGCTCGTCCTGCTTCCTGAATCCGCAGCCGCGGTGATGTTCCGGTTCATCGTCCCCGTAACGGCGCTTCTCTACTACATCTTCTATCCGGTGGTGTTCCCGCTGCGTCGGCTGATCGAAACCGTGGAGATCCGTAGAGAGGATCTTCCCGAAGACGAAAGCAACCGCGAGGAAGAAGTGCAGGCTTACATTGATGTTGGAGAGGAAGAAGGCATCCTGGAGGAGGGTGAGGGCAAGCTTCTGCAGTCGATCGTTGATTTCGGCGACCGCGTGGCCCGTGAGCTCATGACGCCCCGCATCGACATGCTCGCTTTCGACGTGGAAAACTCCATGGAGGAGTTGGCCCGCTTGTTCAATGAATCGAAATATTCACGAATACCGATTTACGAAAAGAACGTCGACAAGATCATTGGAATCGTGCACGTAAAAGACGTATTCGACGTCTACCTGAAGGATGGAACGATGACGGTCAGAGAGCTGGCACGTCCGGCGTATTTCATCCAGGAAACGAAGAAGGTGGCCGAACTTCTCCGGGAGTTTCAGATTGAGCACCAGCAGATCGCCATCGTCCTCGACGAATACGGTGGAACGGCAGGCATCGTGAGCATCGAAGACGTGATCGAGGAGATCGTCGGTGAAATCTCCGACGAACACGAAGATGAAGAACAGACGCTGGTTCAGATCGACGACGCCAATTACCTGGTGAACGGCATGGTCAAAGTCGAAGAGCTGGAAGACCTGTTCGGCGTCGAACTCTCAGGCGAGAACTACGAGACGGTGGCCGGATTGATCTTCACGGAATCGGGAAGAGTTCCCAAGACGGGCGACGTCATCCGCAAGGGAGGTCTGCTTTTTGGAGTGGAACGGGCGGACCGCAAGCGAATCTACCGCGTGCGGGTGAGCCGCGATCCGGAGTGGGTCGCACCCGAGCGTAATGGGCGCATGCGCCAGGAGCGAAACCATGACTGACGAGGTCTCCGCAGACAGCAGTGATCGCCGCTCGGGCGTGGTGGCCCTTGTAGGACGCCCGAACGCCGGGAAGTCGACTCTGCTGAACCGCATTCTCGGCCAGAAGGTCTCCATCGTTTCCAACAAGCCCCAGACAACGCGCAACCGCATCGTGGGAATCCTCAATGAACCGCGCGGGCAGATCGTTTTCCTGGACACCCCGGGCATCCACAAACCGATGCACAAGATGAATTCGCGGATGATGGACCACGTTCGTTCGTCGCTGTCTGAGGCCGACGTGCTGGTGGCCATCGTGGATGTCTCCGAGCGCTCGGGGAAAGGGGATGACTTCGTCGTGGAGATGGTGCGCCAGGCGGACGGCGACAAGCTCCTGCGAGTGGCCATCCTCAACAAGATCGATCTGGTCAAGAAACAGAACCTGCTCCCCATCATGCAGCGATTCGGTGAGATGGGACTGTTCGACGACATCGTACCGCTGTCGGCAACGACAGGTGACGGCGTGGATGCCTTCGTCGATCTGCTCTTCAACCGGCTTCCGCCCGGTCAGGCCAATTATCCGCAGGATGACTTCACCACCCAGCCGGAGCGGTTCTTTGCAGCGGAGATCATCCGGGAGAAGGTCCTTCATCACACGATGCAGGAGATTCCTTACTCCACGGCGGTGACCATCGAACGCTGGGAAGAGGAAGAGGGTCGGGATCTGATCAAGATGTACGCTACGATCTACGTCGAGCGCGACAGCCAGAAGAAAATCATCATCGGACGGGCCGGGGATATGATCAAGACCATCGGAACCGAGGCCCGTCTGGAGCTGGAGAAGATCCTCGGTTCGCGGATCTTCATCGATCTGCACGTGGCCGTGCACGAGCTGTGGCGCGAGGACGAGCGCTTCCTCGGGGAACTGGACTGGCCCCTGGGCGAGCAGCGCTGACACTGCGAACCAACAAGCCTCGAACGTGTTATCGCCCAGCCGAAGGCGAGGGATCTCCGGTGAAACTCGCCGTGTCGTCGACCCAGCCGAAGATCCCTCCTCGCGGCGCTCGTTCGGGATGACAGATTGGCCCGGCCGCTCTCCAGCGCCGTTCCCCGAGCCGCGATCCTCGCGCCCCGAGCCGGGGTTCTAAGCAAAGTGTAATTTTGCTAATGAATCCAAAAGTTCTAGAATGCGCCAAAGATCGAATTGTTCACCCGTTGTTTTCTATCAGGAGGTAGTGATGCATGAA
>JBDTRY010000046.1:0-20256 GCA_039931435.1 Acidobacteriota bacterium | reverse complement strand
CCCTGCAGCTCCGGCAATGGACGCTGAACCCCGTCGAACCAGGCGCTCCGGCACCCTCGCACAGAAGGGGCAGGTGCTGGTCTTGTTCGTCCTGATTTTCGCCACCTGTTGTCTGGCCGCTGCCGTAGCGGTGGCCGTCGGCCAGGTCGTGGTCCGCCGTCATCAGGCGCAGATGGTCGTTGATGCCGCCGCCTTCGCTGGCGCGGCATCGCAGGCCAAGGGAATGAACACGATTGCCCATCTCAATCAGATGGCGTTCGACACGCTTCTCACGATTTACATCACCAGTTGGGAGCCATTTGTCGATAACTCCACAACGACCGATGAGCGCCTGGTCCTGGGGGCCCTCACCCTGCTCTGGGACGAATGGGCGGGAGATACTCTCGAGGGGTACAAGGACAGCTTCAAGTCGATCGATCGGGCCATCGACCTGGTCAATCTGGAGTTCGGAAATGCCAACATCATCTCGGGTCCGCCCGCCAAGGCCGAGCAGGTGATCAAGGCCAATTTCGGGAGCGGTTCAGACAAAATCTTCAAGCAGGCCGACTACCAGAGCTCGGGGATGGCCAACCCTCTCGATTACGCCAAAGTGAAGCTGGTCAAGCTGACGGACCCCACTGAGTACACGCAGCACATCTATACGTACTTTCCGGATCCGGACAACGTCTGTACCGATCTGCCCTTTCCGGCCGACGCCATATGCTGGATCGTGCTCATCGCGCAATACGGGGACGTGAACGGCGCCATCGACATCTACCGGGTGATCAATCCCATCAAGTACAAGACGGGCCGCTTCTATGACCAGTCCTCCGGGGATGACGTCCGATTCGCCTACAAATTAACAATCACCGCCACGAAGCCGATGTTCGGAAGGACGTTCTTCAGTGATCTTCCACCAATCACCGTCCTGGCAGCGGCCAAGCCATACAACGGCTATCTGGGAAAGAAGTTCAACGGCATGGGGTTCCTGGGAATCATTCCTCCCAGTCAGGCCAAATCCATCAAGGAAACCTATCAGGCCAAACTGGTTCCGTTGAAGACTCTCGAGAAAATGAACATAACCAGCTTCGACTTCCAGATGATGATGAGGACATTGCACTGATGCGAAGCCAATATAGAAAGGCCCAGAGCGGTCAGGCCGCGGTTGAATTCCTGTTCGCCATGATGGGCATAATGGCTCTGGCGGCAGGACTGTTTCAGGTCCTGCACTTCGAGTTGGACGTCTTCAACAAAATGGGTATTCTCCGCTCAAAATCGTTCTCGCGGATGCACTTCAACAACAAGCAGTACAACAATGACCTGGGGGACGATTCGCAGACGGTGAGTTTCAAGACGTTCAGCCAGCTCGTTCCCTACACGGTGCCCTTCCAGTCCGTCAGTCCTGCCAAATATCCGGACAAGAAGCTCAACTACAAACGGGGAACACAGTTTTGCTTTCCGGGCGGGGCCGCCGCATCCACGGGGTTTCTGGTCGGCGCCGGTGCCTGTATTGCCCTGGCGGACCACTTCGAAAGCACCGCCGGCAACTGCAAACAACTGTACAACATCCTATTAGCAGTCCCCGTCTATTGCGCGGCGGGTTAGTGGCCGGTGTGTTAGCACTGGCTCTCAGTCCATTACTGTGATTGAATTCGTCCACGTACGGTCCAACAAGACAAAAATCGAAAAGAAGAGGTAGCCGATGTCGAGAGGCGCGAAAATAGCCATCGCGGTAGGTCTTGGACTTCTGGCAGCACTGTTCGGCCTGCTCTATCTGAATGCTCAACGAGACGCCCTTCTCGGAGGTACCGAGTTGGTGGAGGTCTATGTGGCGTCGCGTGACATTCCAGCGAACACTCCGCTCGAGGCGGACTGGATGGCCACGAGGGAGATTCCGAAGACGTTCCTTCAGCCTGGATCGATTCCTGTCAGCGAGGTTCCCGACAGGACCAAGATCAAGGGTGTCACGGTTGCGCCCATTTCCTCGGGCGAGCAGATGACACGCACCAAACTCTTCGAGGGCGCTCCCCCTCCTCTGTCGGCGGATCTCAAAGATCAACCGGGCACGGTGGGAGTGGGAGTGGCCATGGACGATGCTCCGCGCTCAGTGAGCGGAATGGTCAAGCCTGGCGACCGCGTCGACGTTCTGGCCTCGTTCGAGTTCGAAAAATCGCAGGACGAGCACTTCACCGAAGTCCGTCCGCTCTTCATGAACGTGATGATCATTTCGGTTGATCAGCACACCACCAGTACCCACGAGACAGTCGTGAACGATCCCAATTCACCCGGTGCCGGTGGTGGAGCGCCCGGTGAGGTAAAGACGGTCACGCTGGCCCTCCCACCCCAGAATGCCCAGCAGCTCGTCCTCGCCCAGCAACTGGGAACCGTCTGGCTCCTGCTTCGGGCCAAGGGCGACAATTCTCCGCACACATACGAGATCTGGAACAACGAGCGTCTGCTCGGCGCCGCCAATCGTCTCTGGCGTGCCCAGGACGCGCAGGCCGACATGATGCGGAAGATCGCCGCGGGAGCCCACCGGTGAAGAAGCTTTTCTTCTCATTCATCCTCACGCTGGGTGCGCTCTCCCTTCTGGCAGCGCCGGCGACCGTTCGCAAGACCGTGGTCATGGCTCAGGGTGAGAGCCTACCGTTCATGACCGAGGCTCCCATTGCCACGATCAGTACACCGGCGGGTACGAATGAAGGGAAGGAAGAAGTCGTCCGTTATCTCTTTCAGCAGTACGACCGCAACATCACCCTGCAGGCTTTGAAACTGGGTGAAGCCAAGCTCCTCATCGAGAACACCGACTCGCATATCGGCGAGGTTGTCAAGGTCGTGGTTACCAACAAGGACCTTGCTGCGCGTTATCGCTACGTCACCGGCTCGCTGGCCGGAATCGTCGGACTCTCTCCCGAGGACGTACACGTTGCCGGCGACCGAATCGTCGTCACAGGCAAGGTCTACTCCATGGCCGATCTGAATCGCTGCGACGCTCTGGCCTCGCAGGGCGCGCCTCCGCCGGCGAAAGGAAGAAAAGCAAAACCGGTTGCCAACCCCATCATCTGCCTGACGCGCCTGAGCAGCGCCGCACCGGCGATCTTTCCGGACCGGGGATATATTCCGGCCGTGAATCTCCAGGTCGACGAACAGGTACCCGGGGTTGCGGACGCAAACATGCCGGGAGGGGAAGGCGTCTCGATGTGGAGCGCCACTGTGCGCTTTGGCGACGTTCCCGTTCTGACGATGGACTCCTCGGACCGCGCCGGACTGATCCGGCGTGTTTCCGACCTCGCCGGAAGTCTGGACAAAGCTTCTGCCGAATGGCGCGCGCAGGCCGAGAAAGGCAGTATCTATCCGACCGTGTTCCGGGGCCGAAGCACGGGGACGAACTACGAGATCAGCATGGTCTGGAAGTTCGACCAGGGAACGAAGGGTGTGCCGCTCATTCAGGTCTCTCCCCAGGAAGTGCAGCACGCCAGCATGATGGCCGGCGGTGCCGGCGACCGGCTCATTTCCTGGTGGACGGCCATCCTTCAGGATACGTTCCGGCTCTACTACCTCGGACAGCGTCCCTCCGGAACGCTTTCTTCCTCCAACAAGGATCCGCTAATGCCCTTGTACGAGAGTGCAGTACGGCTGACCGGCGGCAAGTTCGATCGGACGAACTCCGCCATCGCCGTGGCCCGAGGGTACTACGCTCTGAAGGCGGTCAGCGGCCAGGATCCATTTCAGAATCTTCTGACAAGCCCTCCGACCGATTTCTCGGGAGTCCAGGTGGATCGGTGATCCGACAATGACAACCACAGGCGCCATCGTGAGCATGCTCTCCCGCAAGGGAGGGACGGGCCGTTCCTTTCTGGCAGTGAATACAGCGATCGAACTGCGGCGGATCACCAACCGCCCGGTCCTGCTCATCGATCTGAACCTTCCTTACTCCGGTGACTGCCTGATGCAGCTGGGCCTGGGATCGGCCAGTGCCATGACCGACTACGCCTCGCGCATCGAATTCCTCACCGCCGCGGCGCTGGAGGGGCGGCTCAGTCAGCATGCTTCCGGGATCAGCGTCCTGCCGGCCTGTATCAAGGTGGAGATTTCCCGTCTGGTCACCGCCGACGTGGTCCGCAAGTTCCTGGACGTCGTCCAGGAACTGTTCGCCTATATCGTCGTCGATCATGGCTCCGATTTCGCCGAGCAGACCTTCGCCGTCCTGGACCGGAACTCACTTTCGGTTCTGGTGATGAATCAGGACCTTCTGGCCGTAAACCAGACCAGGAAGCTTGGTGATTTTCTCCGCGCCATTCACTACCCGAAGGACCGCATTCACTACGTGGTCAACAAGGCCACCGCCGACAGCAAAGTGACGGTGGACATTCTTCAGGCGAACGTTGACAAGCAGATTCTGGGAATCGTTCCGGAGGACACGGCCAGCGTGCAGGGAGCACTGCTCAGCGGGCACCCGGTGCAACGGAATAAGAATCTCCCGATCTCGAACGCTCTCGATCAGTTCGCGGGGAAGGTTCTCTACTATCTGGACCGTCTTTCATCGGACCGGGAGCACGGTATTTCCCAGGACTTTCTGGCTGGCGCCGAGGCTCCTACCGAAGAGCGGGCGGAAACGCAGAACGCCAACGCCATCATTGCCCTGAAGATCAAGGTGCACCAGAAGCTCGTCAGAGAGATGAGCATGCAGGAGTTCGCCGTCTCCAACAAATCTCAGACAGGCAAAGAGCTGATGGAAATGCAGATGCGCACCGACGCCGTGGTCTCGCGCATCCTCGACGAAGAAGGGGGCGACCTCGTTCCCACCATCGATGCCAAGCGCATGATCGCCAAGGAGATCGTGGAGGAGGCCCTGGGACTGGGACCGCTGGAAAAATATCTCGCTGACAACACCGTCAATGAAATCATGGTCAACGGGGCTGACCAGATCTACGTTGAAAAGAGTGGAAAGATCGTGCTTTCCAAGCATCGGTTCACCTCAGAGGACCAGTTGCGGAGAATCATCGAGCGCATTGTCATTCAGGTCGGCCGGCGTATCGACGAACAGTCTCCGCTGGTGGACGCCCGGCTACTGGACGGCTCCCGCGTCAACGCCGTCATTCCGCCGGTGGCTCTGGATGGATCGAAACTGACCATCCGCAAATTCAGCAAGAAGCGTCTGGGTATTTCGGACCTCATCAAGTACGGCAGCATCACGCCGCAGATGGCGCAGTTTTTTCAGGCTGCCATTCTCTCGCGCAAGAACATCATCATCTCCGGCGGCACCGGTTCAGGAAAGACGACGCTGCTGAATATTCTTTCCTCCTACATTCCCGCGGAAGACCGTATCGTCACCATCGAAGATTCGGCAGAGTTGCAGCTTCCCCAGGAGCATGTGGCCCGGCTGGAAACGCGCCCGCCGAATATCGAAGGTAAGGGCGAGATTTCCATTCGCGACCTGGTGAAGAACTCTCTGCGTATGCGGCCCGACCGGATCATCATCGGAGAGTGCCGCGGCGGCGAAGCGCTGGACATGCTCCAGGCCATGAACACCGGCCACGACGGCTCCCTGACCACCGCTCACGCCAACACTCCGCGCGATGCTCTGTCCCGGCTGGAGACGATGTGTCTCATGGCCGGAATGGATCTGCCCGTGCGGGCCATTCGCGAACAGATCGGTTCGGCGGTCCATCTCATCGTTCAGCAGAGCCGGCTCCAGGATGGGACAAGGAAGGTCACCTACGTGACGGAAGTGACGGGTCTGGAGGGAGAGAAAATCCTCATGCAGGACCTGTTTCGATTCGAGCAGCGGGGCATCGATCCGACGGGAAAGGTCAAAGGCTTCTTCGCCCCGACAGGAAACATCCCCACGTTCCTCGACGAACTGGTATCCAAGGGTATTGGCGTCAACCGCGAAATCTTCGTACAGCAGAGGATCTGAGCGATGAATCCACTTCTGGTTCTGGCAATTGTCATGTGGTTTTTCACGGGCCTGTTCGTGACGTGGTTTTTCGGCGCGACCATCGTCTCGTGGATCGACCGCTACAACGCGAAATTCGGTGTTCGCTACGCACACTACTTCCGCAAGCGGGGAAAGCCTGCTGAGCCGGACAAGTGGAAGAAGTGGTTCCTCTGGGCCGAGCTGGGCGCTCTCGCTGTGGGGCTGATTCTTTTCAGAAACGTCGTCTTCGCCCTGTGGCTGCTGGGCTTCATCCTCTTCGCCACCTGGTACGTGGCCAATCAGCTTCACAAGCGCGAGCTGGAGAAGTTCGATGACCAGATGGTGGACATCACCTACGCCATGAAGAACTCGTTGAAGGCCGGAATGACCCTGCAGCAGGCCATGACCCTCATCGCCACGGAATTCGTCCCGCCGGCCGCCGATCAGTTTGCGATCGTCCTTCGGGAGATTCAGCTCGGGGCCTCCATTGAGGATGGGCTCAAGCATATGGAAGAGCGGGTGAACAACGCCGACTTCAAACTCATGGTCAACGCCATCGAAATTCTGAGGCAGACCGGCGGCAACATGGTGGAGACGTTCGAGAACATCACCGAGACGCTGAAAAGCCGCAAGAGGGTCGAGGGAAAGATCAAGACCCTCACCGCCCAGGGAAGGATGCAGGCCATCATCCTCTGCGCCATGCCTTTTGTCATGGCCCTGCTTCTCTACTTTCTGAACAGGCCGTACATCGAACCGCTCTTCACCACGCTGCTCGGAAACGTGCTGCTGACGATCGTCCTGCTGCTGGTGAGCAGTGGCTGGGTGATCATCAACAAGATCATTACGATCGAGGTCTGAGATGCTTCTTTTCATCATCTTCCTGCTGCTTCTGATCGCCGGCTCGATGTTCATCTTCAATGTCCTGCCGGACTTCCAGAAGATCAACATGAGCAAGCGTTTCGACGACGAGCTGGGAGCAGGGCGCGAAGCGCCGGGTCTGGTCAAGATCTTCAGGCTGCCCATCCTCATGCTCACGGACCTGGCCATGTCCATGAAGATGCGCAAGCAGCGTGAGCGCTATCAGAACGACTTGTTGAGTCTGGGACTGGAAAAGGTCGTATCGGTTGACCAGATCATCGCCCTGAAGCTGACCATCTTTTTTATCACCCTGATCTACGGCTTCATGATGCTCACAATGCTTCCGGTTTTTTTTGCCTTCCTTTTCCCGCTTCTGGGCTGGATGTATGTGGATATCTGGCTGAAAGACAAGATCGCCAAGCGCAGGAGGGATATCAAGAAACAGCTCCCTTTCCTGCTGGACATGCTCACTCTTTCGGTTGAGGCCGGACTGGAATTCACCGCCGCCGTGAACAAGATTGTGAGCAAGATGGATCCCTCCCCCCTCCGTGAAGAGCTCACAGTGTTTCTCCGGCAGATGCAGCTGGGCATGAGCCGCAAGGACGCCTTGAAGGCCATGTCCGACCGCCTCAACATTCAGCAGATCAATTCCATGGTGGCCTCACTGATTCAGGCCGCGGAGATGGGATCGAGCATCGGTGGAGCGCTGCGAACGCAGTCGGAGATCATGAGCGCGGAGCGATTCGTCGATGCCGAGAAGAAGGGGGCGGAAGCCTCGCAGAAAATGCTCTTTCCGATGATCATGTTCATCATTCCCGCGGTCATGATGGTCATTCTGGGGCCGCTGGTCATCCAGTTCATGTACAACCGGGGTTCGATGTAGCCATGGCGTGAACTGCTGAGGCGTTCGATCTGAATCATCAACTAGGTGGAGTGATCACAGCCACGCGGTTCCGGGAGCGTTTCTTTGGTCTCATGGGCAAAAGCGATCTCTCGAATACCTTTGTTCTTTTTCCGGGATGCCGTTCGATCCATACTTGTTTCATGCTTGGACCGATCGACATCGCCTTTCTCGACGCCAGTGGGCGTGTGGTGACGCAACATGAGGCAGTGCGCCCCTGGCGCCTGCTCCTGGGTACGCCGGAGAGTTCGATGACTCTCGAGCTTCCGGCAGGCTGTCTTCGTAAAAAAGGAATCGAGCCGGGAGACGTCATCGAATGCCAGCAAAACTGATTCTGTATCGCAACAACGAGAAGCTCGGTCTGGATCTCAAGGACGGCGTGTACCGCATCGGGCGGGACAAACCCGCGGATGTGGTCATCCCCGACGCTACGATCTCTGGACGCCACGCCGAACTGCAGATCACGGGCGACTCCTACACCATTCGCGACTTGGGGAGCACCAATGGGACGTTCGTGAACGGCGCACCGGTGCATGCCGTCACCCCCATCACCCCCACCGACGAGCTGCGGCTGGGCAGCGTTCGTGTGAGCATCGAGCCGTTCGAGCAGGTCAAAGTTGCCGGTCCGAAGGTGTCGCCACTTGCCATGCCGACGGAAAAGATCGCGGCTGCTAAAACGGCGGCCTCGAAAACCTCCTGGGGACTTCGTTACTGGGTTGCCGGCGCAGCGGCCATCATCCTTCTGCTCGTGCTCTTCCTTTTCGTACAGATCTACTCGGAACGCTCCGCGGCGGATCTTCGCCAGGCCACCCGCTTCAAAGCGTTTGCTGCCCAGTACATGCACGTTCTTCGTGATCCCAATCTGAAAACCGTCCCCGCTCCCGTGCTCGACAATACCCTTGCCGAACCGATCATGATCGGCGATCGAAACGGAAAAGTTCTCTATCCGGAGATCAGTCCGGAGAGCAAGGAGAAATCTCCGTTTGTCGACCCCAAGACGGGGAAGGTCTGGGACGTCGTGAAAACCGGACTCGTTCCCTATCCGAACCTCGCCAAACCCGGAGAGGCGCCTCCGCAGAGCTACCCGGTACAGATCGGCGGGGATCTTGAAGGGTTTGTTCTGGCCAGGCCGGCCAGCGATCCGGAATCACCGCTCAAGTTCGTGATGATGATGCTGGCCTTTTCCGGCGGCATTGCATTGCTCTCGCTCGGATTCTTCCTGCGCCCGATCAACTCCATGATCCGCAGGGAAATCGAGGCTCTCCGGCTGAAACTGAGCCCGTTTGCGAACGGGTTCGTCGAATCCCTGCCTCGCAGCAAGTCCCTGGGCGAGCTCAATCCGCTCGCCGATGAGATCGAGAAGGAGTTGACTCGAGTAAAACTTCAGGGTGCCGGTGCAGACGGAGGAGGCGCCTCCCGCCCCGGTGCCGAACATCTCTCCATGATCCTGCCCCTGCTCGAGGCGGCGAATGTCGGCTGGTGTTTCCTCGACGGGGACTTCAAGATCGTGCAGATGAACGGGGAACTGGGCCATATCAGCGAACTGGCAGGGGCCACGCCTGGAGTCTCGATTTTTGATACCGGGCTGACCAGCCTTCAGTCCAAGGAACTGGTCCGTGGTCTGGCCGACGCCCGATCGGAAGGGCAGAGCCAGGTGCAATTGCCTCTCTCCCGCGACCGTCACGAGGTACGGCATCAGGTTTCGGTCAAGTCTTTCACCGATCCGGCAAGCCGCAATCAGATGTTCGGTCTCGTCTTCAACCGCGCCGCCTAGGAGTCTGCGCGGCAGAAAAGGCGCCCTGCTGCGAAAGCGGATCGGCGGCCCAGATTCGACCCGATTCTCGTCACATAGAACCACTATGCTCGCTCGAATCGGATCGAATCTGGACTCGCCGCTCCACTCTCTCGCGGTCGGGCGGTTCTGCCGCGCAGACTCCTAGCGGGGTCTCGGCATCGCATAGAATAGGCCCCCGTTTCGCAATGCGAGACGCGGAGACACCTGTGACCGACAGTTCCCTGCCCATCGACGTGCGCGAGATTACGAAGCGTTACGACCAGTTTCTGGCTGTGGACGGCATCTCGTTTGCGGTCCGGCCGGGGACGGTGTTCGGCCTGCTTGGGCCCAACGGCGCGGGGAAAACCACCACGATCCGCATGATCATGAACATCATCGTTCCTGATTCCGGATCGGTGTCGATCTTCGGTAAGAGCGGCAGAGATGTAGCCGCCCGTTCCATCGGATACCTTCCCGAGGAGCGGGGCCTCTATCGCAAGATGCGCGTGCTCGATCATCTCGGGTTTCTCGGCGAGATCCGAGGATTGAGCCGGCAAGTGGCGCGAAATCGGGCCGCGGACTGGCTGGAGCGGCTGGGGTTGAGCAGCTGGCAACGGAAAAAGGTGGAAGAGCTGTCCAAAGGCATGCAGCAGAAGCTGCAGTTCGTTGGCTGCGTCATCCATGACCCGGACATCCTCATTCTCGACGAGCCTTTTTCGGGACTGGATCCGGTCAACACGCGGGTATTCAAGGAACTGTTGCTCGAGCTGCGCGACAAAGGAAAGACGCTCGTGCTTTCCACGCACGTCATGGAGCAGGCGGAGAGGCTATGCGACGAAATCGCACTCATTCACCGCGCCAAAATCGTTCTCAGGGGCCCCTTGACCGACATCAAGAAACGGTTCTCCGGCAATAGAATGCTCGTTCGCGGTCGAGGGGATGCCGAGCGTCTGCGCGCGCTGCCGTCGGTACAGGATCTCAAGCAGGAGAATGGGCAGATTGATCTCTCTCTGCGCGCCGACGCCTCGCCCGCGGAATTCGTGCGTCAGTCCAGTGCCGTATTCGAGATCGAGAGCGTCATTCCTCATGAAGCTTCCCTCGATGAGATTTTCATCGACGTTGTCGGCGGAGTGTCCGCCCCGGCTCCGATGGAGGAGACCTCATGAAGTCGGCGATCTGGCCCGTCATGAGGCGTGAGTACCTGAGCAGGTTTCTCACCAAGGGCTTCTGGATTTCAACGGCGCTCTTTCCTCTTCTCACCGTCGGGTTTACGGTTCTTCCCCGGGTGCTCGCAGAGCGCACGAAATCCAGTCCGGAGGCCGTGCGCATCGTCGACACCATGGGGGACTTCTTCCCGGTGCTGCAGGCTGAAATCGCCAAGAACCACGATTCGGACGAGGGCCCGCCTATCGTGCAGGAACCGGTCGCTGGCCGGAATCTGCCGGAGCTGAAGCATCAGCTGAACGTGCTCGCCGAGAAGGGCAAGATCCAGGGCTACCTGATCATCGATTCCAAGTCGATTGCCGACAGCGATCTCGTTTATTACGCACGAAATCCGTCGAGTATCGTCAGTAGCGATTCCATCCGCCGGGCTTTGCGGGAAGCTGTGATCCGCTACCGTCTGAAGAAACTCGGGGTCTCAGGCCCGCAGGTGGAGTCTGCCGTGCAGCGTGTGGACTTCGACGTTCAGAAGGCGACGAACAACCCCAAACAGAAGGAGAGCGGAATCAGCGCCCTCTTCATGAGTTTTGCGCTCGTGTTTTTCCTCTACTTCACCTTGATTTTCTATGGCGTTTACATACTACGGGGAGTTCTGGAGGAGAAAACGAGCCGCATCGTGGAGATCATCGTTTCAAGCGTCAAACCGTTCGAGTTGATGCTGGGAAAGATCCTGGGAATCGGAGCGGTGGGGCTCACCCAGATCGCCATCTGGTTCCTTTTCGCCCTGATCATGACCGTCCCGCAGATCGCCGGAGTGTTCTCGATTACACGGGCGGCCATTCCCTCCATCAGTCCCCTGACCCTGACGTTTTTCCCGATTTACTTCATCCTCGGATACTTCCTCTACGCCACGATCTACGCCGGCATCGGTTCGATGTTCAATTCGGACGAGGACGCCCAGCAGATGGTCTCTCTCGCTTCGCTTCTCCTGGTCGTGCCCATGATGCTGATCATGCCCGTGATCAAGAATCCGGCTGGTGGCCTGGCCATAGGCCTGTCACTCTTCCCCTTCTTCACGCCCATCCTGATGCTCTTGCGGATTTCGGTACAGACGCCTCCGGCGTGGCAGATTGCCCTCTCAGTGGTTATAATGATTGCCACAATCGTTCTTATGATCTGGATTGTCTCGAAGATTTATCGAGTGGGCATACTGATGTACGGCAAGAAGCCTACGATCCCTGAATTGATCCGCTGGTTGCGGTACACTTAGAACACCTGAAGCCCAGGATTCAGTTGTCACGACCTCTACGGTTGGCCACTGCCTACCCAACCCTTCCCCGGCCAACCGTGGAGTCGTGATAGTGAACGTCGAAGCCCCTCCCCGCACAACCACCTCCGAGCTGCCCCGCTCCTCGATTCTGATCTGTATCGGCTTCACGGCTGCGGTCCTCTGGGGTCTGATCGCCTGGTGCAACGCCATGGGATTCTCGGACGGGGCGGACTTCGTCAGTTTCTACACGGCGGGACGGATCGTGCGGGATGGGGCCGCCAGCCAGCTCTACGACACCGGCTTGCAACTCGAGTATCAGCAGAAGATTTTCGCTCGCGCCAATCTTCTTCCGTACTATCACCCTTCCTTCGAAACGATCCTGTTCGTGCCTCTGGCGTTTCTTTCCTACTCGCGAGCTTACGTGGTGTGGGCAGGCCTGAACGTAGTGATGATGATGCTCCTTCCGTTTCTTCTAAGGCCGTTCATCACCGCTCCCCGAAATTTTCTTGGCGTGGCCCTGCTCTGTTTTCTATTTCTTCCGCTCTGGATCGCACTTCTCCAGGGTCAGGATTCGATTCTGCTCCTTCTTCTCTTCACGCTATCCTTCCGAGCTTTGATGCGAAACCGTCCGGTCACCGCCGGGCTTCTCATCGGCGTGGCCATGTTCAAGTTCCAGTTTGCTCTGCCGCTTCTTGTGGTCCTTCTTGGATTGCGCAGCGTGCGCCTCATCGCGGGGGCGATCGTCGGGGGACTGACTGCCGTCATGGCCAGCTTCGCCGTGACCGGGATCGATGGCCAGATTGCTTTTGTGCGCCTCCTGCTCTCAACCAACAAGACGCTCGCCTGGGCCACGATCGAGCCCTCCATCATGCCCAACGTCCGAGGGTTTCTGACGACGCTTCTCAGCGCGGCGATGACGGCAGAAAGCGTTCGCATGCTGGTCACCGTGGCCTCGGTGGGCATCGTCCTTCTGGCCACCGTGGTTGTCTTCGTGTCCGCTTCGCGGAAAGGCAGCAGTGTGCCGACGCAGTTTTCTCTGGCGGCGCTGGCAATGGTCATGGTGAGCTATCACCTGAACCCACACGACCTCAGTCTTCTGCTTCTGCCCCTCCTGCTCGCCGGCCAGGCGATCTCAGTGAGCCACGAACCTCTTTCCTTGCGCATACCTCTTGCTGCAACCGTGCTTACTCTTTATTCTCCGGTCACTCTTCTCGTTCTCATGCAGCATTCCAGTTTGAACTTCGCCTTCGTGCCGATCGCGTTTCTTGCCGTGCTGCTGGCAATCGGCATTGTGCTGACAGAACGGGTCCAAAACGAAGCAGCGACTGATGCACGAATGGCTGTGGCGCCCGGGGGGCTGGAACCGTGAAGAGACTGATGGTGTTTTCGTTTCTACTCACGATCTTTCTCAGTGCCGGGCTGATGTTTCTCATCGAGCCGATCATGGGCCGGATCCTTCTGCCGATCTACGGAGGGAGTCCGGCAGTCTGGAATACATGCGTCGTTTGCTTTCAGGCGCTGCTCCTCATCGGTTACGCCTACGCGCACTGGAGCCTCGATTTTTTCGGCGTGCGACGGCAGGCAATGGTGCACGCGGCCTTGCTGCTCGTGTCCGGATTCGCCGTGCCGCTCGCTCTACCCGTGCTGGCCCCGGCCGCGGATTCACCCGTCCGTTCGATCCTCGTCACCCTCGTGCTGACTGTCGGCCTTCCCTTCGTGCTCCTGGCCTCGAACAGCTCATTGATTCAGCGCTGGTATTCACTTTCCCAACCCGGCGATCCCTTCGCGCTCTACTCAGTTTCCAACGCCGGGTCATTGATTGCTCTTCTCGGCTATCCCCTCCTCTATGAGCCGGTCTTTGGTCTCTCCAGGGGCTGGCAGGTCTGGCTCGGCCTCTATACCTGCTTCATCGTCGGCAGTGTGGTCTGCATCATTGCCCTTCTTCGCAGCGTCCCGTCAGGTGGTGAGGATCTGACGCCCGTGGCAACAGAGCATGTCATTGAGGAACGGCCACCGCGCCGGTGGGAGCAGTTCGGCTGGACGTTCCGGGCAGCGATCGCTTCGAGCCTGCTCCTGAGCGTGACCATGAAGGTCACGACCGACGTGGCCTCGGCTCCGATCTTCTGGGTCGTTCCCCTCTCGCTCTACCTGCTCACGTTTGTCCTGGCCTTCTCACCTGGATCACGAATCCCTCGGTGGATCGTCTCTTCCTTCACCGCCATCGGTGTGGCCTGGGCCATGACCGGCTTCTTTTACACCATTCCGTTTCCGCTCTGGCTGAATCTGCTGATGCTGCTGGCCACAGTATTTTTCGGTTGTCTGCTCTGCCACGGTGACCTGGCGGACTCGCGACCGTCGGCGCGGTATCTCACGCAGTTCTACCTCTGGATCGCGCTGGGCGGTGCGGTTGGTGGGATTCTGAACAGTCTTGTTGCTCCGGTGGTTTTCAACTCCGTGGCCGAGTACCCGATCACGCTCTTCTTTCTGATGTTTCTCATTCACGCCCGCGGTGGGTATCTCACGAAGTTTCCGCGGGAGCGGATGAGGAACCTGGCTACGTGGCTTCCCCCGGCGACGGTGGTGATCGTACTTTTCGTCACGGCGCTGGTGATCCGCCATCAGCGTCAGGCTGCGTCATTCGCTCACGAACTGGTAACCATGCGCTCCAGCCTCTGGATCGTAATTCCGCTGGGCATGATCGCCTTCGGCCTGCTGCTGGCCCGTCACGCTGGTCAGTTCGAGTTCGTGGTGGCCTGTCTGATCATCTATTCGTTCGTGGGTGACCAGAGGCTGGAGCCGGTCGTCGCTCAGAAGAGGAGCTTTTTCGGAGTGATGCGCGTTTACGAAACGCCGCGCGAGAGAGTTCTCTTTCACGGCACCACTGTGCATGGCGCGCAGTGGCGGCAACCGCCGTTATCTCGAATCCCCATCCGCTACTACTATCCCACCGGCCCCTTCGGCAGGTCGTTGCCGGCACGATCCCCGGCAGCAAACATCTGCGTCGTCGGGCTGGGTGTGGGATCGCTGGCAGCGATTGGCCAGCCCGGTCAGCGCCTGACATTTTTCGAAATTGATCGCGACGTGGAGTTGATGGCGCGGCGGTACTTCTCCTTTCTTCGTGACGGCAGGGGACAGACCTCCGTGCGCATCGGCGACGGCCGCCTTCTTCTGGCCGAGACACCCGACCGCACGTTCGATCTGCTGATTCTGGATGCGTTCAGCAGTGACGCCATCCCTACCCACCTTCTTACTCGAGAAGCGCTGAACCTCGACCTTCAAAAGGTGAAGCCAGACGGGCTGGTCGTCATTCACATTTCGAACCGGCACCTCGATTTGAGCCGGGTCTTCCGGGGATGGGAAGCGGCTGAGCACAGGCGTGTTGCCCTGTTCATTTTTCAGCCGACACAACAGGAAGTCTCGCTCGGTGCCACTGCTGCCATCGCCGTGGCCATCGCTCCAGACCCCGCTGTGCTCGAGGCCCTGGTCAAGGGCGGACAGTGGCAGTGGCTTCCGCCCGGACGGCAGGTCACGTGGACAGACGACCGCATCGATCTCGTCGCCGCCCTCGGAGATATCACGCTCTAGCAGGAGTCTGCGCGGCAAAAAGGCCAGACCGCACTTTCGCAACAGGGGGCCTTTTCTGCCGCGCAGAGTCCCGGGCCGGATTGGTCTGCCCGCCCGGGCTCGAACCGGGGACCTACAGCTTAGAAGGCTGTTGCTCTATCCAACTGAGCTACGGGCAGGCGGGAGGTGAAGCTGCGTGGGGTGGGTAGAGGGATTCGAACCCTCGACCTTCGGATCCACAATCCGACGTTCTAACCTACTGAACTATACCCACCGTACGGCTGATCACGCATGCAGCGAGAATGGCTTCGACGTCCGGGGCCGGTTGGTCGGGGCGAGAGGATTCGAACCTCCGACCCCCTGCTCCCAAAGCAGGTGCGCTACCAGGCTGCGCCACACCCCGAAACCGAGCCGGTAATCTAATGGCCGTTCTCGATGCCTGTCAAGCAACAGGGTGTGCCCGGAGCCCATTCCGCGGATCAGGCCTGTGAACCCCGCCGAGGAGTGCAGCAAGGACCGGCGGGGAACGAGGCCGGGCTCGCACCTGGGTTGCCGGCTGGAAACGCGGCTTCGCCAGTCAGGTCAGCGTCAAACGGCCTGTTCGTCCAGTCTGTGTGTGGGGAACGCCGTCACCCATTTTTCGGCAGCGGACTTGTCGATGATGAACTCGAACGTGTGTCCGTGCGAACGGAGGCGCAGAACGGTACTCTGCGGGACGTCTTTTCCGGTCGCCAGCTCATGGGTGTATTCGACCTCCTCAATCCGCGAGAGGTCGAGATGAGCTTCCATGTCGTTGTTCTCGTAGAAGAGTTCGCGATCGGTGAGGCAGAGGACGACCGGCAGATGCTGCATGCCCTCGACGTAGTCGGCTCGATTCACCAGCCTGGCTTCGCCGGAGTGCTTCCTTTCGATAACCCGGAGACCGTCGGAGTTCCGTTTTGAAAGGAGAAACCAGATAAGACCGGCGATCAAGAGCACACCCACGACATTCACCACCGTCAACCACGGCATCCGAGCCTCCTTGACGTTCGTCCTGCACTCTCCAATGTACATCTCTCGACAGAAAAGGTCACTACAGACGGCCTCTCCGTTACTGCGGCTGACAGTGTGCACTTGCGCCGCGTACAATGGCGGAGGCGAATGGTGGAGCGGAGAAGAGGCCGGCAACAACACTCCTCTGGAGGGCTGGTGGTTACAGTTCGGGAGGGATCTCCGTTCGTGGCCATGATCGCAACCAAGGGTAAGACGCGTTGGGGCTTGCCGAAGGGAGCGGTCAGCGAGGGCGAGTCGTCACAGGACGCCGCGCTGCGTGAAGTTCGTGAAGAGACGGGTCTCGAAGCGCGGGTCCTTCAGAGTCTGGAGACGATCGAGTACTTCTTCCGCACCCCTGAAGGTCTCATTCACAAGACGGTCGACTTTTACCTCATGAAGTACGAGCGCGGCCAGATCGAGCCCCAGCTCAGCGAGGTGGACGACGCCGCCTGGATCGAGCTCGAGGACGCCATCCGGCGGTCGAGTTTCGATTCGGAAAAGAAGCTGCTGCTGCAGGTACGCGAGTCCTGGCAGGCGCTTACGCCCGAGCAGCGCGTCCGGATCTACGGCTGAGGGAACCCCAGCCGTCGCTGCAACCTCAGGGATTCGCCTTTGGATCGGCGCATATTCGGCGTACCGTCCGCCGCCTCTCGATGGAGGAGCACGTCCGTCGGACAGAGGTCAGGCCGGAGCCGCACGAAACGTCCCCGATCGGTTTGAACGACCAGCTCTGGGCTTGTCCAGAATCGGCCCAGTTTCCACGCGGGATTTTCGTGGAAGGGATGGTTGCGGCGCGTGAGCGGTTGAAGCTTTCGAAGTACTGTGGCCCGTTGCGACACAGGGACGCGGATGCTCCGGACGAACTCGAATCTGGATCCGTCGAAGGCTCCAGCGAGGATGATCAGTTCCTGTCCGTTGCGTTGATACCCGCCTGCAACGAACTCCTGGCATCCGTTGCAGGGAATGAACCGCCAGCTGCGCGTCAGCCGGCCCGGATAGTAGGTGCCCTTTCGTTTGGCCAGAACTCCGGAAGCGTTGGAGCTCAGGGCGAGTTGCACGATATCCATGCCGTGGTTCTCGGCGACGATGGCCAGTTCGATCGCGTGTCTCGGGCCTGAAAGGGTCGCGGCCAGCGCGTCCCGGCGGACGGCGGTCGTTCGGGCGCGCAAATCCTCTCCCGCGATTACCAGCGCGTCATGGGCCACCGCCAGGCAGGGATAGCGCAGGCTTGCAGCCACTATCTCGTGATCGGTCATCGAGATACGAGCATGAGCAGCGTCAGGTCTGTCCCGGCAGATGACACGGGCGTCGAGCACCGAATCCGCAGGGAGCGAGTCGATGGCCTGATGAAGCTCGGGAAAGAAGCGGTGAAGATTCCTTCCCAGCCGGCTGCGGATCTCCGGATTCGCGCCGGCGACGAGGAGGACGGGCAGCCCTTCCTCTACGACCTGGAAGAGCCACTCCGGGGAGTCGAAGCCTTCGTCGACGATCGTCGGGAGGGCTGCGACGAACTCTCCGGATTCGAAGACGCTTTCCGCCGAGGCGTGCTGCTCTTCTTCTCCCGCAATGAATCCGCTACTGTTCGCGCCTTCCGTGGTGCTGCTTCGCGATTGCTCTTCCATGTTCGTTCACTTCCGATCTCGTCGACACTTTTTTTCGAAATGACCGAAAGAGGCATCTCGGTTGTGACGTCGAATTTCGCCGACGCGTACTGGTCACGATGCTTGAGGAGCAGCCACTCGTTTCCTCGTTGCGAGCGCCCGCGCAGCTGCACGAGCGCCCATTCTCCGATGAGCTTCTTTCCCTTCAATCGAAAGGTCAGCTTTCCTTTTTCCAGCGCGGCGACGGGATCGTCACCGGGTTCGATGAACTCCCAGGTGCCTTCGTCCCAGATGATCACATTCCCGGCTCCGTAATTGCCCGAGGGGATCACGCCTTCGAATGAGGCGTACTCGTAGGGGTGATCTTCGGTCATCATCGCCAGCCGTTTCGTTCCTGGATCGTAGGACGGTCCCCTGGGCACGGCCCAGGATTTCAAGACGCCCTCCATCTCCAGGCGGAAGTCGTAGTGAAGGTGCGAAGCGTGGTGCTTCTGAACGACGAAGATCAGGGTTTTTGCAGGGTTTTTCCGGGAGGATTTGCCGGACGGCTCCGGGGTGTCGCCGAAATCGCGCATCTTCTGGTACTTCTGAAGCTTCGTGGCCATTTCGGTCAGGAAACGTTTCTCCGTCTGGCGCGTGCCGGAGCCTTCTCGGCTGCAGCGCTCTTCTTTTTCGTGGAAGTGGCCGGTTCCGCGGCTGGCCGGCGGCTCCGAGCCGGCTTCGCCCCTTCGAGGCTGCGCTTCAGCGCTTCCATGATGTCGATGACTTCGCCGCCCGTCTGTTCCTCTTCTTCAGGAGCGATGATGATGTTTTCGCCGCGTGATTTCGATTCGATTCGCTCCACCAGACGGTCGCGATATTCGTCTTTGTAGCGCAACGGATCGAACTCCTTCTCGGACAGTTCGTCGATGAGCATCTCGGCGAGCTTCATTTCCTTGTCCCGGATCTCGCCGCCTTCAACATCGAGCTGACCGAAGTCCCGAACCTCGTCGGCGTAATACATCGTGTGCAGAATCATTCCCGTGCCGTAAGGGCGTAGCACCACAAGATGCTCTTTGCGTGCCGAGATCCAGCGGGCCAGTGCGACCTTGTTCTGCTTTTTCATGGCCGCGGAGAGCAACTGGTAAGTCTTGGCTCCCCCGGTACCAGGTCCGAGGTAATAGGCTTTGTCGAAATAGACGGGATCGATCTGGTCGAGATCGACGAACTCGGTGATCTCCAGGGCCCGATTGTCGTCGGTCTCCAGCGCCTCGATCTCCTCGCCGGTGAAGGTGACGTACTTGCCCTTGGAAATCTGATATCCGCGAATCAATTCATCGGATTCGATGATTCGCTCGTGGTGTGCACAGAAGTATTTGCGGTTGACCTTCGTTCCGCAGGCCTCGTGCAGAAGGTTGAACGAAATGTCTTCCTGGGAGGTGGCCGTGTAGAACTTCACCGGGATAGAAACGAGCCCGAAAGAAATCATAGCCGAGCGAAGAGGACGTAGCGCCATTGGAATCCTCCAGTAATCCGTTGCATTGACCGTTCCAGCTCAGCTGCTGGAAGGGGATCTATGATCCCAGCTAAGTACGTAATACGCAAAAGGATTGCGTGGCCCAGGACATTTCCGGTCACCCGCGAGCCGGGGGCCGGCCCGGACGCACCGCATGGGAAAACGAGAGCGGCGCGGCGATCAGCTGACACCCTCCTGGATTTGGCCGGCCTGCCCGTCGGGAATCGTTCACCCATCCGGGCCCCATGGCGCCGTCTGCGGCCTCTCAATTGCAACGGGAGGCCTGGGTCGTCTGACGCTAACCGATGGAAGTCTCGATTCATCGTAGTCTGTGGGCTGCTTTTGCAGCGTTGATGGTGCTGATCGTCACCGGTGTCGCTCTCAATCTGTTCGTACTCAACCTCGAGAAGCAACAGAACTATCGCGTTCACCAGATCTACGAACCGCTCATGGAGAAGATGCTCTCCATGGACCGCGACCTGGCAGTAATGCTCGGCGCCGCTCGGGGGTACACCCTGTCCCGCCGCACCGAGTTTCTGGCGAGTTACGACGACGCCGTCAGGGACTTCGAGAAGAAGTCGGCAGCGGCGATCGACCTCGCTGAGGAGCGGCGTGACGAGGCTATGGTGGCGGGACTGCGTGAGCATTTCAGGAAGCTCAGGCAGATTTCGGATGATCAGATCCGGCTCTCCGACGCCGGG
>JBDTRY010000045.1:0-20368 GCA_039931435.1 Acidobacteriota bacterium | reverse complement strand
ACCGCCGTAGTACCGGCTGGAGACGTTTCGCGCCCGGTGGAAGCGCTCGAACAGACGCGGGATCTCGTCGGACGGAATGCCGATCCCCTGATCGACCACCGACGTTTCCACCCGGCCGTCCCGTTCGGCGATGGAAACCTGGATTTCCGTTTCCTCCGGCGAGTACTTCAGGGCGTTCGAGAGCAGGTTGTCCACGACCTGACGCATACGATCGGCGTCGACCGTCAGGCGCAAGCCCGGAGGCGGAGCCTCGTAGCGAATGGTGCGCAGTGGGTTCTGCACGCGGAAAGCGGACACGCGCTTGTTGATGAAGTCGGCCCACTCAATCTGCCTGGACAGAAGCTGCAGGCGTTTGGTTTCGATTCTGGAGACGTCGAGCAGTTCCGTAATCAAGCCCATCATGCGCTCGATTTCCCCGAGCACTGCTCTGAGATACGTCGAACGCTCTTCAAAGTCCACATTTCCGGCGTTGTGCCAGAGAAGCTGTGTATACCCCTTGATGGTCGTCAGCGGCGTGCGCAATTCGTGTGAGGCCACGGACAGGAACTCGTCCTTCTTGCGATCGAGTTCCTGAAGAGCGGTGACGTCGCGCATGACCAGCACGGCACCGACGATGTTGTTGCCGCTTTCGATCGGCGCCGCGGCAATGGAAAGATCGATGTCCGAGCGAGTGATGACATTGCGGCCGATGCTCAGGAGATCGGGAACGACCTCACCATTCAGCGCGCGGCGAAAGGGCATAAGCTCGGCGGAAATGGGCTTGCCGTCGGGATAACGCAGATTTAGATCGGCGAGCGTTCCATGCGTAATGGCCTCACTCCGTGACCCCAGTCCGAACATCGACAACGCAGCAGGATTGACGTCCACCACTCGTCCCGTGGCGTCGTAGACCCACAAGGCATCGGTCATGGACCCGAGGATCGAGGTCAGCCGGGCCGAGCGCTCTTCCATCACCTGCGCCAGAGCTTCTATCTCCCGTCTGGCGCGGACCTGCTCGCTGACGTCCTGCACCAGGACCGTGAGGCTCTGAATCATCCCCGTATAACGTCCCTGCACCGGGGAGATGATCTGCCGCACGTACCAGGCATCCTGACCTTTGCGGATCTCCACCGCCTCGTCGACATGCGTCTCGCCGATCTCGGCGGACTCCCGGAGCCGCCGTTCCAGTCCCGGAACCACCTCCCCCGCTCGCAGACCGATCAGCGAGGTCTCCGGCGAGATCCGTCCGTAACGGAGGGCGTGTTCCATGAAGAGTGGATTGGCCAGCTCGAAGCGCAACTCGTCGGCGGAGATTACGGCAACACCCACAGGAGCCGAATCGAGAACGGCCTCGAAACGGGCCCGGGCTTCGACTTCTCTTCGAGCCAGCTCCGCGGCCACTCGCTGTCCCTCCTGGGACATCTGATGCAGGTTGCGTGTGTGAACGGCCGCTGCGATCCGTTCGGCCACGGCCTGGGCGAATGCCAGGTCCTCGGCATCGAGGCTGTGCGGTTCGGAAGACGAGATCACCAGGGCACCGACGCGTTCATCGGCGGACTCGATCGGGCAGGCGATGAGACTCTGCTCGTGGATGAGACGCTTCAGCTGCTTCTCCTCCTCATTATTCCGAGCGAACTCCTGAATGGAGTCCTCGCTGAACGCGGAGAAGAACATCGGTTTGGCGATCTGGAATACCGTCCCAGCCAGCCCCTCGCCACTGCGGTAGGGATGATGCCGGACGTATTTCTGAAAATCGTCGGCAGCGGGCGTCTCCGGGAAGGCACCGGTGAGTTCCAGCAGATCGACTCCGCGCCGGTAGATGTAGATCATTACGTTCGCCTGGATGGCCTCGCCCACACGTTGCGCAGCGCCATCGAGATCGGCGAAGCGATTAGCATCGGAGAAGAGATCGAGACCGAGTGTGGCCAGGCAGTCGTCTCGACGTCGCCGGCGCTTATCGCGTTCCAGACTCTGACGTTCGGCGGTGATGTCCGAGGCGATGAGCACGGCGCCGAGAATCGTTCCAGCGGCGTCGCGTACCGGACCGGCTTTGATCTCAAAGGTCCGGTCCTCGCCGGAGCGCGCATCACGAACGATGATGTCTTCGTGGACGGTCTCACCCGCGAGCGCCCGCGCGGAGGGCAGATCGCCCGGCTTTACTGCCCCTCCATTCGACCTGCGCATCGATGAATCCAGAATACGTTGCTCATTCTCGCCGTAGAACCTCAGGCTGGGATCCCGCTCGGCGGCGGCGTTGATGCGCAGGACTTTGCCGTCGGTTCCGAAGATAGCCGCCGCTTCCGGAATCTGATCGACGATGGCGGCGGTTCGTGCTGCTTCGGCCACCGCGCGACGATGCAGCGTAGCGTTCGAGAGCGCGATGGATGCATAACGGCCAATGATGTGAAAGAGCTCGATCTCGGCGCTGGTCCATTCGCGCGCCGACCGGCACTGGTGAAGACCGAAAGCCCACGGCTGATCGCCGGCCGGGTAGAGCGCCTGGGCGATCTGGCTGCGAATCCCGTACGCTTCGCGGATCACAGGATCCAGTTCACTCCCATCAACGACGACAGGGACGTTCGAGCTGAGAAGCGTTTCGATGATTTTCCGAGACCCGGCCAGCGGGATTTTCTCGTCGCGTGCCAGAGCCCCATCAAAGTCTGGCTTCGTCGCCTCGTAGACCACACTGGCAGACTCCTCGGTGAGGCTGGCTGGATACAGCAGCCAGGCGCGATCGGCCTGGAGGTGATCCATCGTGGAGTGGACGATTCGCCGGACGAGCTCGTCCAGATCCAGCGTGGAATTGAAAAACTCGAGGATGCTGCCGAGAACATCCGGCCCTGGCAGGGTCGTCACGGAGCCGTTCGACGGCTCGGGGCTCGAATCAGGGTGGGCAGTAGACATGAAAGAAACGTCACTCTCGAAAATTCGACCGATCCAGATCGAACTCTTCGAATGCACGCTCCATGACCGATCGGCCGGGCGTTCCTGAGCGCGCTGGAGAGGACGTACCGCCAGATGGTACCAGATCGCGCCACCTCTCCCGGTCTCCAGCCACGGACTGCCCGGAGACATAGAATACAGTTCATGACCAGACGGAGTTTTGACGAACTCGTCTCCCTGATGTCCACGCTGCGCGCGCCGGGCGGATGTCCATGGGACCGCGAGCAGACGCTTGCCGACCTCAAGCCCTTCGTCATCGAAGAGGCTTATGAAGTTGTGGATGCCATCGATCGCGAGGACTCCGAAGCTCTTCGTGAAGAAGTTGGGGACATGCTGCTGGAAGCTGTGTTCGTTGCCGAGATCGCTAGAGAAAACGGATCGTTCGACGTCTACGACGCAGTGACCGCCGTGCACGACAAGCTTGTTCGCAGACACCCTCACGTCTTTGCAGATGTCGAAGCGAAGGACGCTGAGGCCGTCCTTGTGAATTGGGAGAAACTCAAGAATGAAGAGCGGGCGCGAGAATCCAAAAGTCTGCTTTCCGGTGTTCCCGTATCACTACCGGCGCTGCTGAAAGCCACCAGACTGACAGAGAAAGCCGCGCGGGTCGGCTTCGATTGGGAAACTCCTCAGGATGTCGTGGAGAAGATGGAGGAGGAGCTGGAGGAATTGAAAGCGGCCATTCGCAGCGACAACCGCGCGGAGATCGAGAACGAGCTCGGAGATCTGTTCTTCACGCTGGCGAACATCGCCCGAAAGCTGAAAGTGAATTCCGAAGAGGCTCTCCAGGCTACGAATCGCAAATTCATCCGCCGCTTCCAGGCGGTTGAAGCCGGACTGCGAAGCGCGGGAAAGACATTCGAGGAGGCTACACTGGCGGAGATGGACGCTTTCTGGAATGAAGAAAAAGATCGGGAAAAAGAATAGCAGGACGCGATCCGCTTTCCGCGCGCTTTCTCTGACGTCCCATCAGGGAGGATCGATCGTTCCCGGAGGGGTCCAGGGGTTGCACCGCGCCACACGTTTGATGGCCCGCCAACCTCCGCGGATCCCGCCGTATTTTTTCACCGACGCCAGACCATATACCGAACAGGTCGGCTGGAAGCGGCAGCGGATCACTCCTCGAAGATGAGGCGAGATGTGGGCGCGATACTGCTCGATTCCGGCAATGGCCGCGCGCGTTGAAAACTGCGATGCCGCCGGCACGGTCAGGTCATGCCACACACAACCCGCCGCCGGAAGAAGGACGACTGCCAGAATCAGAACTGGAAGCGGGACGCGCCATTTCATCTACATCATCTTTACACGGTAGCCGCCGGAGGGCTGCCATTCCCGGGGCCCGGTGGCGAAGGTGGCGCCGCCGTGCGGGCGATAACGTAGATCAGCAACCCGAAGAGGTTCAGGCAGAATCCGATCAGCGCCCAGAACAGAGGGTTGGCATCGCCAGCGCGCCGGGCGTCACGGTAAATCCAGACGGCGATCAGCACCGAGAGCAGAACCGGCAGAAGGAAAACGAGAAACAGAACGAGACTGCATCCGCCACAGGCAGCCAGACCGCCGAAAAAATCGCCCACGTCGCCGTGGCGGTGCCAGTTGTAATGAAGGAACCCAGGATGGTAGGCCATGGGCGTGATACAGGCGCGGGCAACGCCGAACGGCACGGCAGCGATAAACAGGAAAATAACGGTCATGGCACCGAGAAGTGTCAGACGGACGAGATATTCGGGACCGGACGCAGGCATGATCAGACTCCCCCGCGATCTGCCGAGCCAGCCGCCAGACCGCAACCTGTTCATTGATACGGAGAATCGGACCGCCGGTTATTCGAGTGGCTCTTCAGCGCTCGGGCAGTACTCATTCAGGACGCATTCGCTGCATAACGGCTTTCGCGCCTGGCAGACATTCCGGCCATGAAGGATGACGCGGTGGGCGAAGCGAGTCCATTCCTTTCGAGGGATCAAGGCCATTAGATCCTGCTCGATCTTTTCAGGGTCTGACTGCTCTGTCAGTCCCAGTCTGCCCGTCACGCGAGCGACGTGGGTATCGACGACGATTCCGGCGGCTTTCCCGAATGCATTCCCCAGAACGACGTTCGATGTTTTCCGCCCCACCCCCGGCAGGGCCACCAGTTCCTCCATGGACTGTGGAACCTCTCCCTCATGCCGCCCGATGATGACCTCCGACACGGCAATAATCGCTTTTGCCTTGTTGCGGAAGAACCCTGTGCTGTGGATTTCCCGTTCCAGTGCCGGCTGCTTCGCTCGTGCCATGGCTCCTACGTCAGGGTATTTCCGGAAAAGGGCGGGCGTAACAGTATTCACCCGGGCATCCGTACTCTGCGCGGAGAGCATTGTGGCGATCAGGAGTTGATACGGGTTCTCGAAATTCAGGGAGCATTTCGCCCGCGAGTAGGCACGTCTCAGAATCCTGAGAATCTCGTCCGCCCGCTCCTGGCGTAGAGTCATCGGGTGAATTAGACAGCATTCCCGATCCGCTGCACAGTACGGCCCGCCGGCCGTTCATGAATCAGTCGGGTTAAGATCAGCTCTGGAGACTGCCATGACTACCGAAGCGATCGCCCCGTCCACACCCCGCACGATCCGTGCGCCTCATGGCACGACGCTTTCCTGTCTGGGATGGCAGCAGGAAGCGGCGATGCGCATGCTCATGAACAACCTCGATCCGGAGGTCGCTGAGCATCCTCAGGAACTGATCGTCTACGGCGGGTCCGGCAAGGCTGCACGGAACTGGGAGTGCTTCGACGCCATCGTTGCCACCCTGAAGCGACTGAAGAACGACGAAACGCTCCTCGTACAATCCGGTAAGCCGGTGGGCGTGTTCCGTACGTCCCCCGATGCCCCACGAGTGCTGATCGCCAACGCCAATCTCGTCCCGCACTGGGGCACTGCCGACGAGTTCCGGCGTCTGGAAGCCCTCGGCCTGACCATGTACGGACAGATGACGGCGGGATCCTGGATTTACATAGGCTCTCAGGGAATCCTTCAGGGCACGTTCGAATGCTTCGCCTCGGTGGCCAGGAAACACTTCGGAGGCACTCTTCGCGGCAAGCTCGTCGTCACTGCAGGATTGGGGGGAATGGGTGGAGCGCAACCGCTGGCAGCAACCATGAACGAGGCCACCTGCCTCGTCGCTGAGGTCGATCCGTCGCGAATCAGGCGCCGTCTGGAAACCCGTTACCTCGACGAGGCGGCGACCTCGCTCGACGCCGGGATCGAACGAGCGCTGGCCGCCCGGGAACGGGGAGAAGCTGTTTCCATCGCTGTCGAGGCCAATGCAGTCGAGCTTCTGGACACGCTCATTGCACGCGACATCGTTCCTGACATCCTCACCGATCAGACCTCTGCTCACGATGAACTGAATGGGTATGTTCCGGCAGGAATGCAGTTCGACGATGCAGTTCGCCTGAGAAGCGAAAGTCAGGATCTTTACATCGCCCGCGCCTACGAGACGATGGCCCGGCATATGAGGGCGCTCCTGGAACTTCAACGCCGAGGGTCGATCACGTTCGATTACGGGAACAATCTCCGTGGTCAGGCTCAGAAGGCCGGCGTTGTCGAAGCCTTCGAGGTGGAGGGATTCGTTCCGCTCTACATCCGCCCGCTTTTCTGCGAAGGAAAGGGACCGTTCCGCTGGGCAGCACTCTCGGGCGATCCGCGCGATATTCTCGCCACCGACGAGGCCATCCTGTCCCTGTTTCCGGATGACGAGCCGTTGCATCGGTGGATTCGCATGGCCCAGAAGCGCGTCGCTTTTCAGGGGCTGCCAGCGCGGATCTGCTGGCTCGGCTATGGCGAGCGGGCCCGGGCGGGAAAACTCTTCAACGACCTGGTAGCTCAGGGCAGGATTTCAGCGCCGATCGTCATCGGCCGCGACCATCTCGACGCCGGATCCGTGGCCTCGCCGAATCGCGAAACGGAGTCGATGCGTGATGGCTCGGACGCCATCGCCGACTGGCCCATTCTCAACGCTCTGCTCAACGCGGTGTCCGGAGCGACGTGGGTCTCGGTGCACCACGGCGGAGGAGTGGGAATCGGCTATTCGATTCACGCCGGTATGGTCGTTCTCGCTGACGGCTCGGATGAGGCGGCAGCACGGCTCGAGCGTGTCCTGACGAACGATCCCGGAACGGGAGTGATGCGGCACGCCGACGCCGGATACGATCGGGCCATCGAGGTGGCGAAGGAACGGGGAGTCGATCTGCCGATGGTCACGGGTTGAATATAGTCAATCGCTGCTACAAAAAAGGACAGGCAGCGCCTGTCCTTTTTTCTTAGTCATCCATCGTTGCACTAACGCCGCTTCATGCCGCGGGCCAGCAGCCCGGCACCGATCACAGCGGCAGCCATACCACCCAGAAACCTTCCGGGGTTCGAGCGTGCGTAGTCCCGGGCCTTGTTCAAGCTGCCCTGAAGATTGAGGTTGCCAATGCCGCTGCCCAGCTTCTGGGCAGTCTCTTCCGACAGACCCATTTTTGTCAGAGCCGCGGTTACGTTCGACTGCGATTCCTCGCTGTGAGGGACTGCTTCCGGGGCCTGATAGCGATGAAATTGTGCGTTCGGTAACTCCTGATCCACCATGAACGTTCTCCTTTTCGGGCGGGCGCGATCTCGATCGAGCGCCTCGTTCTCACCCTGTCCTCCACTGCGAGGGTGGTGCCACTTCGGCGCAAATTCTCACCACCTCAGAATGATGGGCGGTTGGCACCAATATCCAGCGGGGAATGAGAGAATAGGCACACAGACCCGGAGAAACCGAGATCGACTCCTCGCTCAACGGTGTGCAGCTTGCAAAAGGGGATAGTCGAGAAGGAGTGAACTGATGGCAGGCAACCCTCGCGAAAACACCCGGGGCAAAGGCTTCTGGGATGGCGGAAGCGCCACACACGGCTCGGACGATCAGTCCGGTGGCCGCCGCAGCGGTTTCCCCGGACGACGCTTCCCGAGCAAGACCGGAGTGAACACCGACCTCGATTCACCGCACGAACAGCAGGTGGATGAGACGGTCGACGACAACACCTCGAGCACTCCCCGGCCAGGATCCTGAATACAGTGAATGGCGCCCCGCACCTGGACGAACTGCTTCCGAAAATCGCGGAAGGCGACGTTGCTGCGTTCGAAACGCTCTACGACCTCTACTCCTCGAACGCCTACGCACTGCTCCTGCGAATGCTCGGCGACCCGGACGACGCCAGAGAAGTGCTCCAGGAGACCTTTCTGCAGATCTGGAACCGGGCCTCGATGTTCGACAGGAGCCGCGGGAGCGAAATCGCCTGGCTGCTATCCATCGCCCGCAGCAGGGCAATCGACCGGCTGCGATCGAGAAAAACACGGAGCACACGTGAAAATGAGGCCGGAAGAGAAGTCTCAATCCGGACCAGCGACGTAGAACGACCAGAGAGTTTAGATAACGCCATTCTCTCCGAAGAGAAAAAAGCCGTTCGCGCAGCACTGGAAGAATTGCCCGAGGCACAACGGATAGCGTTGGAGCTGGCCTATTTCGATGGCCTCTCTCAGACTGAAATCGCCGAAAGGCTCGCGCAACCTCTGGGTACGATCAAGACGCGCATGCAACTGGGAATGAAGAAACTACGAGCACGACTGGGAAACACACTGGACCGATGACCCACGCTGACGCTGAAGACATCGCCGCACTCGACGCCGTCGGCGCTACCACGCCGGACGAAGCGCAGCTGCTCGAAGAGCATCTGCGTAGCTGCGATTCCTGCCGGTCCACGGCTCGGGAGCTGAGGAATGCTGCCACGTTGATGGCTCTTGATCTCGATCCCGTCGCGCCTCCACCGCAGGCCCGTCAGGAATTGCTGGGGAAGATCAAGGTGAAAGAAATTGCGCGCGCGCCAGTACCGATAACTCGACAACAGGATTCCGTCGTCAGCCGCTGGGGATGGCTGGCTGCCGCGGCAGCCATCGTCTCGCTGCTGGCCTGGAACGCCATCACGGTCCGTCGGGCCAACGAGCGCGCCGAAGCGCAACAGGCGGCCATGAGCGATCTGGCTGTTCGACAGCGCCAGATGCAATTGCAGAATCAGCGGCTCACTGCTCAACTCTCCACCCTCACCTCGGTGGAGACGCGCACAATTTCGCTCAGTGGCCAGGAAGCAGCACCGCGGGCCAGTGCCCGAGTCTTTCTCGACGCGCCGCAACGCAGGGCTTTCGTCTTCTTTCACAATCTTCCGGCGAATCCGGGAGACAAGAGTTACCAGCTCTGGATCATTCCAGCAGGGAAATCGCCCGTGAGCGCAGGCGTTTTCGATTCTGTACCGAGTGGTGACGCTTCGATCGTCGTCAGCAATCTTCCGGTGAACAGCGAGATTGCCGGCCTGGCAGTCACTCTGGAGCCACGCGGCGGGGTTTCCGCTCCGACCGGCAGCAAGTTCCTCGTCGGCGGCAATCTCTAGGTTCCTCCAAAGGGACAAATGACACGATTACCATCGCCTGTCATCCTGAAGCATCGAGCGAAGGATCTCTTCCACCTTCCCGGTTGCCTGGCGATCAAGGCCCGAGTCTCGTTGACGAGATCCTCCGGTTGCTGCGCTCCCTCAGGATCGCGAGTCCTCCACATCCCGCAAAAACGCTGCGCGTTTCTTTAGAAACGCCGAGCGAAGGTCTCTTCAGACTTCCCCGTTGCTCAAAACGAGTCCGTTTCGTCAGGAGCGGGCCCGGCAGATAGAATGTTGTCATTCTTCCCGCCGGAGTCAGTCGAAATGAGACGGACCACTTTCCTCACCGCTCTTCTCTCTCTCACCGCGCTGACCGCTGGCGCCGCAAGTCCTCCAACCCTCGATCAGATCTACAACCCGGCGGCCACGACGGATTTCTCGAAGGCACCATCACGAGAAATGAAATGGATCGACTCCAATCGTTTCCTGTTCTCCACCTCGGGTGACGCAGACACATCCGAACTGACGACCGTTGAGGCCAACACCGGAAAGCGATCGTCACTGTTCAACCAGCTCAGACTGCAGAA
This sequence comes from Acidobacteriota bacterium, assembly GCA_039931435.1. Lineage (GTDB taxonomy): Bacteria > Acidobacteriota > Thermoanaerobaculia > Gp7-AA8 > Gp7-AA8 > JBDTRY01. The sequence goes on along the minus strand of JBDTRY010000045.1, from coordinate 10,441 downwards.
GGCTCTGGAGGAACTCTCCGGAGTCGATCCGGAAATCGCACACCACATCTCACACCGGCCGTCATTTTCGTTCGACAGCAAACAGGACACGATCGTCCTCTCAGTGAAAGACGACCTCTACCTCTACAAGATCGCCAGCGGCGCACTGACTCAACTGACAAACGTCGCCGGTACTGAGGAGGAACCTGAATTCAGCCCCGACGGCAAAAGCGTGGCCTTCGTACGCGGCAATGACCTTTACGTAATCAGCCTCGCGGATGGTCGCGAAAGGCGACTGACCAGTGATGGCTCGAACGAGATCCTCAACGGAAAGCTCGACTGGGTTTATCAGGAGGAAATCTACGGCCGAGGTACCTTTCGCGCCTTCTGGTGGAGTCCGGACTCGAGCCGTCTGGCCTATCTGCAACTGGACGAAAACCCCGTCTTTCCCTTCACGATCGTCGATCATCTTCCCTTTCGGCAGGGCGTCGAAATCGAGAACTATCCCAAAGCCGGCGACCCCAATCCTGTGGCCCGGTTGTTCATCGCCCAGCGCTTGGGGGGAACCTCGCAGGAAGTAACGATGGATGGCTATCCTTCGGAGGATCGTCTGCTCGTCGATGTGGCCTGGCGTCCGGACGGCTCGGCCGTCGTTTACGAAGCTCAGAACCGCGAGCAGACATGGCTCGACGTCAACGCCGCCAATCCCGCCTCCGGCTCCTCGGTAACGCTCTTTCGCGAGAGCACGAAGGCCTGGGTCGATCGCGACGCCCCGCCGATGTTTCTCCGGGATGGAAGCATGCTCTGGCTGAGCGAGCGTGACGGATGGAAGCACATCTATCACTACAGCCGTGACGGCAAACTTCTCGGGCAAGTGACACGCGGTGAATGGGAAGTGCGCAAGTTGCACGGCGTCGACGATCGCGGTTGGATCTATTTCTCAGGCACGGAACGAAGCTCGATCGGCAGTGACGTCTATCGCGTACGGCTCGACGGCAGCGCATTGAAACGCCTCTCCGAGAAGGCCGGAACTCACGACGCCGAATTCAGTCCCGACTACCGCTACTACCTGGACCGCTGGAGCGACGTCACCACACCCACACAACTACAACTCTACTCGTCGGATGGAAAACTCGTTCGCGTCGTGGATGCCAACCCCCTTCCTCTCCACGACTACCTTTTATCGCAGCCCCAATTCCTGACGGTAAAAACACGCGATGGCTTCGAAATGAACGCCATGCTCATCAAGCCCGCCAATTTCGACCCTTCCCGGAAGTATCCCGTCTACGAACAGACTTACAGCGGTCCGCACGCACCTGAAGTGAAGAACGTCTGGCGTGGGAAGAGCTACATGTTTCACCAGATGCTCGCCCAGAAAGGGTTCCTCGTCTGGATCTGCGACAACCGCACGGCCAGCGGAAAGGGTGCCGTCTCCGCCTGGCCGCTCTACAGAAACTTCGGGCCTCTGGAGCTTCGTGATCTGGAGGACGGGCTGTCCTGGCTGGAATCACACGACTATGTCGACTCCAGCCGCGTGCTCCTCAATGGCTGGAGTTTCGGCGGATACATGACCGCGTACGCCCTGACACACAGCACGAAGTGGTCGGCAGGTATTGCCGGTGGTACCGTCGCAGACTGGCGGGATTACGATTCGGTCTATACGGAGCGCTACATGCTCACTCCCCAGCACAATCCCGACGGATACAAAAGTTCAGCTCCGCGGCTCGCCGCCGCGAACCTGCACGGGAAACTGCTGTTGCTGCACGGAACGACCGACGACAACGTGCACGTCCAGAATACGATTCAGCTGGCCTACGAGCTGGAAAAAGCACACAAACAATTTCGAATGATGCTCTACCCGAAGTCGCGTCACGGCGTAACCGATCCGGACCTGGTCTATCACCTTCGCAGCCTGATGCTGGAGTTCGTCGAGGAGGCTTTGAAGTAGAGCTCCCCTGCAGCCTCAGAGACCGACGATGTTGTAGCCGCCGTCCACGAACATGACTTCACCGGTGATTCCCGACGACATTTTCGAAGCCAGGAACAGGGCTGTATCGCCAATCTCCTCGAGCTCGACATTACGGCGCAGTGGTGCTTTCTCGGCGTGATGCTTGAGCATCGTCGTAAACCCTCGGATCCCGCGCGCGGCCAGCGTATTCACCGGGCCGGCGGAGATGGCATTGACTCGAATACCGCGTGGACCCAGGTTCGCTGCCAGATAACGAACGGACGCTTCGAGCGAGGCCTTGGCCACGCCCATGACGTTGTACCCCTCCACCGCCTTCTCGGAACCGTAGTACGTAAGCGCAATGACTGATCCCTCGCCGGATTTTTCGAGTAGCGGAGCTGCAGCGCGGGTGATGGCCACCAGAGAGTAGGCGGAGATGTCGTGAGCGATTCGAAAACCGTCACGCGACGTTTTGAGGAACTCCCCCTCGAGATCTTCTTTCGGTGCAAATCCGACTGAATGGACGACCGTATGCAAGTAACCAATTTTGCTCTCGACTCTGGAGAAGACCTCGGCGATCTGGGCGTCGTCGGTGACATCACACGGCAGCAGAAGCGATCCGGGAATTGAAGCGGTCAAGGCCTCGACCGACTCTCGAATGCGTTCACCCTGATAGGTGAAAACCAGTCGCATGCCCGCCCCTGAAAGGGCCTGGGCGATAGCCCAGGCGATGGAGCGTTTGTTGGCGACGCCAAAGATGATTCCCGTTTTTCCAGCCAATAGATCCAATGGTTCTCCCTTCGATGCCCGTTACGAGTGCGGAGTTCCGGGCTCTGTTCCGGCAGACTTTCGAACCTCGCCGCTCATCCGCCCGGTGATCATGAGGAAGAGCATTTTGTAATCGGCAGCCAGCGAGTAAAAGGGATGCCCGAATGTCGCCGGTCGGTTTCCCTCCACAAAAAAATGTGAGAACCAGGCAAATCCGTAGCCGATCAGCGGAGCCGCCAGAAACATCCAACGATTGATGCTCAGGCCGAGGACGACCGCCAGAACAGCCAGGATGGATCCGACACCATGCAGAATTCGTGTTCCCGTGCGGGCGTGTTGCCGGACATAGTACGGCCAGAAACTCTGAAAGGAATCGATTCGGGGGGCCATCAGCGCTCCGCCGGAATCTTGTCACAGACCGCCGCCAGTGGAAAAGAATTCGATGGCACATGCGTTGCTCGAATACCCTGCGCTGCGGGATACCACGGCCTTCTCGGCCGGCATCCGACCGCCTGGTTTCCTTGATTTCTCAATGATGAATCAACCGGGAGAAACGAAAATGGCCACTGACTTCGAAACACTGCTGAAGGACCTTCTGGGCGAGTCCAGGGAGTTGTTCGGCGAATCCGCAGAAAAGCTCAGCCGCTTCCAGGCCGAAAAAATGGCGAAGCTGACGGGGAAGATTCAGAACCTGGCTCGCGAAGCTCTCAAACCTGAAATCACCCGTATGACCTCGGAGATCGCAGACCTGCGAGGGCGGATTGCGGAACTGGAGGCGAACCGCGCACGCTCGGGATGACCGCGATTGAATCGTCTTGTCATTCCTCAGACAGCGACCCTCTACGGGGCATCGGGAAGCGTATGCTGACCGGTATGTCGGACTCTTCCGACTGCGAGGAGAACAATCGTGATCTCTGAATTCCGGGGCTTTCTCACGAAAACAAACGCGCTGGCACTGGCCATCGGCGTCATTATCGGCGCTGCCGTCGGGAAAGTCGTCAGCGCCATGGCCGACGATCTCCTCATGCCGCTCATCGGCATGCTCCTCCCCGCCGGCGGCTGGCGCGATGCCAAATTCGTCCTGAGCACTGCCACGGACGCCGCTGGCAAAGTCACCGAGAACGCCATTCTGTACGGCCACTTCATCGGTACGTTGATCGACTTCATTCTCATCGCCGCTGTTGTCTTCACGATCACCAAGGCTCTGATCAAAGCGCCTCCTGCCGCGAATATGAAAGAGTGTCCGGAGTGTCTGGAAAGAGTTCCCGAAGCAGCCCGGCGTTGCCGCGCCTGTACCTCAGCGCTGGCGTAGCCTCAGGGAGGTTCCCTCGCCGCCATCAGAAGTCACCGGGAAAGTGGAGTGGCTTTCCTGACTAGTGGCGTGTAAACGATGAATCGGTACCAGATCGCGCAGCGACCGGCGAGGAGGGCAAGGCGCGCCGACGCAGACATAGCGGTGACTACGTTGAGGAGGCGCAACGCGGCCATCGTCGTCGAGAGCAAGCGAGGTGGTATCGATTCGTCGTTTACACGCCACGAGTACGGGCCGTACGCCGTGCGCTCTGCCTCTCCGCCGCCGTTGAATGATTCTCTGGTTCTGCCCGAGTCTCACGAGCGTAGCGTTCCCTAGAAGGGATAGCCCAGCGAGATCGACCAGCCGAAGGGACTCTCGAACGGCTCGCGGTTGATCTTGTACCCGAGATCCAGTCGAATGGGCCCGACGGGAGTGAGATAGCGGATTCCGAATCCAACGCCGTAGCGAAGCTGATCGAACTTGATTCCGTTCGCCCCGGAAATTTCTTTCCAGACATTTCCGGCGTCGAGAAACGTCGCCCCGAAAAGACTCCCGAAGATCGGGAAGCGATATTCGAGATTCCCGATGACCATGGCGTTACCGCCCACGGAAACGATCTTGCCACCGTCCGCGCAGGGAATCTGGGCCGGAATCGTTCGATCAGGGTCGAGCGGATCAGGAACGTCCACGGTACAGACCAGCGTCTGGCGTTCGATTCCCAGTTCGTCCAGTGCGTAGGCACGATGCGTATTTTCTCCGCCGGCAACGAATCGCTCGGAGAAGGGTACGACCGATCCCGGTCCGCTGCTGGCCAGAGGATCGATCAGTCCCACACGAGTGGAAGCAACGAAGTCGGAGCGCTCGGAGACGGGATAGTAGAACGCAGCCTGTGTGAACAGCTTCAGAAAGTTAGCTTCGGCGCTCCTGAATGGAAATGCGTATTCAATCGAAGCAGAGGAGATCAGTCCGCGACGGGGATTGAATGGATCATCCCTCGTATCCCAGAAGAACGACGGCGTTACGCTCGAGATCTGGATGTTCTGCTTTTCGCGGGGCACGCCCTCGATGGGAACGGGGATTCCCCCCGTGGCAGCAGTACAGAGGTCGCCGCTGACGCACTTGGCCAGTTTGTATTCGTACCGCAATGCGAAACGCGTCTTCTGTTTGAAAACTCTCGAGGCCTCCACGAACGTCCCGAACGTTGCGATTCTGGCTTCAGGCTGTTGCTGTTCGCTCTCCCTGAAGATGGTGAATTGCGTGGGAACGTTCGCTCCGAATGGAAACGGCTCGAGGTAGGTGAAGAAGTACTGCTGGCGCCTCTGCGAATAGCGGCCCTGCACACCGGCGTAGCGCCCGGTACCGAACAGGTTGCGGTGCGAGATGAGCGTCGAGACGGAACCCCCGGCCTCGTTGGACCAGCCGATGGAGCCGGCGATACTCAGGTTCCGCCCTTCTTCGACGTCGACGAGGACGTTGCGGTCACCGACGCTCGTCCCCGTTTCCTCAGCGGTGACGTCGGCGCGGCGGAACGTCCCCAGGCGATAGAGTTCCTGTTGTGCCTGAAGAAGTTTCCGATACGAGAAGGGCTCTCCAGTCTCCAGTGCTACCTTTCGCAGAATCACGTCCCGATCCGTATAAAAATTGCCCCGGACGCTGACCTGATCGATCAGGACCTTGGGACCCTCCAGAACGCTGTAGGTGACTTTGCCCGCCGTCTTCGCTGCATTCATGTCCACCTTGGGCGCAACTTGAACTTCCACATAACCGGCATCTGCATAGGCTCCCTGAAGAGCGGCCACGTCGGTTGTGAGCAACTGGGGATTCAGGGGCTGGCCGGGCTCGAGTTGGAGATCCGGCAGCTTGATCCTGATGTTCCTGTCCGCCTCCACTTCGACGCTCGTTACGAGCGTCTGCGCTCCTTCCTGAATGGGATAGACGATCGAAAGGCGTCCATCGGCCTGAGGCTTGACGATAGCCTCGCCAACCGTCGTTTGAGAAAACCCGTGCAGCTGGTAATAGGCGAGAATGCTGTCGCCGTCTTCACTGAGAGTTTCCTGAGTGACACCGACCGGGCGCCGCAGGAGCGAAAGGATGGTGCGCTTGATTCCTGATACGGGTGCGGAGGAGGTAATGCCCCGCAGCTTCTTGTCGCTGACCTGGGTATTGCCGCGGAAGTCGACCTGTTCCATCTTGTAGAGGCGGCCCGGCTTGACAAGGAAATTCACGACCAGTTTGTCGCCGACCGTTTTCTCCTCCGTGTCCACCGCCGCGTAGAAATAGCCCTTGCCCTGGTAAAGGTTGACGATGGCATCCGTGGCGCGATCGATCAGATCCTCGGAGTATCCCTCGCCCTTCTTGAATGGCAGCAGGCGCTTCACTGCGCCGCGCGAGACTCCCTGCACAGTGATCTCGACTTTCGGTCCGACGTTGACGTGGTAGACCAGCGTAACCGTACTCGTAGAGCGATCGTAGGCGTCGGATACGAGACCGACCGTAGCCTTCCGATAGCTCTTGTTGATGAGGAAGTTCCGCGCCCGATCCGCATCTCTCCTGGCATCGCGGGGATGGAAGACGTCCCCGGGCTTCAGCTTCAATTTCTTCTCGAGATCTGCCGAGTGGAAGGGAGCAAGCTCACCTTCGAATCGGATCGTAGAAACATGCGCCAGAGGACCGAGGGTGACGTGAAAGATGACCTGGGCCTGATTCTTCGCTCGGGCAAAACGCGTCTCCGGATCCACCGTGACCTGCAGGTAGCCGCCATTGTGAAGGACCTGCTCGACGGAAGTGGCATCCCGATCCACGGCAGAGAGACTGAGTACCGCTCCCGTTTTCAGCTTGAGCTGTTTGCTGGCGTCGGCGATCTCCTTGTCCGCTCCCTCGAAGGAGATGTCGTTGATTCGATAGTTCAGGGAGAGAACAAAGGTCAGACTGACGCCGTCCGCCACCGGTGTGGAATCGACGCGGATGTTCCGGAAATCCCCGGTGCGGTAGAGCGAGGATATGGAATCCTGCACGTCTCTGATGTGCAACGGATTGCCCACTTTCACGTTTACCTTGTCCGAAAGCAAGGTAACGTCGAACTCCGCGTCCGCTTTGAAGTGAACTTCGCGCACGATCGCTCCCGGCTCACCGCCGCTGGCCGGCATGAGCGTCCCAGGTGATGTGCGAGGCAACTGTGGAAAAAGCAGGGGCACTGATGGGCCGCCCTCATCGAGCGATACCACCTTTGCGTATTCTTCGTTTCTGCTTCCCCAGTAACCGTTGTACAGGCGCCGGAATCGCGCTTCGAGGATGTACTCCCGTTCCTTGTCGCGAGTGAACTGGACAAGCCACTCCGGACGGATCTGGTACTCGATGATTTCCGTGTTCTTGCGATGGTCGCCGGTGTTGTAGGAAAAGATTACCCGGAGCTTTGTATCCACCTGTTTTTCGAACGTCACCGTGGGCTCGGAAGTTGATGAGCCCTCCAGTCCGGCGTCGACACGGAACGAATCGACAAACGGGAAGATCTGCTTTCCGATCAGACCTCCCAGGCTCTGCACGAGCAGGGAAGTGCCCGCCGTCTGGAAGCCGTTAGCGAAAAGTCCTCCGGTGGAAGGCCGGCCGATGCTCGAGGGGCCGAGCAGGGAAAGCAGGGTGAGATCGCTGACAGGCGGATCACTGGAGATCGTAGGCGTGAGACGATCCAGGGTTCCGGAAAGGTTGACCGTGAGATCGTACTCCTGCACCCGTGCCTCGGCACTGACGTCAAGGAACGGATCGATCCGAAATGGATTCTGGAACGTCACCGTACCCCGCGTCACGCGGTAGGTAACGTCCTGAAAAGTCACTTTTCCACCCTCATCCAGAGTGACGTCGCCAAGAATGTTCGGCTTGGCCAGGGTCCCCACGACATCCAGCGTGGCACTGCCCGTCAACTCGGCGATGTTGTTCTTCACGGCCAGGGTGTCGTTGGCGGTAATGTGGATGCGCAGCGCAATCTTGTTCTGCCAGTCCGCTGGCGTGGCCGGTGTCAGTCCTCTTCGCTCGATGAACTTCCCAATCACCGATCCCACGGCGAAATCTTTGTAGTAAAGCGCGCGGTCGATGTTCACGCCTCCCTGAAGAAGCGAGTGATCGGCATCGCCGCTGAGCTGGAGATCAAAGTCGCCTTCGATACCGATTCCGTCAAAGTAGCGAATGGCAACATTCTGACCCTGAAGTGTGAGGCGTACGCTTTCCGGAGTGAGGCCCTTCAAGGTGAGATAGCCACCGGCTACAACCCGCCCACCACCAACCTGGGCCCGCAGGGAATCGAGCTCCACCCGGTCGCCCCGGAAGACGACCGTTCCGGTGATCTGGTCGATCAACTGCGGGAAGCCCGGAATTTTCAATTGGGCGTTGACCAGTTCCGCACTGCCATTGACTACCGGTGCGGACGTCGTTCCGGTGATTCCAGCGGCCACGGTGATCTGCCCCTGAGCACGGCTTTCGGGCATGAGCAACTGCAGCAGCTCAGCCTGGATCGTACCGTTGATATCCACATTGATTCGTTTGTCGCCAGTGAGCGAAGCAAATCCGGTGACGGCGAATGTCGAACTGTCGTGCTGAAGGTGAAATGACTCGATCTGCACGCGCCCCTTCTGCAGTGCGAAACGAATGGGCTCCGGCATCGTGAACTGCTGTCCGGAAACGGACAGATTCATCGTCGGAACCGTCCCGATGATATGGATCTTTTCAATGGAACTGGTGTTTCCTCCAAGGACGAACTCAGCCACTACGCTGCCCGCAACAGGAACCTCGGCCGCGGGTGCGATGATCGGACCGATTTTGGAGAGATCGTCGATTCGCACCGTGACCTTTCCGTCGAGATCGCCGGCCGGTGAGACAGTGCCCGTCCCCTCCACAACGAGAGCGTCAAATGCGCTGCCGCGGACAACGAGCTCGCCATTGCGGATGGCCAGGTAAATCTGCGGCGGAGCATTGCCAGCGGGAACTTTCGTTCCGTTCAACACAGCGTCGTTCAGAGTTCCCTGAAGAACGATCTCCGGTTGTTTGAGGGTTCCTGCTCCCGTCGACGAAAGTGTCAACCGGCCGGTGATGGGCGAACTGGCCATGCTCAGCGTCTTGAACTTCGACAGGTCCAGATCCGGGGCCTCGATCATGTAACTGAAGGTCTCCTGCTCGAAGTTGTATTCAGCTTCACCGGTGATCTTTCCGGCTGGCGCGGCCAGTGAGACGTTCGTGGCCCTGACGTTTCCCTGCGTGAATACAATGTCCGCGGAGGCCATGTCGATCGGCTCGCCGGAGATGGCCCCGCCGCGGATGACGATCGATCCGGCTCCCTCGAGAGCGTTCTTAGGACCTTCGACGTGGAGCGTTCCAGTCAGTCTTCCGGTCGCCGGAAATCCCTGCACGTCAAGAAAGCTCATCAGGTCCTGTAACGGAAAAGACTGCGTCCCGACATCGAGGTTCAATGCGATGTTTCCCTGGCCCGGAAGCCAGGCTACCGTTCCATTCAGACGCGCCTGCTGGTCCTGTGCACGTCGAATGATTGTGTTCTGAAAGTTCACCATCCCCCGGTCGGGTGTTCCGCTGACAGTCATCGAGCCTGTCGCGGTTCCGGGGACAACGAGGTCGAGGCTGACGATCTTCAGCACCGGCTGCACCAGCCAGTCATTCGCTCGAACGGAGAGGTCGAACCGCGGTGACGCTCCCGTCGATGGGAAGCCCAGCGTTCCCTGAAGGAACAGGTCCGCTCCGTCCTTATGAAACTCGGCATTCCTGAACGTGAGTACACTCTTCGTACCCGAGTAGGTAAGGTCGATGATCGAGCTTCCCATGGGAACATCGCTGTAGCTTGTCTCCGAGGTCTCGACGCGGGCCACGACATCCGGCTCACTGAGAGTTCCCCGAACGGTGGCGTCGATAGTGCCGGTGCCTCCCAGGCCGAGAAGCGTCACATCCTCTTTTCCGATCGATTGCGCGAAGTTGTAGGCCAGTCGATCGAATTCTGAAAAGTCACCGCTCCTGGCCTTGATCGCCAGACTTGCCGTCAACCCCTCAATACCCAGTCGTCCGGAGAACCCGAGCGTGGAATGCGGGGTCATCAACTGCGAGGGGGCAAAGGTGATCACCCCGCGGGCCAGGGAAAACTTCGATGCGCCGGAAAGAGCCATCGGATACTTTGCCGTCCCAAAAGCCACGGTGCCGGGCTTCAGCGTCGCACGGCCTGATCCCGATCCGTCCAGGATGCGGTCTTTTTCCCAGCCGTAGGCAAGCTCGCCGCTGGCTGCGCCACGCAGGCCGGTACTCTTCATTCCCCAGTCCTCGAAAAGCTTCTCCAGCGAGATCCCGGTGAAGTGCAGATCGACGTTCATCGGGTAAGGCTCTTCGTAGTTCGTCAGATGGTAGTCGGCGTTGAGCGAACCTCCGGCGTACCGGCCGCTGGCGATGTGCACGTCGGTTCGCTG